>JBMLPQ010000077.1:0-3580 GCA_049242025.1 Sediminibacterium sp.
ATGGGGAAGCTGGTAATCATCAATAAGTCTCTACCATAAAGGGCAACACTTAATTGCTTAAAGAATGATTTGCCCAATATTGATTTAGGGAAATTATACTCTAATCTTGCTTCACGCAATTTTAAATAAGAAGCATCAAAACTGTTTGATTCAACGTTCGCTCTTCTGTAATAATCTCCATAATATTCAACTGGTAATACTTTTCTAGTATTAGGTGAATAAGACTTGTCAGGATTTTGTACAACACCAGCTCCGATAATGAAATTTTCTTCACGACCAGCTAATGTTGCTTTCAATTTACCCTGCTCCATCATTTTGTGATGGCTTTGAGAATAAATCATTCCACCCAATTGTCCATCTATTAAAAAACTAAATCTGAAATTGTTAAAAGTGAATTCATTTCTGATACCCCCTTTCCAATCTGCATAAGCAGAACCGATGTATTGAATTTCTTGTGGACGAGCTGGTAAACCAGTTGCATTGTAAACAATTTGTCCATCCGGAGAACGTAAGAAACCAAAACCATAAATATCGCCTGTAGTACCGCCTACTCTTGCTTGAATGGTTGCATTACCGCCATAACCAATATCTTGTTTTCCTTCCATTCCTTCAGCCAATTCCATCACACGGTTTTGATTTTTAGCCCAGGTTAAAATGGTATTCCAACTAAAGTTTTTGTTTTTGATAATATTTCCAGTTAAGACCACTTCAATACCCTGGTTTCTTACAGATCCTGCATTTAATACCGCTCTTGCATAGCCTGTTGTTGGATCCATTGGTACTTCTAAGATTTGGTTGCGGGTGGTATTGCTGTAAACGGTTAAATCCAAATTCAATCTGCTCTTGAATAATCGGATATCTAAACCCGCTTCGTAGTTGGTAGAAATTTCTGGTTTAAAGTTTACGTTATGTAACAATGTAGGAACCGAGCCAGAACCTGGGAATGGGCTGGTACCATAGTATTTGCTGGTTTTATAAGGATCGGTATCATTACCTACTTGGGCTGCTGATAAACGAACTTTTGCAAATGATACAGCGGCAGGTAATCTTAAAATATCACTTAAAATGATGCTGGTATTAATTGAAGGATAAAAGAAAGAATTGTTTTGAACTGGCAATGTACTCGACCAATCGTTTCTTCCTGTTACATCAACAAACCATTTGTTTTTGTAAGAAAAAGATGCCGTTCCATATAAAGAGTTCACTCTTTTGTTTCTGGCAATATTCACTACTTCAGGTGTACCCACTCCATTGCTTAACATATAAACACCCGGTATCACTAATCCAATTACACTTGCATCCATTCTATTGTAATTGGCACTCATGGCATTTCCTCCAACTGAAGCCGTTACATTAATATCTGATCCAATTTTGTCTTTATAAGACAATAAGAAGTCGCTATTGATTTCGTAATCCTGAATATTTTGCTCTTTATAAAAACCCCTTAAATAGTTGGCAGAAGAATAGGGTCTTTGTTGCTTTCTTATTTCGCTAGATAAATCAATACCAGAGCGAAGCATTAAATCAAACTTTTTATTGATGGTATAAGTCGCTGCCATATTTGCTAAGAAGGCATTGCTCTTTACCCCATTGGTCATTTCATATGCAATCAAATATGGATTGTCTATAAAACTACTGAACGGGTGTACTTGATCAACCTGCTCCTGTCCTTTTCTCCAAATAGGTCTGTACCAACTCAAGTCTACATTCGGATTTTGGAAAATCATGAAATAAGCAATTGACTGGTTATTGTAACCAGTAGCGGGTAAATTATCGCTGCTCTTATTGGTGTAGTTTACTTTGGCAACAAACTTTAATTTCTCAGAAACTTTTTGACTCACACTTAAAGCGGCAGTCATTCTTTCAAATCCGGTATTGGGCATGATCCATTCATTTTTTGAATGGGTTAATGAAGCCCTAACCGATCCGTTTTCATTGCCACTCTCTAAAGAAATATTATTGGTGATGGTAGAACCGGTTCTCCAAAAACCCTTGATATTATTGGGCTGCGCTACCCAAGGTAATCTTGTTGCAGACTGTCCTTCAACATTTGGATCATATTGAAAATATTGTTGACCATTAAATCTTGGACCAAATGCGCTACTGGTTCCACTAGTACTTCCTCCATCAGCAGAAGCACCATAGCTATAATATTTTTCACCTGCTGCATTCAAAGCTCTGCCAGTACCTTGACCATATTCGTATTGATAATCTGGCCATCTTAACACAGTGTTCATGCTCACGTTCGAATTGAATGAAACACCTATGCCCTTGTCTTTTCTTGCACCAGATTTAGTGGTAATTAATAATGCACCGTTCGCTGCTCTACTTCCATATAATGCAGTTGCACCGGGTCCTTTTAACACTGTAATACTTTCAATATCATCGGGGTTAATATCAGAAATACCATTCCCAAAGTCTACGGGTACATCTGATCCCGAACCTGCACCATAAGCATTTCCTACACCAGAACTAGTACCTCCACCATTCATTGGTACTCCGTCTAATACTATCAATGCATTGTTTCCATCAGGATTCATAGAAGCATCGCCTCTAAGTGAAACCCTTACCGATCCACCAGGACCAGAACCAGCAGAGTATAAATTTAATCCTGCTACTTTTCCTGATAAGGAACTTACCCAGTTATTAGAACGGGCATCTAGCACATCACTCTCTTTCATGGTTTGTGCAGAATAGCCCAATGCTTTTTCTTGTTTCTTAATTCCTAAAGCAGTTACAACCACTTCATTCAATTCCCCGGCCGTTGAATTCATTCGGGTAACAATATTGTTTCCAGTCTTATTAATGGTGATGGATTGTGTTTGATCGGTAAATCCTACATTAGAAAATTTCACAATGTATTTAGCACCAATGGTTAATTGCTTAAAGCTGTAAACGCCCTTTTCATTGGTAGTTACTCTTTGATTGGCTGCACTATTCGTTTGTAGTAATACAGTTACCCCTGAAAGCGGATCTCCTTTTTCATTTAGTACGGTACCAATCAGGTCTGTGGTTGTTTGTGCATGAACAAACTGAGGTTGCATCATCACTAAAATCAGCGCAAGCAATCCAAAAGTCTTTTGTAAAAAATTTTTCATAATGCAGTATTGTTTTGTTCAAGCGCGAATGTATACTGCAATAAACAGAGCCGCTATAAAAGCGGCTCTGTTTAACTATTTGATAATGAAAGGTTTACATTATAATAACCTTCTGTTTACGATTAAGTAACACGAATGAATTAGGGTTTTAGTTTCTCTTCAAACAATTTCAAAATCCTCTTATACTCATCGGTCCAACTACTGGGCTCTACAAAGCCATGGTCTTCCATTGGATATACCGCGAGTTCCCAGTTGTCTTTTTTGAGTTCAATCAGTTTTTGTGAAAGCCGCACCACATCTTGAAAATGCACATTCACATCTACCATGCCATGACAAATCAATAAATGATTTTTTAAACCAGCCGCAAAATTGATGGGAGATGATTTTGCATAAGCAATAGAATCTTGAACAGGTTCATTTAAAATATTGGCTGTATAGCCATGATTATAATGTGCCCAATCCGTTACTGGTCTTAATGCAGC
>JBMLPQ010000078.1:0-26219 GCA_049242025.1 Sediminibacterium sp.
GTATTCTTATTCAACATTTGATGATCATTACTGATGAAAACATCACTTTTGATAACAAAGAAGATAAGAAAGAAGATGTTGTAGATGAGCACGTTTTACAATTGCGTAAAGTATTGAAGACTCCTCTAGAAGATTTAGATCTTTCTGTACGTGCATTCAATTGCTTAAAAGCTGCTAAAATCAACAGTTTGAGCGAATTGGTACAGTACGAGCAAGAAGATTTGATGAAGTTTAGAAACTTTGGTCAAAAGTCTTTATCAGAAATTGAACAAGTATTAACAGAAAGAGGTCTAAGCTTCGGTATGGATCTTGGAAAACTTGGTTTAGATAATTTAGATAATTAATTATTCACGCTGCTTCTATCATTTTAGAATCGGCACCCTCCACAAATCCTGACACGGTGTGGAGTTAAAACTTAAATGTCATGCGTCACGGAGACAAAATCAACAACCTAGGCCGTAAGAAGGCACACAGAGTAGCGTTATTGCAAAACCTTGCAAGCCAATTAATCACGCATAAGCGTATTGTTACTACTTTAGCAAAAGCTAAAGCATTAAGAACTTATGTTGAGCCATTGATTACTAAGACTAAAAAGAATGATTCTGCAACACAGATCAGTCACAATCACCGCTTAGTATTTGCTGAGTTACAAGACAAAGCTGCTGTGAAAGAACTTTTTACTGTTGTAGGTCCTAAAGTTGCTTCACGTCCGGGTGGTTACACTCGTATTTTGAAACTCGGTATTCGTCCGGGTGATAACGCAGAAAAAGCAATGATTGAATTAGTAGACTTCAATGAAATCTACGGTAAATCTGTTGCTACTGCAACTGAGCCAGCTAAGAAAACTCGTCGTAGTCGTGCTCCTAAAAAAGCAGAAAACGAAGAAACTGTAGTTGCTCCTGAAGCTACTTCAACTGAAGAAAAAGCCGCTGAATAATTTATGAAGTGGTATTAAAAATAAAAGGCAAAATCGTTTCGGTTTTGCCTTTTTTCATATAATCAATGTTAGCAACTTCATTGGTTTTTTTAATAAAATTGATTTTCTTTTGCACTCATAATAGCAACTATGCCACAGTCTACCACATCTAGAAAACCCGCAATATTAGTTCTTGCAGATGGACATGTTTTTCATGGTTTATCATTTGGTAAAATCGGAACAGCTACTGGTGAAATTTGTTTTAATACCGGAATGACTGGATACCAAGAAGTATTCACTGATCCAAGTTATACCGGTCAGGTTCTTATCATGAATACCGTACATATTGGAAACTACGGGGTAAAAGAAACTGATGTTGAAAGTAGTTCTGTAAAAATTCACGGTTTGATTGCCCGTAATTTAGAAGAGCAATTTAGTAGGCATCAAGCCAATCAAGACCTCAATGCTTATTTAGTGGATAATCATATTGTTGCTATTGATGGTATTGATACTAGGGCGTTGGTGGCACATATTAGAACAGAAGGAGCAATGAATTGTATCATTTCATCAGAAGATGTTACAGTTGAGCAATTGAAAGAGCAATTGAAAGCAGTGCCGAATATGGATGGGCAAGAATTAGCAAGTACCGTTAGTACTACCACAGAATATGAAATGGGGGATACTAATTCTGCTATAAAAGTTTCTGTACTAGATTTTGGCGTAAAACAACATATTCTACAATGCTTAGTAAGCAGAGGGGCATATATTCGCGTTCATCCTGCAAAAACAACCTTTAGTAGGTTAAAAGAATTTAATCCTACCGGTTATTTTATTTCAAATGGACCCGGTGATCCTGCTGCAATGCCTTATGCTGTTACTACCGTAAAAGATATTCTAGCCGAAAAAAAGCCAGTGTTTGGTATTTGTTTAGGTCATCAATTATTGGCTTTGGCGAATGATATCCCTACCTTTAAAATGCACCATGGGCACAGAGGCTTAAATCACCCAGTAAAAAATATTATTACAGGTCAATGCGAAATAACCACCCAAAACCATGGTTTTGGAGTTGACCCTGTTGCGGTTAAGAATCATCCTAATGTAGAAGTTACTCATGTTAACTTAAATGATGAATCTATTGAAGGAATTAGATTGAAAGATCGCCCCGCTTTTAGTGTTCAATACCATCCTGAAAGTACTCCTGGGCCGCACGATAGCCGTTATTTATTTGATCGTTTTGTAGAAATGATGCAGTAATTTCAATCAATGAAAATAGCCATCATTAACGGACCTAATTTAAACCTGTTAGGTAAACGTGAGCCAAATATGTACGGGAATACTAGTTTTGAAGCTTATTTTGAGCATCTTCAATCAACGTTTTCTTCTATTGAATTAGTGTATTTTCAATCTAATATTGAAGGCGAGTTAATTGATGCGTTACAATTACATGGGTTTGATTCTGCCGGTATTATTATAAATCCTGGCGGGTATACACATACCAGCGTTGCAATAGGCGATGCAATTGCTGCTATTACAGCTCCAGTGATTGAAGTGCATATCAGTAATATACATGCCAGAGAAGATTTCAGAAAAATCTCGCATGTTTCTGCTAAAGCGGTTGGCACCATTGCAGGATTAGGGTTGAGTGGTTACACGTTGGCCATCAATTGGCTGATGAACCATAAAGGGGCTTAAACATTGAACCATTAATTTTTATGTACTTTAGCTTTTAAAATATTCAGCCCCCCCAATGCTGCTGGTTAAATCTTATACTAAACCTGTATTATACCTAATTGGTATTAATATCATCATCAAATTAATGTTGGCTCCTTTATTAGAGCTAGGAAATGATGAAGTGTATTATTGGACATATCTATTGAGGCCAGATTGGAATTATTTTGATCATCCTCCAATGGTGGGATGGATGATGCGTTTATTTACTATTAATGGCTTGTGGGCTTCTGAAATATCTTTACGTTTAGGTAGTATCATTGCATATGCTATCTCAACATGGTTCATTTTTAGAATTGGGAAGCTTTTGTCTAGTGAACGAATGGGCTGGTATGCTTCCATTTTATATTCAGCTTCTATTTATACTGGTTTTATTGCAGGTTTTTTTGTTTTGCCCGATTCGCCTCAAATGCCTTTTTGGACAGGCGCTCTTTATATTATGGCGCATTTAATGCTCCGAAAATCTGATGAAAATAATTGGAGTATTTGGATTTTATTAGGGCTTGTAATTGGATTGGCTACACTTTGTAAAGTTCATGCATTATTTCTTTGGGCAGGTTTTGGTTTATTTATATTGATTCAAAAAAGAGAATGGTTAAGTAATCCTCGACTTTATATTGCTGCGTTAATCACTATTTTATGTTTAGCCCCCATTTTATATTGGAACATAGAATATGACTTTATTACCTATCGTTTTCATTCTGAAAGGGTCAGTAATACCGGTATTCAGTTAAGTACTTTTTTTCAGGAAATAGGGGGTGAGTTGCTGTATCAAAATCCAATTGTATTTGTATTAGTGTGGATTTCAGTGGTGCTTTTTGCAGTGAAAAAAATCCGATTCAAACTCAATAGAATTGGTACTTGGTTAATTTGTATGAGTATGCCCATGTTATTGATTTTTTGGGGCATTGCTTTATTCAATCCTACTTTACCCCATTGGACTGGGCCTGCATATATTCCGCTCTATTTTTTTGTTGCTTGTTGGTTTGAACAAGGCAAGCCAATCTTTTTCCCAATTGTATTTAAGTTCGCATTGGCATTTGTTGCTATTGTTTTAATGGTTGCAATCATTGCGGTTCAATTTTCTCCAGTCAATTTTGGCTCTAAGTCTCCTGAAGCTTATGGTGAGTATTGCCCTACTTTAGACTTGTCTGGATGGAAGAACCTTGGAGAAAATTTTAAGCAAATGGTAGCAGAAGATGTTCAAAAAGGCGATATGAAGAAAGATGCGGTGCTGGTAACAAATAAATGGTTCCCTGGTGGTCACTTAGAGTTTTATATTTCTAGACCAATGCAAATGCCATTGATTGGAATTGGACAATTACAAGACCTTCATCAGTTTGCTTGGTTAAATAAAGATCGTCCTGGTTTAACATTAGGAATGGATGCTTATGCCATTGTTCCTTCTAATTTGCCTTTAAATGTAGCGGATGTATATGGGCCTTATTTTAAAAAAATTGAAAAACCAGAAACCTTGTTGCAGCAAAGGGGTGGGGGCGTAGTAAGGTATTTTTATGTTTACCAACTAAAAGACTGTATAAAGATTCCTACTCCATTAATTCCTTAATTTTTTTGAACAGGAGATTGAAGGATAATTTCTTTTTCTTTTTTACCCCAAAGTTTTTCAAAATCTCTTCTATAAGATATACTAGCACCTGTTCTATTTCGTCTTCCAAAATTTGAGCCACTGATATCCAAGCTGTTTTTGTTAAATACAATGGCCCTCAATTTTCTGTCCTTGGTTAAGATGATTTCTATAGTCAGGTCTGGTAACCATTGAAAATTTCCATTTTGAACACTTGAACTAGCACCTAAATTAAAATCGAGGTCTCCCCCAAATGTTACAATTACATTGTTATTTAAAAAGCTTTTACCCAACTTGAAATTTACCCTTGATCTATCTAAAACACTGTTGTTAGATTGAACGCCACCTGCACTTGTTCCAAAAATGCTTGAACTATTATACAATGATGCGCCTAAATCGAATCTTAAACTTCGGTCTCCTGTAAGCTTGTACAATAATCCAGATAAAGCCTTATTCACTTCGTTTGTTAATACTTGAGATAAAGTGTTTATACCCAATGAACTAATATTATATGGATTGCTTCCACTTCCATTGCTGAATTCACCTGGAGGAGCAAAAGTTCCAAACACAATCAAAAATGAAACTTGTTTCAATATTTCATTTTCATCTCTTTGAATTCTATTTAAAAATGCAGCAAATTCATTGTCGTTTTTAACAGGGCTTCCTTGTGGAAAGTCTAATCTAAAACTGATATCAGGTTTGCTTAATTGATTTCTTAATTCTGCAATTACATATACATCACCACGATATCCTTTAACGGATCCGCTGAAAATATTATTTCCAATTAGATCGGATAAGGATATTCTTTCAGCCGTGTATTGCGCATCAATACTCATGAAAGCCTTTAATGGGTCACCATTCCATTCAATATAATTGTTTGAATTGGGTAAGAGTTGAAATGGTTTTTTTAACAAGGATTGAAAGTTGAAATCGTAATTCCCTCTTTCAATATTATACCTGCCTTTGATGGATAAAGGTTCTACAGTTCCTGCTTTTATAATTAATCTTCCATTACCAACTGCTTTGATAATATCGCCATTGATTTCATCTAGTATAACATCTATTACCACTTTATTATTGGCGGTAACATCAAGGTCTACCGTTAAATTAAAATTGCTTTTTTTACGAGAAGATTCTAATTCAGTTCCATAAGTTTTAAATACAATAAAGTCTGCTGCTCCACTTTCTTTACTTTGCTTATTGGGAATGGTAATATGGGAACTATCATTGGCTTCTGCAACAATGGTCATTTTACAATCCGATTCTGGCCCTTTAAAACTCAATGATGCTTTTCCAATTGCTCTTCCATAGAACTGTTCGTTGTCCTTGGCTTTGGTATCAATCATTAGCAATTTATCTGTTCTTAGGTCAAAATCAAAAGCCATATTTTTAAAGCCCCTTTCAATTAATTTACCATTTACTGAACCTGTATTTCCATAAATATCTTTGATATTGAATCTACCAAAGTCTATTCCATCTTCTCTAAATTTAAGTTCTGCTGAATCTATTTTATATTCAACTTGGGTGAATTCTACTTTTAATCCTGCGTTTCTCAAACTAATATCTCCAATTAGTTGAGGGGCGTTTAAGTCTCCGCTGATTTGTAAATTTCCTTTTGCTATTCCACTTAAATTACTAAAGAGCCCAGTAAGTAAGCTTTCTATGATATCTATTTTGGTTTCATTTAATTGTATATCGGTATTAAACGAGTTGCCTGTTGTGTCTTTGGTATTATAAGACCCCTTTGCACTTAAATTATAGTTGATATTGGGCGAATTAACTTTAAATGGAATTAAGCCTGTTTTACTATCATATCCTGCATCTATTTCTACTACCCCAATGGAGTCTTGTTCGTAACTAAATTCGGTTGCCTTTAAATTTGCTTTCGCAACAAAATCTCCAAAAAAGTCGGACAGTTTTACTTCGCCACTAACCACTCCTTCCAACGTCTCTTTTTTCATGAAAAGAGACGTAATATCTCCTAAGACTATATTTTTTAACTTAACAATCAGATTGCTGGTATTTCCTCCATCTTCTTCTTCTGTTTCAACAGCAATTTCTTGAAAACCTCCCTGCGAAAATTTTAAGTTGTTTGCTCGTAATAAATTTTTTCTAACAATCAGTTCTCCTTTTTCTTCTATTGACCAACGTTTGTCATTTAAAACAAAACTTGAGGGTTTAAACTGAACCCTTACCCCATCTTCTAAAGTGTATACATCTGCTAATAAAGCAGCATCATCTAATGTACTATTAGCACTGGTATTGATTGATACAATGGAGTGGTCATTAGCGGAAGTAATATTAATGACAGAATTAGGTAAGTTTAAACTATCACTTATTTCAAAATTTTTAATATTGGTAGTGATGTCCAAAGAGTCGAAGTCTCCCTTCCCATCCAATTGAAAGCCTGTTGCAGCATATTGATCGTATTTTCCATAAGGGATATATGCACTTACGCTCAATGCAATATTTCTGGTATCAATCGATCCTTTGAAATTGACATCATTAAAGCCGCTAATTCGATGGGTGAAAATTTTAAAATAGGGTTCTATGTAAAAGCTATTAATACTAAAATTGAATTGTTGATTCTTAGGCGTTGTTAATGGTGATTTAACATAGGCTGGGTAATAGTTGTGCAAGAATGCCTGAAAACTAGAAGGCAGTTCTTTAATATTGAATTTGCCTTCAATGGTTGCATTAAAATCATTACTCCCAACATGTATTGTTTTAATTGAATCACGATAGGAAGAACTAATATTCAGTGAGTCAAATTGTATACTGGTTTTGGGGTTTTGTATATTGGCGTTTAAAAATTTAGCTGAACCAATAAATTGGTCAACATTACTACCAGTGAAATTGACGTCTAAAAGCCCAGCAATTTTAATTTCATCTTTAATTAATTTCAATGCATGTAAATCTGCTTTAGATAAGTCCCCTACAATGTTGAACAAAGGTTCCTCTTTGCTAAAATCAATTTCTACGTTGCTGGTAAATCCTAGGTTAGGGTCGTCAATTTCTAATTCTCCATTAAAGGACTTTCTTTGTATGGTTCCGTTGGCAATAATATTTGTATATAAATAATGATTGTACTCAACTGAATGAACAACCCCGTCAAATTTGGTTTTTAATCGATCTATATTAAAACTACTCCCGGTTAATTTGCCACTAAAGTTGATTAAACCCAATGAGTCTACTTTTAAAAACTTTCCGAGGTCAAATCGCTTCGTACTCATGAATCCATCAAAACTAGGCTCTCCTTTATTGGGTAAAGCCAAGCTGATATTTGTTTGTACTCCCCCTAATTTGGTTGAAAAAACACCCGATGTATTGAAATTTTGAATTGTGCCTTTAAAGCCTCCCCTATAAATGATATTTCCTAGTGCAGCCAAATCTGGATTGACAACTCCTTTCATCGCTGGTATGAATACCCCTAAGTCATAGGCGTTGGTAGATAAAGTGCCGTTACTAAAATCAATTTGCGTAGTATTAATATAGGGCAAACCCTTCATGGCTAAATTGCCATTTAGTTGTGTGCTTGCTCCAATACTGGCGTTTAATGCAGAAACTTTAAAGTCGGATACAGTACCAATAAAATTACCACCTAACTGCAATTGTTTATTTAATCCTTTTAGCTCTGAAGCAAAATAGGCTATATCATCGCTATGAATTTTTGAATTAGAAAATTGCGCAACCATTTTCACTTTATTAATATAGTCGGCAAAATCTTTATTGAAATCCTTGTAAAGCATTGCATAGTAATTCCCTAGCTTACTTTTGTTGGTTTGCAGGTCTAAATTGCGAAACTCCATTATTTGAGGAGTGAATCGAATGTCTGCAGCTAATCTTTTCAGCTCAAATCCACTACGGTCTTTTACACTTAAATTGGCTTTAGATAACATGGTGTCTTTGCGCATTTCGAACGACAAGACTCCATTTAATTTAAAAAGTTCTATATGCGATTCGTCAAATCCTTTTTTTGCTTGATTGGTATTTCCTTCAATGAATAATGAACCATCTTTAATCTTAATTTTTTTAACTTTTATGCCAATTCCGGCTTCGTTAAAATACATTTCCTTGCCATTATAGTAAGGTGTAATCCGTTTTAATTTTGCGGGTCTTAATCCATCTAAATTTTGAAGTGTTACAGCGGGTTTGGTGAGTATGACTTCATTGATCAAATATTGATTGTTAATAAAATCAATTTTATCTGCATCAATGATTAATGCTCCTACTTTAACGGTGTTTTGTGAGCCAATCCATAAATCGTTTTGAAAAAAATGAACATTCTTAAGGTCAACTTTCTTGAGATTTAACTCAAACGTTTTCTTTTTCTTTTTAGGATTAGAAGGTGTACTAAAGTAATCTGCAATAAATTGGTAATTCCATGTTGAATCTTTCCTTTGCAATTTAACTACTGCATTTTCTAAACCGATGTATTTCAGTTCGGCTTTGTCTTTTAAGAAAAACCAATCCGTAATATTTACTTTTAAACTTCCAGCATAAAGAATGGTATCTTTTTTTTGATCTCTTATAAGCGTGCCATCCATACTTATTTTACTGAAAAAAGAAATACTTATGCGATCAATCCTGACTTCTGTTTTTAGCGCTTTGCTAATCTTATTGGTGGCAAATTTTACCAACGCATTCTGAACCAAGTCTGTTTGTATGGCCAAATAAAGTAGAATTAGTACGGTTAATACTATCAGTACAATTTTTCTTAGTATGGTAAAAAATTTTGCCAGTGCAATTATTTTAAATCGATTTAAAAATGAATCCCCCCAATTGATTAATAAGCAGGATTAACCCCTGTATAATTGGAAGGTGTTATCTGCTTGAGTTCTTTTTTTAAAGCTGCACTTATTTTAAGGGAATTGATAAATTGGTGTATTGCCGCCTTATCTATCTTCTGTTTACCCCTTGTCAAGTCCTTTAACGCTTCGTAAGGATTCGGGTAATTTTCTCTTCTTAATATTGTTTGAATGGCTTCTGCTACTACAGGCCAATTATTATCTAAATCGGCTTTAATGGCTTGTTCATTTAATATAAGTTTGGATAACCCCTTTTCTAATGATTCGATTGCGATAGAAATATGTCCTACTGGAACTCCCATATTTCTTAACACAGTTGAATCAGTTAAATCTCTTTGTAATCTACTTATCGGCAACTTGCCGCTTAAGTGCTCTAATAAGGCATTGGCTATTCCAAGATTGCCCTCTGCATTTTCAAAATCAATAGGGTTTACTTTATGTGGCATAGCAGAAGATCCAACTTCTCCTTTTTTAGTTTGCTGCTTAAAGTAATCCATGCTGATATAAGTCCAGATATCTCTACATAAATCAATTAAAATATTATTGATTCTTTTTAACGCATCAAAATGAGCTGCCAATGAATCATAATGTTCAATTTGGGTAGTAAACTGCATTCTTTGTAGGCCTAATACTTCTTCAACAAACTTATTCCCTAAGAGTACCCAATTTTTCTTCGGGAATGCAATATGATGTGCATTAAAATTACCGGTTGCCCCACCAAACTTTGCTGCGTATGGAATGCTGCTGAATAATTCAATTTGATTGTGAATACGTTCTACAAATACCATGAATTCTTTTCCTAATCTGGTAGGTGATGCCGCCTGCCCATGAGTTCTTGCCAACATTGGAATATCTTTCCATTGTGCTGCAAGACCATAAATCATATTTTGTAAATTGATGATTGCGGGTAAATATTCATGCTCCATGGCATGTTTCCAACTTAATGGAATAGCGGTATTATTAATATCCTGAGAAGTTAATCCAAAATGAATCCACTCTTTTAAATGGCCAATTCCCGCTTTTTCTACCTGCTCTTTCAAGAAGTATTCTACTGCTTTAACATCGTGATTGGTAACAGACTCTAGCTGTTTAATTTGCTTGGCATGATCTATGTTAAAATCGGCTAACATAGTTCTGAGCGCATTTCTTGCTTTTAACGGCAATCTGAAAAATTTCTGGTCTGCTAGAAAAAAGAAATATTCTACTTCTACCAATACCCTGTATTTAATTAATGCATACTCTGCAAAATATTCATCTAAATGCTGTGCTTTTTTCCGGTATCTACCGTCGATGGGTGAAATGGCTGTTAATTGAGTCAGTTCCATATGATTTTTAAATAGGGAATAGTTAAATAGTATAATTAATCTTTTCTTTGTGCAAAAGTAGCTGAATTGAACAAGAAGATACGTGTTGGGGCCGTAAGTTATTTAAATACCAAGCCAATGATGTTTGGTATTAAAAGGTCGGGTTTATTAGACCGAATTATTCTTACAGAAGATTATCCCGCCAGAATTGCAGCAGACCTCAAGAACGATCAAATAGACATTGGGCTTATACCGGTGGCTATGATCCCCTCCATACAAAATGCACATATTGTAGCAGACTATTGTATTTCGGCAGAGGAAGATGTGGCATCTGTTGCTATTTTTAGTGAAGTCCCTTTAAAAGAAGTGAAAAAGGTTTTATTAGACTACCAAAGTAGAACCTCTGTGAATTTAGCTAGAATACTCTTAAAAGAGTATTGGCAATTAGATATTGAGTTAGAAGCAGCTTCATTAGATTTTAGAGATCAAATTAAAGGAACCACTGCTGGGGTTGTTATTGGAGATAGGGCTTTAGAGCAGCGTCTTATATCACCCTATATGTATGATTTAGCCACTGCTTGGAATAATCATACAGGATTGCCTTTTGTTTTTGCAGCTTGGGTAGCCAATAAGCCCATTGATCCTGATTTTATTGACGCTTTTAATAGGGCTTTAGGATATGGGTTAAAACATTTAGATGAAGTAGTAGCGGAACAATCTTTTCCAACCTATGATTTAAAAACTTATTATACCCAAAACATTCAATACGATTTAACGCCTGAGAAGTTAAGTGCTATTGATTTGTTTCATCTAAAATTAAAGCAATTACCCTCAGCGGATCTTACATGAATACCATAACTGTCATAAGTATTTGTTTTAATAATCTGGCCGATTTGCAAAAAACTTGCCAATCAGTAGACGAACAAACCATTCTTCCTGATGAACATTTAATTATCAATGGATCCTCAAACGATTTGATAGCTAATTGGTTAGCTAGTAATCCGCAACCTGCTTATCGAAGATGGATCAATGAAAGAGACAAGGGTATTGGAGATGCTTTCAACAAGGGTATTTTAAATGCGAATCATCCAATTACCCATTTATTACATGCTGGGGATAGCTATGCTTCTGAAAATGCACTATCAGTTGTAAAGTCTTATTTTAACGAACACCCATTTGTTCAATGGACCAGTGGGAATATCAGGGTAGTAAGAGGTGGCCAAACGGTGGTAGTAGGCAAGCCCTTTGATGCTGCTAAACTTTATCGAGGGATGAGAAGTGTAGCTCATCCTACCTGGTTTGTGAAGAAAGAAGTGTATGACCGTATTGGGCTTTTTAATAACGATATTAAAATAGTCATGGACTATGATTTAATGTGTCGTATTGCAAACGAGCCTTATGGTTACATTAATGAAACCATTTCCATTTTTGATGATTCGGGTATTAGTACCAGAAATTATTTACAATCTTTAAAAGATAATATTACTATTTACGAACACTATTTTGGCTTTTCAATAAAATGCAGGATTTGGCAATTCAGATTGCGCATTTTGCACTGGTTATTACAAACAAGCTTTGGAAAATGGTTGTTTAAAATCAAAAAAGGATTGGGGTTGGCCAATGCATAAAATCATTTAAGGCTTTACTGCAGACCTTCCTGTTTCATCCATTCTATGCAATAGAATCCCTATTTGGTTTGCTGCTAAATATTCGTCTACTGCTTTTCTAGAGCCTTTCCAAAAACCATAATCATCAATAATCAGGACGCCTTTTGAAACAAGCAGGGGATACAGCTGTTCCATTTCGTGTTTAGTAGACTCATACCAATCTGTGTCTAATCTTAGTAAAGCAGTGGTGCCTGGTAAAGTTGCAGGAATGGTTTTTAGAATATCACCTTGAACAAAATGTATTTTTTCCGTTGGATACCCTGTTAATGCTATATTTCTTTTGACTTCATCTAAACCAGAGTAAGCCCAAACTACACTTTCTGTTTTTTTATTAGCGTCTTGTTTCAGCTGCATTGCTGCGTCTCTATTCAGCTGGTCTACGTCTTCTGCGGTAGGTGCTGTCATTCCTTCAAAAGTATCGTATAAATATAAGTCTCGGTCGTTAACACCCATTGCAAGCAATGTTTCTGCAATAGCCATCATTGAACCTCCTTTCCAAACGCCACATTCAACTAAAGCCCCAGGAATTTGGTTTTTTACAACGTATTGCACACTTTCAATTAAGCCGTATAATCGTTCAGGACTCGTCATGGTATAAGGCCTTACTTTGGCTATGATTGTTTGATGGATTGTTTCAAAATCTGGAGGCAATGCGGCAGTTTGTTCTTCTTTTCCAAAAAATACTTTGATTGCCTTTATCGGTTTTAGTTTCATCATGTCTAAATTAAACAGCTAAAATAGTTTCTTTTATAGAGACTGGTACAATTTGAGTGTATGGTTGGCAGTTTTATCCCAATTAAAAAATTGAGCCCTGGCATGCCCTTTATAAACCAATTCATTTTGTAGGGAAATATCGGTTAATAACAAGCTGATTTTTTCACTCATATCATCCATGCTATTTGGGTTGATTAAAACCGCCGAGTCATGCGCAATCTCACCGGTACTGGAACCAGCTGATGTAATCACAGGGCAGCCGCAAGCAAATGCTTCAATGATGGGTAGTCCAAATCCTTCATAAAGGCTGGGGTAAACCAATAGCTGTGCATGGTTATATAAAGATGCTAGTTGATCGTTATTTAGTATGGGTTGGTAAATAACTCTGCTGTCTAATTCTAATTTTTTAAACTGGTTTAATTCTGCATTTTTAAAAGCACCACCGCCAGCACATACCAAAACAAGGTCTTGATTGGCTTGCATTATTGGAACAATACTTTGAATCAATCGATCAAAATTTTTATAAGCATATCGTTTACCCGTATAAAGAATGTATTTCTGCTCAATGATTTTTGGTAAACTAAATCGGGCAATATTTTGACTAAAACTATTCCCATGATAAATCGTCTCAATTTTATTGGGATGAACACCACATAATTCAATTAAATCATTTCGGGTATTTTCTGATACAGCAATGATTTTATGGGCTTTTTCTATATGCTTTGCTCTTAATGCGATGATATTTTCATAAGCTGGTTGTCCTTTGTGAAACCGTTCATCTATCATGTCATGAATGGTAATCACCAGGGGTTTGCCGGCAGTTCTGTTCAAAGATGTTTTGCTATAATAAGTTGGGTGAAATATATCAAAGGGTTGCATTCTTGAAGCGAAACTGTCGTAAACATCCGAAATCATTCGATTCAAGTCTTTTTTTCCTTTAAAATGCAACTCATTCCAGAAATTCTTTCCTTTCAATTGTTCTAAAAAGATATTGTCTGCAGATAATATATCCAGCTGTATATGGATACCGGGTTTCTGTTGTAAATTAAAAATGAGTTCATAAAAATAGCGGGATATACCTCCATAAGGTTGTTCACAAAAAATCTGGTAATCATACCTAATTGTCATATTCCGTATCTTGCCTTTCAATTGCTGCATTTGATAATATGGTACCTACAAACTTCAATCCCACATACAAACATCCGCTTTATTTTATTCGAAAGGGATTGTTGCGTAAAATTAGTTTATATGCACCACAACTAAAGGGTAAACTACTCGATTTTGGTTGTGGCGAAAAGCCATATCAGTCTTTATTCACAAATGTTACAGAATATATAGGGCTAGACTATAATGGGGAAGGTCATGATCATCAAAATGAAGCGGTTGATGTTTATTATGATGGTATCACCATTCCCTTTGAAAATGAAGTATTTGATTCGGTTTTTACGAGTGAAGTGTTCGAACATGTATTTGGTCTACAACAAATATTACCCGAAATCAATCGCGTTATGAAGCCGGGTGCGCAAATATTGATTACTTGTCCTTTTGCTTGGGAAGAACACGAAATACCAGTGGACTATGCAAGGTATTCGCAATTTGCATTGAAAGATATGTTAGCAAAAAACGGATTTAAAGTATTGCTTATAGATAAGAATGGCCATTTCATGAGTGCCTTGCACCAACTATTCATTTTGTATTTGCATGATCATTGGATGCACCAGGTTCCTGTTTTGCGGAAGTTTAACTTGTTTAAAAAAATAATGCGTCAATTGGTAATCCCGATCATGAACTGGGGATTTAGTGTGGTAGAAATATTTTGGCCCAAATCGGATCGGTTTTATTTGAACACTATTGTGATAGCAGAAAAAATTACTCCCAATCAATAGCATGAAAAAAATTGTTTACACCGTTTGTTCTGCTAATCATTTAGCTCATTGTAAAACAATGGCTGATTCATTTATTCAGCATAATCCTAGCTACGAACTGTATATTATTTTAATCGATCGGATTGAAGGGAGATTTAATTTAAATTCATTTGATCGTTATAATGTTATAGAAATCAGTGAATTAGGTGTTCCTGATTTTGAAATAATGGCTGCTCAGTATACTGTAATAGAATTGAATTGCGCCATGAAGCCTTTTGTTGCACAATGGATTTTTGAAAAGCATCAACCCGCTATTTTACTTTATATTGATTCGGATACTTGGATTTTTTCTTCTTTTGAAACAGTAGAAAAAAGTTTAGAACCATACGATTTAGTCATTACCCCTCATTTTACCAATGCCTATCCTGATACCCATTTATTACCTAGAGAAAGGGATATTTTACGATCAGGTTTATACAATGCAGGATTTATTGCGATGAAGCCCTCCGAAAATACATTTTCATTTTTGAATTGGTGGTCGGGCCATATGAAAACAGAATGCTATTATAATTTTGCAGAAGGAATGGGGGTAGACCAAATATGGATCAATTTGGTTCCACTTTTATTTAACCATGTTCTTATTCATACAAGCCCCGGTTTAAATGTTGCTTATTGGAATTTGCATGAAAGAACAATAACTGAGTCAAGTGGAAATTATTGGGTCAATCATGACAGTCCCTTATGTTTCTTACATATTAGCGGATATCAGTTTGATCATCCTACTCAAATTTCAAGGCATCAAAATCGATATACAGTAGACAATCATCCAGTTTTACAAAAATTATTAATGGATTATGCCAAAATAGTACAATCAAATGGATATGATTTTTTTTCAACGATGAATTGTGCTTTCGCTAAAAAGAAAAAAAAGAGTTTGGGTATCATGAAAACGGTTAACCAATTCCTGAAACCATTGGGTATCAAAATTGCCAATATCTAATGGCCTGTTCTGCCTGTTACTACAGGTTTATTTTTCTTAGCTTGTTTTTTATTAAAATCTGCAACTTCTTTTGGGAGTACTTTTACTGCTTGCTTCTTGGAAGTATCTAAAGCTTGGTTTAGACCAATATTATTCATTTTAGCTGCCGTATAGTCTTCCTTTAATTGCCCCATAATAAATTCTTGTGTTTCAATAAGGGCGCCAGAACTAGGGGAATAGGTTTTCCAGATTCCATGTTTAATTGAATTGCCCTCATTTTTAACAACTATACGTTCATATTGATTGGGGTTAGCAGGATCAACAACATCTAATGTGTCAAACGCTTTATCAGGGTTAACGGCTCTCCAACTTTCTTCTCGCTCTAGTCCTGAAATGGTAAAATATAAACATCTTCCATTTAAGTTCCCCCACTTATAATTCTCTTGTGCAAGCAAATCTCCCATTAAGTTGAAGGAACGCCATACGCCCTCTTTTTTATCATTTTTAAATATCCCTTCCGATTCAAATCCTGGTTCGCCTCTTAATTTAGGGGTAGTTATGATCCATTTTCCTTGCTTTAATCCCTTGGTATCTGTACAATTTAAAGTATCCCCATTACTAGATAATTTGAATGTTTTGCACTGAGCGTGTAAAAAATTCACCGAAAAAAGGAGCAGAGGTAGCAATAGAAATCTCATATTACTTACATTGAGGATTGAAAATACAAAGCCAACATGAAAAAAACATTATTATCACTGTTAATCATTTCTTCATTTTTTGCTGAAGCGCAGGTTAAACCAACACCTGCAGCGGAAAGACTCAAGAATATTGAGTTGCGCAAAAAACTAAATTTTGAATCTGTAGCCAATAAAACATCTTTTAGAAATATTGGTCCTAGCGTTCAAAGTGGTAGAGTGGTAGACATTGATGTTAACCCAACTGATCCAACAGAGTTTTATGTAGCATATGCAACTGGTGGGTTATGGCATACGGTTAATAATGGGATAAGTTTTAATCCCATTTTTGATTCTGAAGATATTATTGGAATTGGTGATATTGCTGTAAACTGGAAAAACAGAGAAATTTGGGTGGGTACTGGTGAAGTAAATAGCAGCAGATCTACTTACGCAGGTTTAGGGGTTTATAAATCTAGTGACAATGGTAAAACTTGGACATGGGTTGGTCTTGCAGATAGCCATCATATTGGTGAAATTAAATTGCATAGTACCGATCCAAATACTGCCTGGGTGGCCGTTTTAGGGCATCTTTACTCCCCCAATAAAGAAAGAGGGATTTATAAAACGACTGATGGTGGAAAAACATGGAAGCAAACGCTATTTGTAGATGAAAATACGGGTGCAGTGGATTTAGATATTAACCCCGCTAATTCTAATGAATTATATGCAGGCATGTGGTATCGCACGCGTAAAGCCTGGGATTTTGAAGAAAGCGGTAAATCAGGTGGTATTTTTAAAAGTACTGATGGAGGAGAAACCTGGCAAAAAATTTCTGTTGATGGAGCTGGTTTCCCTACTGGAGATGGCGTTGGAAGAATTGGTTTAGCGGTTTATCCTAAGAATCCTAATATCGTTTATGCGGTAGTAGATAATAATGAAAAAAGAGCTAGTTCTGCTGCTACAACTTCTACAGATACTAGTGCATATACATTAAATACTTTTCAAGGAATTACCAAAGATCAATTTGCCGCTTTAGACAACAAAAAGTTGAATGCATTTTTACGCAGCCCTAGGTATCGGTTACCCGCTGCTTATACCGCTGAAAATATTAAAGCTGGTGTAGCTGATGGTAAGTATGCGCCAAATGTAATTTGGGATTATTTATATGATGCAAATACAGCCTTATTAACTGGCACTGTAAAGGGTTGTGAATTATATAGAAGTGATGACGCTGGTAAAACCTGGAAGAAAACACATACAGATCCAATCAATATTTATAGTTCTTATGGATATTATTTTGGTAAAGTATTTGTAAGCCCTATGGATGAAAATAAAGTGGTATTAACTGGTGTAGATTTACTAATGAGTTCTGATGGTGGAAAAAAATTCAAGTCTATTAATGGACCTTCCGTTCACTCCGATCACCATTCTTTTTGGTTCAGCAATGTTAAAGACAATCATGTTATTAACGGAAATGATGGTGGGCTAAATATGAGCTATGATGCGGGAAAAAATTGGTCTAAATTAAATAGTCCTTCTGTTGGTCAATTCTATGCAATTGAAGTTGATATGGCAGTACCTTATAATGTTTATGGTGGTTTACAAGATAATGGGACTTGGTATGGTTCAAGTAAAAATGTTGAAGATAATGGTTGGCATGGTTCAGGAAATTATGCTTTCAAATCAATCAATGGCGGAGATGGAATGCAGGTTCAGGTAGATTGGAGAGATAATCGAACAGTTTACAGTGGCTCACAATTTGGTAATTATAACAGACAAGTGATAGGTGCAGCTGCTACTGGAAGAGGCCCAAGAGGAAGTACTGTTAGACCCAATAGAGAATTAGGGGAATCTGCATTGCGTTTTAATTGGCAATCACCAATCATATTGAGCAGACATAATCAAGATGTGTTTTATTTTGGTAGTAATAAGTTCCATCGTTCTTTCAGCAAAGGCGATAGTTTGGTTACCATGAGTGCAGATTTAACAACCAATCCACAACAAGGAGATGTTCCTTTTGGCACATTGGCTACTATGAGTGAAAGTCCTATGCGATTTGGGTTGATTTATACTGGCTCTGACGACGGGTTAATTCACGTAACCAAAGATGGAGGATATTCTTGGAGCAATATTAATGGTAAACTACCTAAGGGATTATATGTGAGCAGGGTAGTGGCCAGTAAGTTTAAAGAAAGTAGGGTTTATGTAACCTTAAATGGATATAGAAATGATCATTTTAATGCCCTTGTATATATGAGCGATGATTATGGAACAACGTGGAAACAAATTGCAAAAGACCTTCCATATGAATCTGTAAATGTTTTAAGAGAAGATCCTACCAATGAAAATATCTTATATATTGGAACCGATGGTGGATTATATGTAAGTTTAAACGGGGGAAATTCTTGTATCATGTGGAGCAAAGGATTGCCTTATAGTATTCCAGTTCATGATATTGCCATTCAACCAAGAGACAATGAGATTGTTCTAGGCACTCACGGCAGAAGCTTATATGTTGCGGGTTTAGGTGAAATTCAAAAAGCAGCTAAATAATTTTAATTGGGCTGATTTTATATGATTAATCCCGGTTACCGTTGGTGGCCGGGATTTTTTGTTTAAGCACCCATACATCTTGTCCGCCCATTTTTTCGGGATGTAATTTACCTTCCCAAAACTGTTCTATGTCAAAATAGGGTAGCAGCTGTTCTTTTAAAAAATCAGCATCAAAATAGGTGGTCATTAATCGATGTCCCCTCTCATTATATGAGTTAGTAAAAACTCCTTCAAGATCTAATTGTTTTTTTTCTTTTCTGTTAAGTTGATTAACATAATGAGTACCATGTGTTGAGAGAATGGCTTTGCCTGATGGGGTTAAAATTCTATTCAATTCTTTTAGCCAAGTCAAATATTCATTCTTTTCAATATGGGTAAGTACGGAAATACCATATACTAAGTCAAAATAACTACTTGGATAGGGTAAAGATTGATGGTGGATGCAATCAAAATAAACATGGTCAATATTTTTTCTGCACCAATCCAATGTTTCACAATCAATATCTGCTCCATAACATATAGCACTTGGTTTGAAACTTTGTATATGCCTGATTACTCTACCAGTTCCACATCCCCAATCTAGCACAACTGGGTTAGTTAATTTTGTTAATGCGCCCCAGCTAATCATTTCATTGGCTGCTAAACGACCATCTTCATAATACTTTTTATAGTTGAGTTGGAAGGTATTAAAAAGCGCTCTGTCTTTTGGAAAGACAAAGCGCTTTAGTTTTTTTTTGAAAATGCGATTATTCTTTGAATGTCTTATTTGTTGAAAGCGGAAATCTAATTCGTTCATTAATTGGGTTGCCCCAATGATTGAAAATATTTTTTTCCCAGCTTTTTTAAGTTGACCATTCATTTTCCAAAGTTACTTCTCTGGAAACAAAACTCCATTGAATCTATTTTTGTTGTCGAATACGATGGTTGCAATTTTTTTAATGTCTTCAATACTCACTTCAGCAACAATATTTTTATAATTCAAGAAGCGACTAGGGTCATTTTCTTGAAAATAAATGCCTTGTAAAACACCAGACCAATAGCGGTTATCCTTCATATTTACTGCATATTTTTCCAATAAAGATTTCTTCACTTTATCTAAATCTTTTTGCTCTGGTCCGTTCTGTTTGATTTTTTCAATCTCGGCTGTTGCTGCAGCACTAAGCTTTTCAACATTCTCTGGTCCGCAAGGTAATTGTAGCGCCATTGAATAACTTTCATAAGGAAACTTAGATAATGAGCCATTTATTCCTCCACCATAAATGCCACCAATTTTTTCTCTTAACTCTTCAATGATTTTAATATTAAGTATTTCTGCCAACATTTCTGTGTGTAAAGCTTGTGCTTCAGAATACGATGCATCGCCAGAATATATACTAAAAATGAAGCTCTTAGGTTCTTTTCCTTTATAGAATTTCAAATCTCTTTGACCAGTTATAGTGCGTACCCCATTGTCTACAATCTGACCTTTTTTGCCTTTAGAAGGAAGTCCTCCAATATAATTGGCCAATAACGGCTTTACTGCATTAAGGTCTATATTTCCTACTAAAATAAAGGTAAAGTCATTGGCATCATTGGTTTGCTCTTTATAAATTTCTATAGCCCTATCTAAATTAATTTGATCAAAATCACTTGCTACCGGAAAAACAGATGGTGCCAATGGGTTCCCTGCATACATGATTTTAATTACAGAGTCAATAAATGCACTAGTTGGGTCTGCCATCATGAATTGAATTTGGCTTTTGGTTTTTTCTCTCCAAGAATTAAATAAAGCCTCATCTTTTCTGATTTGGGTAAAGTTTAAGTACATCAATTGGAACATAGTTTCCATGTCTTTAATGCTACTGTTTCCACTTACTCTTGCGCTCAGTGCATTTAATCCAACATTTGCATTTGCTGTTTTGCCAGACATGAATTTTCTTAAGTCAACTGGATTAAAGTCTCCAATTCCCATTTGCTGAATGGCTGCAGTGGCATAGTTTGCGCTGAATTTGTCGGCCACACCGTATGCATTGGTTCCTCCTTTTTTAAATCCGGTCAAGATAATTTCATCCTGTTTAAAATTGGTGTTCTTGATAATTACACGAGTTCCATTGCTGTAGGTTAATTCTGTTATGTCTAAAGTTTCATTCTTACTTTCCTTTACTAATGTTCCTGCTTTGGGGATATTTTTTAATAAAACATTTGCAATTGCTTTTTCCTCATATGCTTTAACTGGAATGCTTGATGCATTAGATGCAACTGCAATTAATTGTGATGCAGATGGTAAGTTGAAATTGCTTTTTTCAGGTCCTTGAACTGATACAAATACTTTGTCGTTCTTTTTTAATTCATTGGCTAATGCATTCACTTCTGCCAATTGAACACCTGGCATCAAACTATTCTTGTATTCAAATTCACGTTCGATACCAGGGATTGGTTCTTGTTGTAAGAAATTACGAATGTATTCTTCTACAATTACGCCTGATTCAGTTTTATCTCTGTTATTGTAAGATCTTTCAATAGAAGCCAATTGTTGTTTTTTAGATCTATCTAGTTCGCTTTGAGTAAATCCAAACTTTTTGATTCTTTCAATTTCAGTAAGTACTGCTAATAAAGCAGTATCAGGTCCTTTGGGGCCTGGTATAGCAAATCCATTGAATGCTTCATATCCTCTAGCGTAAGAACCAAAATTACCCCCAGCAAAACTGAAAGGAGGGTTACTGCTTTGAGCTAGTTCATTCATACGTTGGTTAAGCATGCTAGTGAACAATGATTTAATGATGCTGTTTCTACGATAATCTTCAATGGTTAATTCAGGTTTTGTTTTAACAGTAGAATAGTTCAATTCAACTTGAAAATTGGTTGCTTCCTTATCTGTTACTACCAATGCATCGTTTTTAGTTCTAGCAGGAACTGTTGCTGCAACTCTTGGTCTTGGATTGGCTGGATTTTTTAATCCACTAAAATATTGTTGGATCAATTTCTCTGTTTCTGCAACATCAATATCACCTACTACCATCACCGCCATTAAATTGGGGCGATACCAGTCTGCGTAAAAACGCTTGATGGCGCTGTGTTTGAAGGTTTTTAATAAACTGTCTTTCCCAATTGGAAGTCTTTGAGCATATCTAGACCCTTCGTATTGCTTAGGATAAATCTTGCGAAACATTCTATCTTCTGCACCTTTTCCTAAACGGCTCTCTTCTAATATGATACCTCTCTCGTCATCAATTTGCTTTCCTTCAAAACTGATTCCACCTGCCCAATCTTGCAAAATTTGTAATCCTTTTGTAAAGTTTTTGGGATCACTTAAAGGAATAGGTAATATGTAAACTGTTTCATCAAAACTGGTGTATGCATTTAAATCTGCACCAAAATCTACCCCTATGCTTTGTAGAAAGTTCACTAATTCATTTTTCTTAAAATTTTTAGTTCCATTAAACGCCATATGCTCTGTAAAGTGCGCTAATCCTTGCTGATCATTGTCTTCCAATATGGAGCCAGCATTCACTACTAAACGGAGTTCTACTTTTTTTTCGGGCTTGCTATTCTGTCGAATATAATAAGTAAGTCCATTGGCTAGTTTACCTATTTTAACCTTGCTGTCAATCGGAATTCTTTCCGATAAATTCAGCTGTGCACTTAATTGTAAAGTGAACGAAATGCATAACAGCAAAGCAATTGCTGAGAATAATTGTTTTTTCATCATAAAAAAAGGTTGTATCGCAAGATACAACCTAGATGTATATGATTTTGGTGATATTATAATTATTGAGAATGTTTTTATGCTTTACTTTAACACTTCTTGAATTGGGTGTCCAATATTTCCACTTGGCTCTTGAATTTTTAATAAACTAGCTAAAGTTGCTGCTATATCGTGCATATATACTCTATTACTAGACCTCCCTTGCTTAATTCCAAATCCATACCATAAAAGTGGAATATGGGCATCATAAGAATACCATAATCCATGTGTAGTACCTGTGGCGCCACCATCAATATATCCTGATTTTAAAACCATTTGAATATCCCCGCTTCTATTGTACAGATATCCATTGGCCAATTTTTCACGAAGGTACTGTGGCATAGGACTAGTAAGGATTTCACTGGTTGGGAAAGCATTCAATATATAGTCCTTTTTCATGAGGTAATGAACCATAAATTGATTGATGGCTTTGGTATCTGCATTTAAGCTATCCAATAAATCTCTATTATAATGAACCTGATAGTTGAATAAACTAACTACTAATTTATCGATGCCAAATTTTGATTTAATAGCAGCATTCATTTCCGATAAAGCAGCTTTGTCATCCAATAAACCTCCTGGCAATTTGTTTTCTTTCATAAAACCTGGAACATGGGCAACAGCATGGTCTGCACTTAAAAATGCCGTGTACTTCCCTTTTCCTACAGTAGCATCTAAAAAATCAAACATTCTGCCTAATTCTTCATCTAACTTAATATAATTGTCTACTACTTCCCAAGAATTTGGCCCAAAACTATGCCCAATATAATCGGGAGATGAAAAGCTTACAGCCAACATGTCCGTAACAGCATCCTTCCCCATATCTTCTGCAATGACTGCGGCTTTCGCTAATTCTACAGTTATTGTATTTCCCCAAGGGGTTGTGCTTAGTTTCCCAAATCCTTCAGTTGCTGTTCTGGTTAATTGGTAGGGCATTTTTGTTTGATTGGCCCCAAATGGTTTGCTTTCGTAATTTTTTTCATCCGCTGTAGCATACTGCAAATATTGTTGGTCGGTTAATGACTTATTCCAACCTAATTTCATTAAAGAGTCAGGAATTTGTCTATCATTAAATTGTTTAACCCAGCTTGGCAATTCTTTAAAGTAATAAGTACTCGTGATGAAATTGCCCGACTTCGAATCAAACCAATATGCACCGTTTGCGCTATGCCCTGCTGGTAATATGGCGCCTCTATCTTTTAATGCAATACCAATTACTTTGCTTTTAAAATTGGTGGCCATTCTAAGTTCATCTGCTATGCTTGTGGTAAGCATATTTTTAGGACTCATTTTACCATCACTTGCGCCTGCAGCTCCAATACCATCTACCGATCTATCCTCGCTGCAATAAACATTTCTTTTTAATTGGGTATCATACCAAGCATTACCTGTGATTCCATGGATTGCAGGTACAGTTCCCGTATAAATTCCGGTATGTCCACAAGCGGTAACTGAAGGGGTATATCCTATTTGACAATTGTCGTTGCTAAACCCTTGATTCATCATTCTACTAAAACCACCATTGGGTTTGAATAAAGGAGCAAATCTTTCCAAGTAGTCCCATCTCATTTGGTCTATCACAATTCCTACAACCAATTTGGGTGCTTTTTCTACTGGTGGAGTGGGTTTAGACTTTTGGGCATTTACAGTTGTAGTTAAAACTGCAAAAAAGGAAAGGAATCCCAAACCTGATTTTATACTTTGTTTAAACAAGGGATTAAAATTTAATATGAATAGTTAAATAAGGGTTGCAAGATACAGTTTGAAGTACAATATGTCTTGTGCTTTGACGCTTAATTGCTAATTTCGCAAAAATTTAATAAACCAATCAATTGTTTGTATGGCAGACATTTTTGAGAAATTGTTGAAGAATGCAGGTCCTTTAGGCCAACACCGTGAAAGAGCACATGGATATTTTGCTTTCCCCAAATTAGAAGGTGAAATTAATAGCCGCATGAAATTTCGCGGTAAAGAAATGATTGTTTGGAGCCTAAATAATTACTTAGGATTAGCGAATCATCCAGAAATTAGAAAAGTGGATGCAGACGCTTCAAAAGAATTTGGTTTGGCTTACCCCATGGGTGCTAGAATGATGAGTGGAAATTCCAATTATCATGAACAGTTAGAAAGCGAGTTGGCAGCATTTGAACAAAAAGAAGATGCCATTTTAATGAACTTTGGTTACCAAGGAATCATGAGTGCCATTGATGCAGTTTGCGGCAGACACGATGTAATTGTATACGATGCTGAAAGCCATGCTTGTATTATTGATGGATTAAGATTACATCCTGGGCATCGTTATGTATTCAAGCACAATGATATTGAGGATTGCGAAAAGCAATTGACTAGGGCAACTCAGTTAATTGAGAAACAGGGTGCAGGTGGAATTTTATTGATTACCGAAGGAGTGTTTGGAATGGCTGGTGATCAAGGTAAATTAAAAGAGATAGCTGCATTAAAACATAAATACCAATTTAGGTTATTGGTGGATGATGCCCACGGCTTTGGTACTTTAGGCGCAACAGGAGCTGGGGCTGGAGAAGCTCAAGGTTGTCAAGATGCAATTGATTTATACTTTTCTACTTTTGCAAAAAGCATGGCTTCTATTGGCGCTTTTATGGCTGGAGATAAAGCAATCATTGATTTTATTCGTTACAATATTCGTAGCCAAATTTTTGCGAAGAGTTTACCTATGCCAATTGTGATTGGTAACTTAAAACGTTTGGATATGCTACGCACGATGCCAGAGTTAAAAGAAAAACTTTGGAGTAATGCATTGAAATTACAGAATGGCCTAAAAGAAAAAGGATTTGATATTGGAAATACCAATACACCAGTTACACCTGTTTATATGAAAGGTGGGGTAGAAGAAGCAACTGCTATGGTAATGGATTTAAGAGAAAATTATGGCATATTCGCTTCTATTGTTGTTTATCCTGTAATACCAAAAGGACATATCATTTTCCGATTGATTCCTTCTGCAGCGCATACTGATTCAGATATTGATGAAACATTGAACGCATTTAGCGAAACCAAAGCTAAATTGGATGCTGGTGCATATAAAGTTGACCTGATTCCTGATATGGCAGAGAGTAAATAACTTTCATGATTATATCATTGAACGCTTTTAACAAATTAAACAAAAGACCCGTCCACATAAAGTAGGACGGGTCTTTTACTTAAACTAATATGCATCCATTAAAGTAGATGCATATTTTTCATTTATAACTTGTTTATCAATTCTTTAGCCATTCTAACATAGTCTGCATTCTTTGCTTCAGTAGCAATAGCAATACATTTTTCAGCACTTGCTTTAGCATCTGCTTTTTGACCCATGTCTTTTTGAATTTTGGCTGTTAATAAGAATAACCAAAATGCTTTAGGATTTGCTTCTGTTGCTTTGTTTACATTTTGTAATGCTTTTGCATAATCCTTGTCCCAATCATAGTAAAAATTAGCTGCTGATGAATATGCATTGGGATTTACTTTTTCTGCTCCTAATGCTGCTTCAACCTGAGCACGAATTCTATCTTTTACATTGGTACTGATAGGAATACTTACCACTGCTTTACCCCAAGTAAGGTGTAGTTCAATACTTTCTGGTTCTACATTCGCAAATTGAAATGTGAATGTTTCTACGCTGCTATTGCTTTTTGCGGCTTTTACTTTAAAACGAACAACGTCTTCACTTTGTTTGTA
>JBMLPQ010000078.1:26319-27419 GCA_049242025.1 Sediminibacterium sp.
ATTTGTGCAAATCCTATTACGCTGCATAATAGCGCGGCTGCAAGCAAAGTCTTTTTCATATTCAATAAATGTTTGAACGTCAAACTTAAGTTTTCCGTAACAAATGCAGCAATATTTTTAAGAATTTCGGCTAAATGGCCAATGATTTAACAATTTCATCATGATTGAATGTAGCCGTAAAGACTATTTAAATCCAGGATGAAAGCGTTGAAGTGTGTCTTTTAAAAAGTGACTGTCTAAGTGGGTATATATTTCAGTAGTGGTGATACTTTCATGCCCTAACATTTCTTGAACTGCTCTTAAATCGGCACCACCTTCTACCAAATGTGTCGCAAACGAGTGTCTAAACGTATGCGGCGAAATGGTTTTGGTGATTCCGGCTTTTGACGCAAGGTCTTTAATAATGTAGAAAATCATCACCCTGCTTAATTTATTACCTCTTCTGTTTAAAAATAAAAAGTCTTCAGCACCCACTTGTATGGGTTGATGTACCCTGATTTTTTCTTTATATATTTTTATGAATTTAATGGCATCTGATCCAATAGGAACTAGTCTTTCTTTATCTCCCTTCCCAGTTATTCTTAAAAAACCAACATCTAAATAAAGTCCTGATATTTTTAAGTTAACCACTTCGCTTACCCTTAATCCACAACTATACATGGTTTCTAAAATGGCTTTGTTTCTACCGCCTTCTGGGCTGCTTAAATCTATCTGACTAATGATTGATTCAATTTCATTAAAGTGTAGGGTGTCGGGTAGTTTTCTTTTTGATTTTGGGGCATCTAATAGAAGAGAAGGGTCCGATACGCAAATTTGTTCTAGAATACAATATTTAAAAAAACTGCGTATCCCTGAAATAATTCTTGCTTGTGAAGTGGCGGTCATGCCTAATTCACTCACCCATTTTACAAAAGCTTGAAGGTCTTTTAATGCTATTTCTGAAGGAGCTAGGGTTTGATTAGTGGCTAGTAAAAAAGAGGTAAGCATTTCAATATCATGCAGATAGGCTTCCACAGAGTTTTCGCTCAAAGATTTCTCTAATTGTAAATAAGCTTTAAATCCTTTTTTATATGCATTCCACATGATTGATAAAGATAACA
>JBMLPQ010000079.1:0-1545 GCA_049242025.1 Sediminibacterium sp.
GTAAACCGTGCTGCAGAAGCGATGACTATTTTCGCGGTAATGTGTGCTGGTCAGTTCCCTATCTTCCACATGGGTAGAGTATGGATGGCATTCTTTGTATTGCCTTACCCTAACTCTCGCGGTCCATTATGGGTAAACTTTAACTCCCCATTGTTGTGGGACGTATTTGCGATCTCAACTTACTTTACTGTATCTCTTTTGTTCTGGTATTCAGGTTTAATTCCTGACTTTGCAACTGTAAGAGATCGTGCCTTCACTAAATTACGTAAGCGTTTATATGGTATTGCTTCTTTTGGTTGGACAGGTTCTACCAAACATTGGCAGCGTCATGAGAGCCTTTCATTGGTTCTAGCGGGATTAAGTACTCCGTTGGTACTATCGGTTCACACCATCGTATCTTTTGACTTCGCTACTTCAGTTATTCCTGGATGGCATACTACCATCTTCCCTCCATACTTCGTTGCGGGTGCTATCTTCTCTGGTTTCGCCATGGTGCAAACTTTAATGATTATCGTGCGTAAGGTATTTGCGATGGAAGACTATGTTACCATAGGTCACATAGAAGCAATGAATAAAGTAATTGTATTAACCGGATCAATTGTTGGTATTGCATACTTAACAGAATTGTTCATGGGTTGGTATAGCCAAAACAAATATGAAGGTTATACTTTCTGGTACAGCCGTGCTTACTTATTCTCTCCTTATGGATGGAGCTACTGGGGTATGATGGCTTGTAACGTATTAAGCCCTCAGATTTTCTGGTTCCGCAAAATGAGAAGAAACATTTTTGTAACCTTCTTCATGAGTATCATTGTAAATATTGGTATGTGGTTCGAGCGTTTTGTAATCATCGTTACTTCTCTTTATCGTGATTACTTACCATCAAGCTGGTCTGTTTACTACAGCCCTACTATTTGGGAAATTGGGTTCTACGCTGGAACTTTTGGATTGTTCTTTACTTGCTTCTTCTTATTCGCTAAATACTTCCCAGTAATTGCAATTGCAGAAATTAAGTATGTATTGAAGACTACTGGTGAAGGGTATAAAAACCAAATGGCTAATATAGAAGAGCAAAAACTAGAAGAGTTTGTGCACGAACATGCGCATCATTAATAGTTAACCTATTTGTTGCGCTTGGTACATGATTAAAATTATTTACTGCGCTTGCAGCGATGCATTTGCAGACAAAAAATAAAGTATGGCAAAAAAGAAATTTGTAGTAGGCTGTTTTGATGACGAAGCAGTTTTATTTCCAGCAGTAAAAAAAGTACGTACTGCAGGTTACAAAATCCATGATGTTTACACACCGTTTGCTGTTCATGGTTTAGACCATGCAATGGGTTTGCGTGAAACCAGCTTACACACTGCGGGATTTATTTATGGTATTACCGGAACTGCTACCGCATTAAGCTCTATCAGTTGGATTTTTACCAAAGACTGGCCTTTAAATATTGGTGGTAAGCCACATTTTGCATTGCCGGCTTGGATTCCAATTATGTTTGAGTTAACCGTTTTATTTGCCGCAGTAGGAATGGTACTTACTTT
>JBMLPQ010000080.1:0-8204 GCA_049242025.1 Sediminibacterium sp.
AGAAAGTGATCTTTTAGCGATTCTTTAATTATTATCATTTCTAAAATTGTAAAACTACAAATATGGCTAAGCAAATTTTCTTTGATATTGAAGCTAGAAATAAAATGAAGAAAGGCGTTGACACCCTTGCCAACGCTGTTAAAGTAACCTTAGGACCAAAAGGTCGTAATGTGGTTATTGAGAAAAAATTTGGTGCACCTTCTGTTACTAAAGATGGTGTTTCTGTTGCAAAAGAAATTGAATTAGAAGATGCAATTGAAAATATGGGTGCACAAATGGTTAAAGAAGTTGCTTCTAAAACTGCAGACATTGCAGGTGATGGAACTACTACTGCAACTGTATTGGCACAAGCCATCATTAGCGAAGGATTGAAGAACGTAGCTGCTGGTGCTAATCCAATGGATTTAAAGCGTGGTATAGATAAAGCAGTTGCTAAAGTGGTAGATAGTTTAAGAGCACAATCTCAAGCTGTAGGCAACGACTCTAAAAAAATTGAGCAAGTAGCAACCATTTCTGCAAACAGTGATAGCGAAATTGGTAAGTTAATTGCAACTGCAATGGCTAAAGTGGGTAAAGAAGGTGTAATTACTGTAGAAGAAGCGAAAGGAACCGATACAACAGTTGATGTAGTAGAAGGTATGCAATTCGATCGCGGTTATATCTCTCCTTACTTTGTAACCAATAGCGAAAAAATGGAAGCTGAAATGCAGAATCCATACATTTTGATCTACGATAAGAAGATCAGCGCTATGAAAGATATTCTACATATCCTAGAGAAAGTGGCTCAAACCGGACGTCCTTTGGTAATTATTGCTGAAGATTTGGAAGGGGAAGCATTGGCTACTTTAGTAGTAAACAAACTTCGTGGTACCATTAAAGTGGCAGCTGTTAAAGCGCCAGGTTTTGGTGACCGCAGAAAAGAAATGTTAACTGATATTGCTATCCTAACTGCAGGTACGGTGATTAGTGAAGAGCAAGGCTTCAAATTAGAAAATGCGGACCTTACTTATTTAGGACAAGCTGCTTCTATCACTATTGACAAGGATAACACCATTGTTGTAGGTGGTAAAGGTAAAAAAGCAGATATCACTGCAAGAGTTAATCAAATTAAGGCTCAGGTAGAGAATACTACTTCAGACTACGATCGCGAAAAATTACAAGAGCGTTTAGCTAAATTAAGCGGTGGTGTAGCGGTACTTTATGTAGGTGCTGCAACTGAAGTTGAAATGAAGGAAAAGAAAGACCGTGTAGACGATGCTTTACACGCAACTAGAGCTGCTGTTGAAGAAGGTATTGTACCAGGTGGTGGTGTTGCCTATATTCGCGCAGTAGAGAGCTTAGAGAAGTTGAAAGGTGCTAACGAAGACGAATTAACTGGTATTCAAATCGTGAAAAGAGCAATTGAAGAGCCATTGCGTCAAATTGTAATCAACAGCGGAATCGAAGGTTCTATTGTGGTTCAAAAAATTAAAGAAGGCAAGGGAGATTTTGGTTTCAATGCTCGTACTGAAGTTTACGAGAACTTGTTTAAAGCAGGTGTAATTGATCCTACCAAAGTAACTCGTGTTGCTTTAGAGAATGCTGCTTCAATTGCTGCGATGTTGTTAACAACAGAATGTGTGATTGCAGATAAGCCAAAGCCTGAAGCTCCTCATGCGCACGGTGGTGCTCCTGATATGGGCGGAATGGGTTACTAATTCTATTTCAATCAATAGTTATACAGCCTCACCTGAATTTCAGGTGGGGCTTTTTTATAGCTTCAATTTGAGCCCACCATTTACCACAAATCCATCTACTGGGGCGTAAATATCTCTAAAAGTTGGATTATTAATTGACCCTGTATAAATGGTGTCAAATCTGGTTTGTCTAGTATCTGTAAAATTTTCGAAGTTGATGAACAAGGAGAAATTATTCCAGATTTTTTCGGCCATCAATCCAAAAATCCAATAAGATTTTCCCTTGGCTCCATCATTTAATTGTTGAGGGCTAAAAAAGTAGGCTTCAGCACCAATCTTGAATTTGCCTTCTTTTTCATACATCAATACATTATTCACTCGGTGTCTAGAAGTTAATGGGAACCAGTTTTTTACATTATTGAATTGGGTATTCACATCGGCATAAGTATAGCCGATAAATAGTTTGAAGTCTTCGTAACTCAATCTCATATTGGTTTCCATTCCTTTGGTACTGATAAACCCATTGGCGTTTACAAAAGATGAACTCGTGCCGCTATTTACTAACACCAAGGGGGAATTTAACCTTGTATAAAAGAATAGATGATTCAGCGTAAGGCCAATCTCTCCAATTCTTGTTCGAAAATTAATATCAAAATTTCCTCCAATCGATCGTTCATTGGTTGCAATCAATTGGTCAATCGGGCGTATAAATTGAAAATGCAATTTCTCTGCTTCCTCATTAAAAACAGTAGGTGTTTTATAGCCCATGCCCCCCCCTAATCTAAACGTAAATTGCGAGTTGGCTTTAAGCATCAACGCTATTCTGGGTAATAATTCAAATCCAAATTGTTTTACATAATCTCCTCTTAATCCTGTTTCTACACTTAACTTTTCGCTTGCTTGCCAAGTGTTTTGAAGAAAAATCCCCCAAGTATTGAATTGATAATCTCTAGGGTTAGCAACCATTTGACTCATTTCTTTAAAATGATCACTCATAAAATTGGCTCCAATGATCCAATCATGTTTGGTTGCTTTGTATTGATAGGTAGCTTCAGAAAAGCTGGTTTGTTGAAGCCCTTTAAATTCATAGGCAGGAATTTGAATGGATCTGTTGAATCGGCTATAACTGTTTTTAAATACGAAATTAGATTGCTCGTTTATTTGATGTGTCAATTGAAATTGAGTAGTTAATCTGTTGGTTTGATTATTTTCAAAATAGCCTAAACTGCCATTCTTAATATAATCCATGCTGCCTCCTAGCCTCTTCTCAGTAATATAATTCACACCAAAATTTGCATTGGTTTTATTGCCATAAAAAAACAATCTTGGATGAATAGTATAACGCTCAAATTTTGGAATAGCAGATAACCCTAAAGCAGCTGGATCATATGCATTCGAAGCATTTCTTGACCCAAAAACAGTGAGACCGATTTTATTATTTTTTTTACTGTAAAAACTGCTTAAGTCTAGTCCGCCAGCAGTTGTAGCGTTTGCCAAGAAACTTAATTCCCTTTCATTTGTGGGCGTTTTAGAAACTAAATTGACTAATCCAGCAATCGCTCCTCCACCATACAAAGTAGAAGAAGATCCTTTAATTACTTCAATTTGTTTTAAATCTAAAGGCGCTACTTGCATAAGACTCAAACCACCTGAAAAGCCTGCGTATAAAGGAAATCCATCTCTCAGTATTTGAGTATACCTTCCATCTAAACCTTGAATACGAATGCTTGAATTATAAGAAGTGGCCGATGTTTGTTGTGTTTGAATTCCGGTACTTTCATTTAATAACATTCTAATATCGCCCGGTTTCATATTCCCTTTCTCTGTTAATTCTTCTCCAGAAATCGTTTCAACCCTTGTTACTATATCTGCAATAGATCTGCTCATTCTAGTGGCCGTAACAATTACCTCTTCTTCCTCTTCGTGTTCTTCGTCATGACTTAATAAAACTTCATAATCGCTTTCCTTTTGAGGCAGTTCAATGATTATTTCTTGATCAGCGTATCCAATATAACTGATCTTAAATGTATATTTCCCAGCAGGTATTTGTGTAAATAAAGCAGCTCCGTTGCTATCTGCTACCAAGGTTTTTTTTAACGATGGGATCATCACTGAAGCTCCTGCCAAAGGCTTTTTTTCTTCGGCATCTCTAATGACTAATTTTATAGATAGGTTGTTGGCTGGTAATCTATCTTGAGCTTTTAAGCAAAAGCAATACAAAATTGAAATAATGGTTACAAAAAATTTCATTGGTAAAAATAGCAGATATTAAAAGGAAATGCTACTTGTTCATCAAGTAATTTCTGAATCCTTTTGCCAAAAAAAATTGAGCAAACCCATAAGTAAACATTACTACTACCCCTAAAAAAACATTTTTATAAGCAAAAATATTTAGGGATAAAACAGAATCAGATAATACAAATAATGCAGCCCCTGGAACAAAATAGTTTACACCATAGCGTTTGGTATTGGTATTAGACGAAATCATGATTGCGCTACTGAACATTGTTGCAATTACAATCATATAGACCACAACTGGCGCATATAAATCCCCCAATTTGGGTGCCAAATGATTAATAATGATTGCCCCAATAATAAGTACTACAATCCCCCCTAAAATGGGTAAAAAGGCATTATTTATTTTGAGTGGTTGAATTTTAATAAATAGAATAATATAACAAAAGTGCGCTACAATAAAACAAAGCATGCCAGCAATAAAAAATAGATTTCCGGTGTATAATAAAAAAATATCTCCTCCCCAGGAAGCCAAAAATGCGAGTGCAATCAATTTTTTGGGAAGAACAGATTTTATTTTAGTTGGAGCCATTACTTCAGATAAATACAAAAGCAATAAAGGCATTAATAAAATTTTTGTTATTCTGGCAGTTTCTGATTGTTCAACCCATAATAGATAACAATGAACCAACAAGACTAATATATAAATGGATGCGGCTAATTTTCTTAAATTCATATTTTTTTAGTTAAAACAAGTGCTTGGAGTAATCTACGATTTTTACCCCAAACTGACCTAAATTTGCGCCATGCAAATGGATGATGACGTTTTTTTTGCCTTTTGGCAAAAGAATAGTGAAAAAGAAAAAAGTAGCCGAAAAGCTTTTATGTTGGGCCTCTCTTCGGGGTTTGCCATAGGCGGAACCGTAATTGCGGTTATCCTATCGGGTTGGTATCAGCGTGCTACTATGGAAGCCAATAGTAAAATGAGTGCTTTTGTTTTATTTATGGCCATTCTAGGCATTTCCATTTTTATTGCTTTTATGTATCGTAGGTTCAAATGGGAAATGAATGACCAACGGTACCAAGAAATTTTGGCTAAAAAACGAAAATTAAATACACCTGATGCAGCCATAAACAATAGTTCTGCGTCTTAAAAAGAAAACTGAGAATGAAAAAATCACTGTTCGTATTGGGTTTATTTGCCATATTGGCAATTTCTTGTGGTAAAACAGCTAGTACTGGCTGTACTCCTGCACCTGTAGCTTCTGAAAAAGCGGCCATGGTTAAATTTTGTACCGATAATAATATCACTTATACCGAACATCCTAGTGGTTTATTGTATCAAATAATGATTCCAGGAGCAGGTGCTCCTTTGAATGCCACTTCCCAAGTAAATGCGGTTTATACCGGAACATTATTGAATGGAGTTGTATTTGATGCTGCAGCAACACCTGTTTCTTTCTCCTTAAGTGGGGTGATTGAAGGTTGGACGATTGGTATCCCATTGGTAAGAAGAGGGGGCCGAATTAAGTTAATCATACCCTCTGCTTTAGCCTATTCATGTGTTGGTAATCGCAATATTCCACCTAATACACCGCTTTACTTTGATGTAACTGTGAATTAATCACTCATTCCCCTATCTTTGCCGTCCTGAAAAAATCAGGAATAAAACTTCGTAAACCGTTACTAATATGCAACTGAAAGGTTTAGTGCGTTTTTTTGCCATAGCACTTACATTGATTTGTCTTTACCAATTATCATTCACTTGGTTCGTAAACAGCCATGAGTCTGCAATGGAAAAGAAAGCCACAGAGTGGTTAAAGCGTTTTCCAACAGCAGAACAACAGTATCCTGGCAACAAGGAATTACAAGCTGCTTACACCGATTCTTTAGAAGACCTAAAGAAGACTAGATTACTTCGTTTATTAGACAGCACCAAAGACACTAAGTTGGCTTTTGGTTTAACTACTTACCGTAGTGCTAAAGAAAAGGAATTAATGTTGGGTCTAGACTTACAAGGTGGTATGAGTGTTACCATGGAAGTAGGCTTAGATGGTTTAATCAAGTCTTTAAGTAATTATACCAAAGACGCTAACTTCAATAAAGCATTAGATGCTGCAGTAGCAAGAAAAGCCAATAGTGGTGCAGACTTAATCACTCTTTTCTTAGAAGAGTTTAAGAAAGTTAGTCCAGAAGGAAAATTAGCTCCCTTCTTTGCTACTAAAAGTGGTTCTGCAGTAAAGATTGAAGACTCTAATGCGAAAGTTGAAAATTACTTACGCAAGCAAGCAGAAGCTGCTTTCAACAACACTTTCAGAATTTTAAGAACTAGAATTGATCGTTTTGGTGTATCATCAAATAATATCAACCCTGATCCTGCTAAAGGCAGAATTAATATTGAATTGGCTGGCGTAAACGACAAAGATCGTGTAAGAAATTATTTACAATCAACTGCAAACCTTCAATTCTTTGAAGTGTATACTTGGGAGAATAAAGACGTACAAGCTGGTATTGTTGCTGCTGATAAGGCAGTTCAAGATTATTTAACTGGTGCTGATAAAGTTGCATCTGTTGTAGACACCACTAAAGCTGCTGTTACCGTTCAACCTAAAGGAGATACTAGCAAAACAGCTACCATTTCTGCTTTAGCATCAAAATCACCTGTTGCTAAAACTGATTCTGCTGCTATCAAAGCAACAGAAAATCCTATTCTTCGTTTAATGCAGTTAACTCAGCCTTATCAAGCTGAAAATGGTCGCCCGGTTTACCCTGCTGCTTTGGGTTATATTCAGTCTAAAGATACTGGAACCCTAAATGACTATTTAGCAATGGAATCTGTGAAAAGCAAGTTCCCTTCTAACCTAGTTTTCATGTATGGTAAAGCTGAGTTAGATGATCCTAAAGCAAAAGATATTCTTACTTTATATGCAATCAAAACCTTAGACAATGGTCAAGCAGAATTAGAGGGAGACCGCATTGCGGGTGCTTCTCAAGATTATGATGAGCGCGGTCGTATTGCTATCAAGATGAATATGGATAAAGTAGGTTCTAATATATGGGCTAAAATGACTACTCGAAATGTAGGTAAGCCAATTGCCATAGTTTTAGACAACTTTGTTTATTCTGCTCCTAATGTAAATGATCCTATCACTACTGGTAATTCTCAAATCAGTGGTAACTATACCATCAAAGAAGCACAAGATTTATCTGAAATTTTAGAGAGTGGTAAATTACCTGCTCCTGCTAAAATTGTTCAGAGCCAAACAGTAGGGCCAACTTTGGGTAGTGAATCTATCAAAGGTGGTGCAATGTCTTTTGGTATTTCTTTCTTGGTGATTTTCGCCTTGATGCTATTGTATTTCAATACTGGTGGATGGGTTGCAAATATTGCATTGATCTTAAACTTATTATTCACCATTGGTGTATTAAGTGCATTAGGATTTACCTTAACAGCTCCTGGTATTGCCGGTTTGGTATTAACCATTGGTATGGCAGTGGATACGAACGTAATCATCTTCGAGCGTATTAAAGAAGAATTAACCAAGGGTAAGAACTATTCAGCTGCGGTGAATGAGGGTTATAAGCGTTCTCTTGCTCCTGTATTAGACGGTCATATCACTACCCTATTAACGGCTATCATCCTTGCATACTTCGGTTTAGGCCCAGTATTAGGATTTGCAACTACACAAATCATTGGTATCTTATTATCATTGTTCTGTGGAATCTTAGTATCTCGTTTAATTTCTGATTGGTATACCAATAAGAACAGACACTTTGAATATTTCACAGGGATATCTAAAAAGATATTCAATCATACCAGTTTCAAGTTTATAGAATACAGAAAGTATGCTTACATGCTTTCTGCGGTAATCTTTGTAATGGGTATTGCTTCTTTCTTCCATGGTTTTGATGAAGGGGTTGAATTTGCTGGAGGTAGAAGCTACACCATCAAGTTTGACAAAGCGGTTGATCCAGAAATGATCCGTGATGATTTAAAAACCGTATTTGGCGAAGCGCCAATTATTAAAACGGTTGATGTTAAGAATCAAGTGAATATCACCACTTCTTATAAAATTAAAGAAACAGGTAATAATATAGATGCTGAAGTAGAGCGTAAGTTATACGAAGGATTAACTAAATACTTACCTACCGGAACTAGTTTTGATACATTCGAGAATACTTATAAGCAAGGTTCACAAACGGTATTGCCTACTATTTCTGATGATTTAAAAGCAGGTGCAACCAAAGCTACTTTGTTTGCCGTATTGGTAATTTGCTTGTACATCTTTATTC
>JBMLPQ010000081.1:0-1041 GCA_049242025.1 Sediminibacterium sp.
GCTAGATTTTGGGTGTAAATTGCTTGTGAAATATCATCCCTTTACAGTAAGTTTGTCCTGATTAAAATGATCATATGAAATTTATCGTTTCTTCCTCTTCGTTGTTAAAACATTTGCAGCAAATTAGTGGTGTAATTAATGCCAATACCGTATTGCCTATTCTAGAAGATTTTTTGTTTGAAATAGAAGATAAAAAATTGAATGTAGTAGCTACCGACTTAGAAACAGTGATGCGTGTTCAAATGGAAGTTGAAAGCAAAGCAAATGGTCGTGTATGTATTCCTGCAAAAATCTTAATGGACTCTTTGAAGAATATTGCAGATCAACCATTAACTTTTACCATCGACAAAAATTTCGCGGTTGAAATCACTAGCGACAACGGTAAGTACAAAGTAATGGGAGAGAATCCTGATAATTTTCCAAAGGAACCATCTGCAGATGATACCACTAGCTTTAATATGCACAGTAGTGCTTTATTAACCGCAATTAACAAAACCTTGTTTGCAGTAAGCGGAGACGATTTAAGACCTGCTATGACCGGGGTGTTTTTTGAGTTGAGTAAAGACGGGGTACAATTTGTTGCCACTGATGCGCATCGTTTGGTTCGTTATAAGCGCACCGATACACATGCTACCAAAACTGATTCATTCATTGTGCCTAAAAAGCCATTGAATTTATTAAAGAATGCATTACCAGATAATGAAGACGATTTAACCATTAGCTACAACAGCAATCATTTGTTTGTGAAGCATGGTTCAACCCATATGATTTGTCGTTTGATTGATGCAAGATTCCCAGATTACAAAGTGGTCATTCCTGCAGACAATCCATACAAATTGATTGTAAATAAATCTTCTTTTCAAAATGCATTGCGTCGCGTAAATGTATTCTCAAACAAAAGCACCAATCAAGTTGCATTGAATATTACCGGCTCAGAATTACAGATGGCTGCACAAGACGTAGACTTCAGCTTTGAAGGAAACGAACGCATGAGCTGTCAATACGATGGAGAAGATTTACAAATTGCTTTCAACGCGCGTT
>JBMLPQ010000082.1:0-1630 GCA_049242025.1 Sediminibacterium sp.
ACAAATCTGCTTTATTAATGGGCGCCATGGCAGATGAAGCATTTGCCATTCATTTTTTACAAGATGCTTTTGCAGCAGGACATATTGCTGGTTCTTGGGGAAATGCATCTCAGCAAAAAGGAACACACGATTATTACAATGAACATGGATTGGCAGTTGACACTTGGGACGGGAAGAAACAAGTTGTATTTGGAGATGCCTATCTAAAAAAAGAAGATGCAGCGTTGACTGCAAAAACTGTAGCGAGTAGTTTAGCACAATTACTGGAGTCAATAACACTAAGCGATTTGACTCAACCTATTCAAGCAAACTTTTCAGCAGATACTTTTAATATTTGCAATAATGTATTCATGCCAACTCAACAATATGATATAACTAGGATTAATAAAATTTTTCAAACTACGCTGATACCAGGACTCGTAAACGGCAACGGGGCACTCCCCCGATTTAGAGCTGAAATTGGCGGTTTTATTGGAGTTTCCACAGCACTTATTGGCAACAGTTTGGCTGGAGGATTTGCTCAAGACCAAAAAACAATTGGTGGCATGGCAGGAATAGAAGGCAATATTCGATTTGGGATTGGCTTAAACGGCGTTTTAAATCAATCAGGAGATGGCTTAGCATTTATTCAATTTGGATGGAGACAAGATGGTGCATCGAGCAATAATATTATTAATAGCAATCCCTCTGTGTTAGCATCAAATGCAATTGCTTCAGCAATTCCTGCAAGAGCAGGCTATAATATTCGTATTCGAATGCCTTTTTATTTAATACCAGGTGATTTATTAATGGCTATACCAGCCCTTCTATTTACTTCTCCAAAAACCTTAAGCAAAATGGGTGTTGCGGCAGTTAATGGAGGCTTAATTCCATGGCAGTCTGTGATCAATACTAAAATTGGTAGATTTCAAATGGTATTAGGTAGAGAAGTAGGGATTACATTGTATGGATTAAGAACACCGCGAGATTATATACTTGTACCAACTAGAAATAGCTCTGTTGCTGTAGAGTATCGATCCACAAAGCTTGAATTTCCCTTTTTAGAATACAGACCTACGCGAAGATTTTCTCAAGACCAAACTTCAACTTTATTGATTCAATTAAGTGCTGGCGTAGATATGCCTTACAAAGCCCAATCCATCTTTCCAATAGGCGAACCAACGCCAGAACTAAAACCAATTTGGTTTACGAGTATTAGACTCTTATTTAATTGGCGACATTATTTGTAAAAGAAAATCTTGTTTCAATAATAATTGATTCAATTCATGGGTTTCAACCAAAAATCCATCGTGCCCAAAATCAGATTGAATCACCTGATGAATGGCATTAGGTATACATTGCGCCATGAAAATTTGGTCTGATACAGGAAATAACCAATCAGAGCTAATGCTGACCACCATGGTCTTTGCTTTGATTGATGACAATGCTGTACGGATGCTATCACGTCCTCTGCCTACATCATGCAAGTCCATCATTTGCGTTAATCGATAAAAAGACCAAGCGTTAAAACGGTTGGCCAATTTTTGACCTTGATAATACTGATAAGTGCTGGCTTTAAATGTTTTGGCTGTGATAGGTTGATCGGGCTCATGCACATCAAATTGTGATTGATTGTATATTTCTGGTGTTC
>JBMLPQ010000083.1:0-2045 GCA_049242025.1 Sediminibacterium sp.
TTTTTCAGGTGATAGGGAAATTCATCACGAATAGTCCATCCCTGCAGTTGCAGAAAAAGGTTCCAGCATACACGCATAGCAATCGATTGGGAAAATCAAGATAGAAAAAAATGGATAAAAGGGGAAATATATTTTGGGCAAAGAATATATAGACAAACCAATGATACCTAAATATGCTTATGAGTTAACTGCTGCTAATTCTTATTGTGTTAAAATTTTTGTTGCACAAAAAATCCCAAATAAATAGCCTTTTTTTGTAGAAAATACCATTGAATGGCATCCGATAGTCGTAAAATCATCATCATAGCCGCGCCCTCGGGTTCGGGTAAAACTTCTATTACTCGTTTTTTATTACAGAAGTATACTGCCTTGTGTTTATCGGTATCTGCTACAACCAGAAAACCTCGAGGTGAAGAAAAAGACGGGGTGCATTATCATTTTATCTCAGAAGATGAATTCAAACAAAAGATTGAGGAGAACGCTTTTGTAGAATGGGAAATGGTTTACGAAGGCAGTTATTATGGCACGTTAAAGACTGAATTAGAGCGAATTTGGAACTTGGGTAAAACCCCTATTTTAGACATTGATGTAAAAGGGGCCATACACTTACAAGACCAGTTTCCCAATCGTTGCTTGTCTATATTTATTGAGCCACCTTCTGTAGCAGAATTAAAAAAACGATTGGAGAGTAGAGGAACGGAAACTCCTGAGAGCCTTGCTAATCGAGTAAACAAAGCCAGTTACGAACTCTCTTTCAAGAATCATTTTCACAAATGTATTTTGAATGACAACTTAGAACGAGCATGTATAGAAACAGAAGAAGTAATCAAAGAATTCCTCGGTTGGTAAGTAGCTTTAGCTTAAATTAAGTTTCTAATTTTTGTATATGTCATCATTTGCCAACAGAACTATATTCATTACCGGTGCCAGCAGAGGTATTGGAAAAGCCATTGCGTTAAAATTAGCCAAAGAAGGCGCCAATATTATTGTTGCTGCCAAAAGTGTAGAAGAAGATCCTCGTTTAGGTGGCACTATTTTTTCTGCCGCAGAAGAAATTGAAGCAGCGGGAGGTAAAGCATTGGCTGTTCAATTAGACATTAGGGACGAAGCCCAAATTATTGCTGCTGTGCAAAAAGCAGTTGATCGTTTTGGGGGGATTGATATTGTCATCAACAACGCATCCGCTATTTCTTTAACCAACACCGAGAAAACCGAAGCAAAGCGGTTCGATTTGATGCAAAGTATTAATGTTAGAGGTACATTTTTAGTGGTAAAGCATTGCTTACCTTGGTTAAAGAAAGGCACCAATCCTCATATCATTACTTTATCTCCGCCAATTAGTTTTAAATCCAAATGGATGGCTGGCCATATTGCTTATACTCTTACTAAATACAATATGAGCATGTTGGCATTGGGTTGGGCTGCCGAATTCAAAGATGATGGCATTGCATCAAATGCATTGTGGCCAAAAACAACCATTGATACAGCTGCCGTAAGAAATTTATTGGGCGGTGAAGCATTGGCCAATATGAGTAGAACGCCTGAAATTATTGCAGATAGCGTTTATTATATTTTGTCTAAAACAGGGTTAGCCTATACTGGAAATACCTTCATTGACGAAGAAGTGCTTGCCAAAGAAGGTATTACCAATTTAGATCAATATTCGGTTGTGCCAGGAGGACAATTGTATCCTGATTTATTTGTAGACTAATCTTCAAATTTTTCTGGTCTCATCTGTGGGAACAAGAGTACGTCTTGAATAGATGCTTGGTTGGTCATCATCATACACAAGCGATCAATCCCAATGCCTATCCCCGATGTAGGTGGCATACCATATTCCAATGCTCTTAAGAAGTCATAATCAATAAACATGGCTTCGTCGTCTCCTCTTTCCATTAATTTAACCTGTTCTTCAAAACGTTCGCGTTGGTCTATTGGATCATTTAACTCGGTATATGCATTCGCCAATTCTTTTCCGTTCACCATTAACTCAAAACGTTCTACTAAACCAGGCTTGCTTCTGTGCTTCTTGGTAAGTGGACTCA
>JBMLPQ010000084.1:0-7850 GCA_049242025.1 Sediminibacterium sp.
TTACAAAACTGGTATTTTCCCATTTCATTTCCATGGTATTCAAGAAAGCTGCATCAACCAATGTTTCCATTTTAACTACTTCATACCCCTTGGCTTTACAAGCCTGAATATATGCATCTTGTTGAACAGGATTGGTTGTATATAATACGATATGCTTTCCTTCTTTATTTTTTTGTAAAGTTTCAGTAGCGGTTTTATACTCATCCAATGTAAAGAATTTGCCGTCTACATTTTCCATTACCAAAAACTTGTTGGCTTTATCTAAGAACTTATCGTCGGTCATCATACCGTACTTTACAAACAAGCCAAGACTTTCCCATTTTTGCTCAAATTCAGCACGATCATTTTTGAAAATCTCTTCTAACTTATCGGCTACTTTCTTGGTGATATGGGCATTAATTTTTCTAACATTTGGATCACCTTGTAAATAGCTTCTACTTACATTCAAAGGAATATCTGGGCTATCAATTACGCCATGCAAAAGCATTAAAAATTCAGGAACAATATCTTTTACCTCATCAGTAACAAACACTTGATTACAGTAAAGCTGAATCTTATCTTTTTGAATTTCGTAGCTCTGTTTTATTTTAGGGAAATAAAGTACCCCAGTTAGATTAAATGGATAATCTACATTTAAATGAATCCAAAACAAAGGAGTTTCACCAAATGGATATAGTTCACGATAGAATTTCTCGTAATCTTCTTTAGATAATTCACTAGGTTTTTTAACCCAGATGGGGTTTGTGTTATTGATTGATTTTTCTTCTTGTTTTTCATCCTCTTTTTTTACTTCAGCATTAACATCGGTAAAGTAAATAGGGATGGGTAAAAACTTACAGAATTTTTCTAAAATTCCTTTCAGCTTATAAGCGTCTAAAAAATCTGCACTTTCTTCGTTAACATGTAAAATTATTCTAGTGCCACGCTGTTTTTTCTCTACTTCATACAATTCAAATTCAGGACTGCCATCACAACTCCAATAAACAGTTGCTGCATCATCTTGATAACTTTGGGTCAATACTTCTACTTTAGAAGCTACCATGAATGCGCTATAAAACCCTAAACCAAAATGACCGATTATGCTAGCATCTTTATATTTAGTTAAAAACTCTTCAGCACCACTAAATGCTACTTGGTTAAGGTATTTGTCAACTTCTTCCTTGGTCATACCTACCCCACAATCTTCGATGGTAATAGTCTTTTCTTTGGCATCTAGCTTTACATCTATGCGCAATTCTCCCAACTCGCCTTTTGCTTCTCCAATTGAAGACAGGGTTTTGATTTTTTGGGTTGCATCAGTAGCATTACTGACTAATTCTCTTAGGAAAATTTCGTGGTCGCTGTATAAGAATTTTTTAATGATAGGGAAAATATTCTCCGTCTGAACGCGAATCTGTCCTTTTTGCATAACAATGTATTTTTCCAAGACTTGGCAAAGAAAGTACCAATTAACCAATTGCTGACAGGATGACAACTATTAGCAAAAAAAGGGCCTCATTGAATAAATTTTGACAGAAAATTGGGGGTTATCGGAAACTAGGTATGTAAAAATTAGCACCACTTGCACCCGATTGTCCATAATGAACTTCTTTAATAGCTGTATGGTCGTACCAAAAATTCCATTGATCAGAAACTTCCGAATAACCGTTTTGTCGCAAGTATTGAACAATATAATTTTTAGTGTCATCCATCTCCGATGTAGGTTTGGTATATCCAATGAATTGAATATATGTTTTCTTATTAGGAAATAATTGCATGAAACGTTCTAGTTCCTCATTGGTAATTTGACTATTCTTAGGACTACTAGTTACTTTAATTGCTTTATTTTCCTTTCTTTCATTGACTTCGATGCTTTGAGTTGCCTCACTAATTTTTGGATTATTTTGTCGGGGAATAAAGAAAGCTTCTAATTTTTTATTATTCGGTTTAGGTGGAGGGATTACTTTACTTTCTGGCCTTGCTATATAATCTGTTTTTGCAATGCTTTTTATTTGTGGTCGAATTACATTTCTAGGAATGCTAGCTGGAGGATTTGCGGTTACTACAGTTGGTTTTTCAATAACAGGATCGGGTGTTGCTTCTTTTGTAGTGGATGAATCAATAGTTACTGGAACCATATCCACAGCTGTACTATCTTGAACAGACTGAATATTCACCTGATTTTCCATTAATTTTTTTTGCTCGTCATACCAAGCCTGTGCATTCGCATCTACTGAGGTTTGTTCTGTTTTTTCTGGAGTAATCTTTCCGTTCTTAAACACCCATAAAAAAACAGCATAGCATACACCAGCCGTAATAAATATCGCCAGTATAAGCAGGAGGAATTTTGGATTTTTCTTTTCTTGCGTTTCCTCTCCCGTCAAATCGGTTGCGGTTAACATAATACTAAATTAATAAATTATGTTGGTTTATAGTTAATGGCAGGCTTAAATAGCCTATTGAGAGGTGATTTTAACATCATCTACCCAGTACTGGGTATTTTTTTTTGCTGCCGCCAAACCCAAGTCTGTTCCAATGTATCTAAAGGCAATATGAATCAATCCATTCAAATTAGACAAAGAGATATTACCCGACTTAACCCAAGTTGGCCCAAGACCACCTGATGCTCCTTTTGAAAGGTTTGCATTTAAATTAGTCCATTTCGCTTTCCAAGGTTGTCCTTTCCCATCATAATTACTAGACACTAAAACCTGTAAACTTGCCCCATTGTCGAAGGCATCTCTACTTAAAAAACTCAACCGCTCTCCAACAGTTTGATTCAATTGAATAGCAGGCAAAACCAACCAACTAATTAATGCTGACTCATTGGTTCCTAATGCAGAAATACTAGCAAAATGATTATTCTGATGAGCTTGAACTTGATAGAAAAGCTTGCCTGATTCAGCAAGGTTATCCCATTTGGGTAAATTGAGTTTGGTGTTCGGAATGGATTGTTCAAAATCTTCGTAAAATAAAACACTAGGACCTATTCCTAAACACCTATTTTGCTTAAGTTGTACATCGTTGGTATCTCTAATCATTAACTGTCGCTGCGAACCAAACTCAGAATAGATTCCGACAATAGAACCACTGCCGATTGGCGTTTTAATTGCAGCAAAAGAAGAAAAGCCACTTGTTCGCAAATAAACAGTTCCACCACTACAAAACTTTAATGAATGACTAATTGTAAGTTTATTAATTGGGTCACCATAAGATTTTGAAGTGTCAGCAACAGCAAATTCAATATTACTCAACCGTACTAATCTACTGTGCATTGAATCATTTAACTGATTATAAGTCACATTAATTGGATTGGGCATAGCTTCCATTTGAACACCCAACAAATGCTTATTAAACAATGGAGCAGGTATAGGTAATAATTCAATAAACATTGGATCTGACCGATCAATACTTCCACCAACTTGCAACATTCCACCATATTCACCCATCCACAAACCGTTAAGCTTAACCATTAACCGCATTCCAAGTGGGAATTGAGCAGATAAGCCAAACCCATCTAACCGAATGGTTATAGCAGCAGTACTATCCTGCAAAACAATGGACTTGTAAAAATTATCGTTTTCGTCATTTGCAGTTATAACACCGGTAATAATTTCACCATCAACAAATTTTTCAGCATTCCCAGCAATATGAGAATCATACAAAGACCTAATGGAAGTATTGGCTTGTATAGATGTTCCTTCATACGCAGGAGGCAAATCAAACCGCTTGATGCATCCCTGATACAATAGAACTAAAAAAAAGCAAACGATAAATAATTTAGTACCCACGATAGTATTCATAATTTCCATTTTAAACTGAGTGAATACAATGCTCCTGCACTGAAATAATATTTGTTAGGAAATTTATTTATATCAGCGCCCTGTGTGTCGAAGCGTAATTGCTCATATCCTCCAGTAACAATAGATTGATTCAAACAATTATTAACCCCTAAAAAACATTGTAAATAGTAGGCATGCCCGTCTTTAAATTTCTTGAGTCGAAAACTATATCCTGCAGAAAAATCAAGCACAAAGGCACTAGGTAAGGCAGTTGGACTTGAAATTAAAGAGCGGTCTTGTCCAGGTCTTAAATTTTGAGCAGCATCATAAGTTCTTCGGATAGGATTAAAGGAAATCCATTGGTTGCACATTAATGAACTACTGATATTTAAAAATAAATTGCTGTTATACCGATAAACCAACCCACTAAAAAAAGCCAATTGAGGAGTTCCCGTAACAGGAAACTGATTAGTGTACAAAACACCACTTTCCAAAGCATGCAACTCATTGTCGGCAACAACAATGTAGTTGGGTCTACCCTGATAAGTATATCTTCCTAAATTAAAAGCAGCATTCAAAGTAAAATTACTACTGAATGAGTAAGCCGAACTAAATTCTAAACCCAATAATTGAGTTCCAATATTCGATAAGCCATAATTCACTAAGTTTCTATACCCATCATGATAAAAACTCAATACATCCATAGCATCCCTTATTTGAATGAGATAACCATTTAACCGAACCTTCATAGTTGGAGCATTCAACAAGTACCCCGCTTCTAACATGATGGCTTTTTCATTGGTAGCGAAAAATTGTTTATTGGAGTTTATTCTTGGAGACAAATACAAATCATTTACCAAAGGAGGCTTACTCGAATAGGCAGAATGTAGGAAGAAATAATTCCGCCCATTCATTTTATAAGTAGCACCTATTTTAAATTGTCCATTTTTAAAAAAATCTTGAGGAGAACGACCATAAGAATTGTATGGAAAAACCCCATTCTGATAAAACCCTTCACGTTGATAACTTGTATAACTATATTCGAGTGCTGCAAAAAAATCAAATCGAGGTAGATTGTATACCAACTGCCCCATCGCCAACCATTGATGTAATCGCATTTTGTAGTGATAGCCAAATACATCTCCAACCAATAATTTTTTATCCGGAGATTTTAAATCATTTTGAATGGCGGTACTACCCGGTAAATTTTCAGCAGCAAATTGATTATAGTTGATAGAATAAGCAGCCCCTAACAAATCATTCACTCTTTTAAAATATTCGTATTGCTCCAGCTTGTATTGACCTTGAAAAGTCAAATTTAGTTTGGGTGAAAACTGAATAGCATACCTAGTATTGATTGTTAGTTTTTTTGATTTTTCAACGCGGTCTTCTAATAAGTATTTTGCTCTTTTATCGATAGAACTATATTGATTTATCCAATACATTTTATCCCAATCAATTTGCAATTGTAAGGGGTTAGCCAACAATTGATTGGTAATAGCCGATGACATTATACTGTCTTTATAAAAAGAAGGTAAATACCGATAATAATCAGGCCGTGGATCTGAAGCATTGTACCAATCTAATCCTGTGTTATATTTTTCCCCACTACTAAACAATACCGAACTCACCTGTTTTATTTGAGAAGCAGCTTGGTATTCATGTGACAAAATCAAAATGGGTTGATGGCTATATTGCCAATTCGCATTCCTGACTTTTCCTGCCTGCAATCCCCATCCTGGCTGATAAAGTGCAGAATTAGAAAGTTGAACCAATTCATCAGTGATGGCTGCAGTTCTAGTATTAACCTGTTGGTTACCAATTAACACTAAAGACCATAGTTGATTTTTTAGCCGCTTATCCACCGAAAGAAAATAAGCAAACCCATTAAATGAATTTGCAACCCATCTTCCGCCTTCCCCAAGTTTATAAGAGAAACTGTGTGCAAACGACCAACCGTTTTTATTAATCGGCTTTACATGAGTAAATGCAATTCGTTGATGATAGTTGCGATTAGAAAAATTAACCGTTAAAGTAGTTTGCGGAAATAACTTGCTGGCATTAAGTTGCATGAAAACAGCCGACCCCATTGCACCAAATTGGTATTCATTGTTGCGTAGTCCATTAGCAAACTGATTATTAGATGTGACTTCATTTAAACCTCCCCAACTGGCCCATGGAATACCTCCATCAGATAATTGATTCATAGATACTTCATGAATGGAGTTTATGGAATAGCGATTACTCAATCCCTTTAGCCTAAATCTTCTTATGCTAAAAGAAAAACCTGTTAATGCACTAAACAGATCTTTTCCCGATTGCAAAATAGAGGGAACAAAAGCTTGCTCTTCATCACCTTCGGCAATTATTGATTCATTAGTATATTGGTCTTGAAAATACTTCCACCCCTCCTTGTCTAAACTACTATCAACAAATTGATTTTTGCGTTTAAACAAAGTCGATTTAGCAGGAGGCTGTGAAAATGCTACAGCATTAATCAACCCCAAAAAGATTAAAACAATCCGCATAAATATTCCACTTGCGGAATTACAAACAATTAAAAGTATTGAGTTTGTAATACAGCACCAATGTTTCAAAAAGATTTGTGTTGAATACTCGAATAATCGCCGTTTAAAAAACCATTTTAATTCGGCAAATGCCTATAAGTATCCATTGTTAAAAATCTATTTTGAGTCTATGAAATGGATATTAATTTTTGCAGGATTGCTCTCCTTAGTATCGTATCAAAAAAAGCCTGTTGAAATTGCAGTCATTGGGTTTTATAATCTTGAAAATTTATACGACACCATCAACAACCCTATTACCAATGATGATGAATTTACACCAAATGGAGCTAAACATTATACCAGTGAAATTTATACCAACAAGCTTTATAAATTAGCCTATGTACTAAAAGATTTTGGCAAACAATGGCACCCTAGGGGTGCCGCAATCATTGGAGTAGCTGAAATTGAAAACGATACGGTACTCAATGATTTAGCGAATCACTTTTTACTACGTAATAAAAAATTTCAATTTATTCATTTTGACTCAAAAGATGCAAGAGGTGTTGACGTTGGTTTATTTTATCAGCAAGATTTTTTTCATCCCTATGATGCAAAAAAATTAGAAGTGATTTTACCCGGAAATAGTAAAGAAGCGTATTTCACTAGAGATATTTTATACGTAAAAGGAAAATTGAGCGGGGAAGAAATACATATTTATGTAAACCATTGGCCAAGCAGAAGAGGCGGCGAAGAAAGAAGTGCTCCTGCAAGAGCAGCTGCTGCATTACTTTGCAGAAAACATGCAGACTCCATTAGACAAAAAAATATTGCTGCAAAAATTATTGTGATGGGAGACTTAAACGATAACCCTACCGATAACAGCATTATAGAAACTTTGGGAGCAACAGGAACACTAAAAGATTTACACACAGGAATATTTTTCAATCCATGGATACAGTATTACAATAGGGGGATTGGAACGCTCGCAAATAAAGATGTCTGGGGTTTATTTGATCAGATACTTTTATCGCAACCCTTTTTTGATAGCACTTCAAATAATTGGAAGTTTTTAAAAGCAGAAATTTACCATCATCCCTTTATGACAGAAAATACTGGAAGGTATAAAGGCTATCCAATGAGAACTTGGGATGGAAACAATTATAGAGGAGGATTTAGCGATCATTATCCTACATATGTGATTTTACAACGGCATTAGCATTCTAATGAATTGATAATCAAAATATAAAAAATTAACATTCCACTGTTTATTAAAAGCCGTAGCTTAAATACTTTAAATCATAAAAATGAAAGCAAGCAAAAGTTTATTTTTTTTAGCCAGCATACTCATCAGTACTGGCATCCTTTCACAAAGTTTCACGTATTTACCCGCCAAACCAAAAGCAGGAGACAAAGTTGTTTTTACTTATAACCCAAAAGGCTCTGTTTTACCTGGTAAGGTTGCGCCGAAGTTTGGGGTATACCATTTCAACTTTATAGACAATAAAAATGGGGTGATTGAATTTACCCCTACTGTTCAAAAAAACCAAACCTATACTGGGTCTTTCGTTGTCCCCAATGATGC
>JBMLPQ010000085.1:0-7777 GCA_049242025.1 Sediminibacterium sp.
GCTAATACTTTCATCATTAGTAAAAACGGCGTTGACTACTGGAAAATTTATTTTGACATCATTGCAACCAACTAATAAATGAAAAACCTATTTACCATACTTCTTGTACTATCGTCAGCTTTGTTTTCTACTGCCCAGAGTTTCAACTGCGACTCTTTAAAAAGACATTTCGAGGCCGAGATTGCCAATGCCAAAAAAAATGGCGCAGACAAACAAATATTGGATCAATTAGAAGCCATTAAAAAGCAATCAATTGATATGTTTTGCAATAATTCTAAAATGGCAGCTCCTGAATATGTTGGAAAAAGTAGTTCTGAGAAGCCGGCATTATCAAAAGCTGGGAAGAGTAGTCAATTTAAAGCTGCATTTTCAATCAGTTTGAATATAGAAGCTTATGATGCCGAAACACCTATAAAGGCAATCTTTGATTATGCCATCAATAATGAAGGTAATCAAATGCTGATTGATCAGGCAGGATTATCAAAAGCAGGAAAGCTTGCAGAACAAATGCAACAAGAAGATGGTAAACTAGATGCATGGATTATTGAGCAATCTGGAAAAAGTACTTTTTATGTTACTTCTAGGGAAGAGGGGAAGATTGCTTTAATCAGCAATCTTCAACCTTATATGATCAGACCAACGAGCAAAGCCAAAATAAAAGTGAGCCCTTTAAAACAAAAAAGAAAAATTGCTGGCTACGATTGCACGGCTTTTAAAGTATCCGGTCAAGATAATGGCGAAAAATTTGATTTGACTTGTTGGGTAACCAATCAACCCCTACCATTTAAACATGGAAATTTTCCGATGTTTAGTATGATGAATGCTGGTCCATTAGGCATTCCTGGTAATCCACTCAGAGCCATCTTAGCTTTTGAAGGTAATATGGATAATAAACCTATTAAAATATCGGTTTCAAAGATTACACCAAATCAGCAAACCACTGTTTTATCTGGCTATAAAATATTAACAACACCAACCATGTCTCAATAGTGGGTAATTTTTTACCCACTTAATCCTCCATTGCTCTATTTAAAAATTGCAATAAAGGCTGCATGGTTGTAAATGTTGTAATGATTTTTTTGACTAATTTTTGATCAGTTAATTCTTCATCAGTTACTGGTACTGAAACAATAAAATTTTTCAACTTAATATAATCAATTGCAGGATTGTCTTTATCATAACCTTTTGGTTCTCTCACCAATGACATGCCTTCTTCTCTTGATAAGTCACCGAAAGTTTTTTTGAATGCTTTGTTTTCTAAAATGCTTTTAAATTCTGTCCAATTGTAATCAATTTCTTGTCTTACTTTTTTAATTTGATCTGGCTCACCGCCATACAAACCACCCCCAATAAAGCTTTTGCCGCCTGGTTCACAATGAAAATAATAACCAGCAAGCCAAGATTTCTTTCCCCCTCTAACAAAATAGGCTGCCATATTGGTTTTATAGGGGTCTTTATTTTTACTGAATCGAACGTCTCTATTGATTCTAAAAATACAATCCTTATACGTTAAAACAGAAATATCCTGATCAAATTGACCAGCCTGTGATAAAATTTGATTGACTAATTCAATGAAATTTTCTTTAGCTGCATCATACTCATTACGATGTTCATTAAACCATTCGCGGGAATTATTTTTTTTGAGTTTAGTTAAAAACTGAATTGTTTTAGGATGGAGCATTTTTATGGATTAATCAAGTTGATAAATTCTTGTTCTGTAATGATTTTAATGGTATTTATTTTTTTAGCCTTTTCTAGTTTGCTTCCAGCATCTGCACCCACTACTAGATAGTTTAATTTGCTACTTACCCCACCCAATATGCTTCCACCTGCTTCTTCTACCATTGCCTCTGCTTGTGACCTTTTTAGTTGTTCTAATGTTCCAGTAAATAAAAAACTTTGACCTATTAAATTTCCACTTGTATTAATTTCTTTTTTACTGTTTTCTAATTGAAGACCTAGTTCAGCTAATTCTTGTAGCATTGCAATATTCTGAGGATTTCCAAAAAATCCTTGAATACTTTTTGCAACCTTAATGCCTACGTCCTCTAATTGTAACAGTTCCTCTTCTGTTTTGTTGCTAAATTCCAATAAGTTTGAAACGGAATTGGCTAGGGTTTTGGCTGTTGTTTCACCAACAAAGCGAATGCCTAATGCATAAATTAATCTATACAAAGGTTGTTGTTTACTGGCTGCAATGGCCCCCTGTAAATTCTCAATTGATTTTTTCCCAAAACCCTCTAATTGAGTTAAGGCATTAAAGTTTAATCGATAGATGCTTGGAATATCTTTGATCAAACCCAATTCATAAAACTTTCTAATATTCGCTTCTCCAAAGCTTTTAATATCCATGGCATCCTTGCTTACAAAATGGATCATTTTTTCTACTACCTGTGCAGTACATTCTATATTGATGCATCTCCAAACGGCTTCCCCTTCTTCTTTAAACAATTCACTGTTGCATACTGGACAATTTCTTGGAAATACAATTCCTATTTCATTTCCTGTTCTAATATCTGGTAAACTTTTTACAATCTGAGGAATTACATCACCAGCTCTTTCTATCAACACTTGATCTCCTTTTTTAAGATCTTTTTGTTGTATATACTCTTCGTTGTGTATAGAAATACTTGATACAGTTACACCACCTAAAAAAACTGGTTTTAATTTTGCTACAGGAGTAACAGCGCCGGTTCTTCCAACTTGAAATTCAACATCTAGTAAAGTGGTAGTGGCTTGTCTGGCTTTAAATTTAAATGCTATAGCCCATCTAGGATGATGAGAAGTCATCCCCATTTTTTCTTGTTGTTGAATATCGTTTACTTTAATGACCATGCCGTCAATTTCATATGGAAGCTCATCTCTTTTTGCTTCGTAGGCAAGACAATAGTCTATCACACCCTGAATTCCTTTGACTACTTTTTTTTCCTCCTTAGGCGATCTAAAACCCATGTTCCATAATAGTTCTAGACTCCCAGCGTGACTGTTTAATGATGAAGTATGCGTTGCTGTTTTATGGGTAACATAGCTTACGTGGTATAAAAAGGCATCCAAATTTCTTTCTGCCACTTCTTTGGGGTCTTTCATTCTAAGACTACCAGATGCTGCATTTCTTGGATTCGCTAATGGAGCTAACCCTTGTTCTATTAATTTCTGATTGTATTTTTCAAATGAGGCTTTGCTTAAAATGACTTCCCCCCTTATTTCTATTTGCTGAATGCCTTGAGTTGAAAATGGGGCAGATAATGGGATCGATTTGATTTGACGAATATTTGGGGTGATATTTTCACCTGCAACTCCATCTCCCCGCGTGATTGCTTTAACCAATAAATCGTTTTCATAAATTAAAGAAATGCTTGCTCCATCAAATTTAGGCTCAACACAATATTCTATCTCTTGTTCTCCTGTTAATTCCCTTGCTTTTCTATCAAAATCTATCAAGTCTGCTGCATTGTAGCTATTGTCTAAGCTGAGCATAGGAACCAAATGAGGGGTAGTTTCAAAACCTTGGTTTAAGCTATTACCAACCCTTTGAGATGGAGAGTCTGGGGTAATTAGTTCAGGATTCGCTTGTTCAATCGCAACTAACTGCTGATATAATTGGTCATACTCATAGTCCGATATAAGCGGATCATTTAAAACGTAATATCGGTGTTCATGAAATTTTAATAAATCTTTTAATTCATCTAGCTGTTCTACGGTATACATAATCGGTTCTTGTGCTGTAAAGATAGAAATTACCACACAACCCTTAACTTTGTGTATTAACGAAGCAATTGCCGGAGTATACTCCAAATGCAACACCATATGAAGAAAAATTCCGTTCAGGCGGTCCATCATTTAGTGGATACCTATCCCAAAGTACCACTAACTGTAGACTGTGTCATTTTTGGCTTTGAAGAGAACAAGCTTAAAGTCTTGTTAATCAAGAGCGATTTATCCCTTTTTCAAGGAAAACTTTCTTTATTAGGAGATTTTGTTAAAAATAATGAAGACTTAGACGATGCTGCTTATCGTATCTTAAAAGCACGCACTGGAATGTATAATGTGTTTTTAGATCAAGTGAAAGTGTTTGGAAAACCAAATCGACACCCAGGGGGGCGAGTAATAACGATTGCATACTGTTCTTTATTAAATATTCAGCACCACGCGCTTAAAATTCATGATAATGAATTGGACTGGTACGATTATAATACATTAAAAGAAATGGCATTTGATCATCTTGAAATTGTTCAGGAATGCCATGGCTGGTTACAAAAAAGAATACAAGAACACCCACTTGGTTTTAACTTGTTGCCAGATAAATTTTCTTTACGCGAACTCCAAAATTTATACGAAGCCATATTAGGCGTTTCCTTGGATAGAAGAAACTTCAGGAAAAAGTTTGCTTCAATGGATTTGTTGATAGACACCAATGAAATGGAACAAGATGTATCTCATAGGCCAGGAAAATTGTATCAATTTAATTTTGATAAGTACGAAAAGAAAAAGCAGAAATGGATAGGAATTGATTTTTAGTATTTCTGCCAATGTTCCTTTACTTTTACTCAAACACAACTGTATGCTTTATTCAATGACTGGTTACGGCAGGGCTGAACAAGCTATTGGCGACAAAAATTTTTTAATTGAAATCAAATCATTGAATGGGAAGCAATTTGATTTAAGACTAAATATTCCGGCCTTATTAAAGCCATATGAATTTGAAGTCCGAAATAATCTTAATGAAGGATTACAAAGAGGTAGTGTTGAATGCAATATCAGCATCAAAATGAATGGTGCTAATAAGCCCGTAACAATTAATACAGATTTGGCAAAAGCATATTTCCAACCTGTAGCTCAGTTGGCTAATGAATTGGGTTTAGAAACTGGCGATATTTTAAGTACCATTTTAAAGTTACCAGATGTGATCACCCCTTCAACTGAAATGCTTACGGAAGCGGAATGGGTTAGTTTCGAAAAATTGTTGAAAGAAGCAATTGCCCAATTGAATAAACACAGACAAGAAGAGGGCAAATCAATTGAAGCAGACTTGTTAGTTCGGCTGAATAATATTGAAGTTCAACAACAATTAATTACTACACTTGAGCCGCTTAGAAGAACCAAAATCAGGGAAGGTTTAATGAAGGTTTTAGAAGAAAATGTAGGGAAAGAAAACTATGATCCCAATAGATTGGAACAAGAATTGATTTATTATATAGAAAAAATTGATATCAGTGAAGAGCAGGTTCGATTGAACAATCATTGTGCTTATTTTAGATCCATTTTGGCTGAAGAGGGTATTTCTAAAGGGAAAAAGCTCTCTTTTATATTACAAGAATTTGGTAGAGAAATCAATACAACAGGCTCTAAAGCCTATGATGCGAATATGCAAAAAGCCGTTATTTTGATGAAAGATGAGTTAGAGAAAGCCAAAGAGCAAATTCTAAATGTACTCTGATTATTTCCTTCTTATGTATCTTTGATAAAATAATTCATGTGAGAATTTACTTAAGTGCTTTATTCATTCTGTTGCTTTTATCAAGCTGTGAATCTAATGGTGTTTTTGAAAAGAGCCAGTTTTTCCCCTCACATAGTTGGAAATCTTCGGATAAACTTTTTTTCAAATTCACTATCTCAGATACCGTATCGCTGTATCATATTTATGCAGTTGTTCGTCATAAAGATGCTTATCGGTATAACAATTTGTGGATGAATATTTCTACTCAGTCTCCTGGGGATACTGCAAAAAATCAACTCCTCGATTTGCGTCTTGCCGATAATAGAAAAGGGTGGTTGGGGTCAGGTATGGATGATATTTTTGATCACAGAATCAGAATAACCCGATCTCCATTAAAACTAAAAGCAGGAAATTATATTTTTGGTCTTCAACAGGCAATGCGTGAGGATCCTCTTTATCATATTTTAAATGCGGGTATTCGTATAGAAAAAATTGCAAAATGAGTACCCTTAAACCGCCAAAATTAGCAGTTGTAACTTTTGTATATTGGTTTTTACTGCTTTATATGATTGCGGCTCTAGCATGGTGGTTTATTGCTTTAGAAAAGCAGAACAGTATCATGACGTCTATAAGAATTGCAGAACTGCTAAAAGACGATCCTAATTATCTCAAAAAATTTGATGCTATTCAAGAAATCAGTAATCGAAAAACAGCCCAATATATAGGAGAGGGGATTACTTTTCTGGCTTTAATTTTAGTTGGAGCAGTATATGTGTATAGGGCAACTAGGCGACAATTAAAATTTTCTGCACAACAGCAGAATTTTATGATGGCTATAACGCACGAATTAAAAACACCAATTGCAGTAGCTCAACTCAATTTAGAAACACTTCAAAAAAGAAAGTTAGCCGAAGACAAACAGCAGAAATTAATTACGAATACTTTGCAAGAAGCTAATCGCTTAAATACACTTTGTAATAATATCTTGTTTACCTCTCAATTAGATGCAGGAGGATATTCTGTTAGTTTTCAAGAACTCAACTTAACCGATATAGTTGAAACCTGTGTTGATGACTGTAAAAGTAGGTTTACGGAAAGAGTTATTACTGAAGCAATAGAAGAAAATAGGTTGATGCAAGGTGATTCTTTTTTATTACAAATGTTGGTTAATAATTTATTGGAGAATGCCTTAAAGTATTCTCCCAAAAATTTACCTATTCATGTTTCACTGGTTACTTTGGGTACTAAAATAGCTCTTTCAATTTCAGATTTAGGTCAAGGGATTGATAATCAAGAAAAGAAAAAAGTATTTGATAAATTTTATAGAAGCGGTAACGAAAATACTCGAAAAGCACAGGGTACTGGCCTAGGACTTTATTTATGTAAAAAAATTGCTGAAACGCATAATGGATACATTTCTGTGACAGATAATCAACCAAACGGAAGTACTTTTACTGTATTATTTAATAATTAATAATGACCGCAGAGAAAGCCAATATACTTGTAGTTGAAGATGAACTTAATTTGCATGAGGCACTTAGGTTAAATCTCGAAATGGAAGGGTATGAAGTAACTTCTGCATTTGATGGCAATGAAGCCCTTAAAAAAGTAGAGAATGCCTATTTTGATTTAATCATTATGGATATCATGCTTCCAGAGTTAGATGGTATTAGTGTAACAGAGAGTATTCGTGTGCATAACAATGAAGTACCTATCTTGATGCTCAGTGCAAAAAACGCTCCTGCCGATAAAGTATTAGGTTTAAAAAAAGGTGCTGATGATTATTTAACCAAGCCGTTTAACCTAGATGAATTACTAATTCGGGTTGCTAAACTGATTGAAAAAAATAAACGCTTACAAGTAAGGGAATCTGTGGGAGACCAATATCATTTTGGTAAGAACCTAATTGATTTTAAGGCACAGGATGCTGTTACATGGAATGGATTAAGGATAGATTTAAGTAAGAAAGAAGCTATGCTATTAAAGCTCCTCATTGAAAACAAAGGAGAAGTAGTAACAAGAGAAAAAATTTTGCAAGTGGTTTGGGGTTATAATGTTTACCCTACTACTCGAACCATTGATAATTTTATTTTGAGCTTTAGAAAATATTTTGAAGAGGATAGCCGTAATCCTATTTATTTTCATTCTGTAAGAGGAGTTGGATATAAATATACTGACTAAGTCAGTTCTGCAATAATCGCATCCATTTCATCGTTAAGAAGGGTACAAAAACGTACTCATGTCTCTAGCCTCTTTACTTGATTTTCTTGAACCCATAAACCTTGCTGAAATTTCCAATGATGAGGGATTTAAAGATACCCAAATTGGCAAACATATTTT
>JBMLPQ010000086.1:0-8094 GCA_049242025.1 Sediminibacterium sp.
GCTTTCATTAAGCCCAATGGGGTACTATGATCCCCCCCTAATAATCCTACAATTTTTTCTTGATCTAGCAAGGCTTTACTTTGCTCGTATACCCAATTGTTTAAATAATTACTTCCCTCATTAATTTCTTTAACACTCTTGCACATAAACTTATTACTTGTAAGCTCTGCGCCCTGTGCAATGTAATCGATATATAATTCTGCTTCTTTTCTTAAATAATCTCCTTTTAGCAAGAGTTTTTTATCGATTTCTTTCATGAAAAAACCTTGTTTCCAACCCGCATTTCCATCGGTATCTAAAAGGTCAACTTGCATACTGCTTTTGAAAATATGCTCTGCAGCCCTTGCCGTTCCAGCACCATAACTCACGGTGACTTCCCAAGGTACTGGAAGGATAACTACTTGAGATTCCTCTTCTGTAAATGGGAGGCCAAAAATATTGTTGTTGGGATTGGCTACCGCGTTAGGATTAAAGCCTGATAAGTCAGTCATAATGAGCTGTATTGAAAACGGGGTGCAAGTTAGTTCCTAATTTGATATTACTACATAAATTTATCGACTATCTGGGTTCGTAATACTTATTAAAGGTGTCAAACAACCTTTTATAGGGTAGAAATGGTAATAAATAGAGGACATATAAAGGGATGGCAACCAAACTGAACCCATAACTGAACCCATTTGCTGCCGCAAATAGTATGATTAACCATTTATTTTTATTGATTATATAATAGACTTGCTGCTCTTTTAAACAAAATGGAATCAATAAAACCCACCATATAAAGTTGTAAAAGGAATTATTGGCTAAATCGGCATAACAAAAATTAAATAATAGCATGAATATGGCTGTTAGCGTACTCCAAGCCCTAGTGGGAATAAAAAAACCTACCAAAACCGCGGTTGAAGCAACAATGCTGACAGTTGGCCTAATCCAGGGATACATTAACCAACTGTTGCTTTGTAAGGGTAATTGATAAGGCAAATGCTGCAAAATCATTTGTAATACAATCATAAAAAAGAGCATTCCGTAAACAATCCTAGCGATGAATAACCTGAAATCTTCGGTTGTAATTAAATTATTTACGGAGCTATTAGTCATATTTACTATTTGTGGAAACTTCAAAATTTTAACAAGCTACAAAAAGCAACAATTCTATTTCCCTATTGTTTTTAAATTACCTTTGCACTTCAAAATTAGCCATGAAAACAACCCATATCATTATTCTGGTTTTAATTGCCGCAGCTATTGCAGTTTTAGTTCAATATAGTGGAGACTTAACAACCTATGAAACAATTGCTTCTGCAAAAGAAAAAGAAGGCAAATTTGTGAATCTTATTGCAAAATTAGACACTACCCAGGCTATCGAATACGATGCGGTAAAAAATCCCAACTATTTGAGTTTTACAGCCATTGATACACTTGGTAGTTCAATTAAAGTAGTTTACCACGATACTAAGCCAACCGATATGGAAAAAAGCGAGCGTATTGTTTTAAAAGGGAAAGTAAAGAATAATCAATTTGAGTGTGAACATATTTTATTGAAATGTCCCTCTAAATACAAGGATGATCCAAGCGCTATGCAAAAGCAACTTCAAACTTCTAACTAACTTTTTTACAGCTAAGAAACGTATTCATGAATTATTTAGGTGAACATTTATTGCCCGGTCAAATTGGACATTTTTTTGCTATCTTAAGTTTAGTTGCCTCTTTGTTGGCAACTTTTGCTTTTTTTAGTGCTTCAAAAGCTAAATTAGTAGAAGAGAAAAGACCTTGGTTAATTCTTGCGAGATGGGCGTTTTTAGTAGAGACCATCAGTATTTTAGTACTATTTGGCTGCTTGTATTATATTATTTCAAATCACTTATTTGAGTATAAATATGCCTATACACATAGTGATTTAAGTTTACAATTTGAATATTTATTAAGTTGTTTTTGGGAAGGTCAGGAAGGAAGCTTTATGCTTTGGAGTTTTTGGCATTGTGTATTGGGATGGATCCTAATATGGAAAGCAGGAAAATGGGAGGCACCTGTAATGACTGTTGTCAGCTTCGCCCAATTTTTTATTGCCACAATGCTTTTAGGGATCTACTTCTTTGGATCTAAAGTAGGAATCAGTCCGTTCGCATTATTGCGTAATGAGATGGATGCTCCAATTTTTAGCCAACCCAATTACTTAGACTTCATAAAAGACGGTACTGGATTAAACACATTGTTGCAGAACTATTGGATGGTAATTCATCCTCCTATACTTTTCTTAGGATTTGCGTCTACTATTGTCCCTTTTGCTTTTGCTATTGCAGGACTTGGCATGAAGGAGCATGATTGGATTAAACCAGCATTGCCATGGGCTTCATTTTCTGCAGCAGTGTTAGGCACAGGTATTATGATGGGTGGTGCTTGGGCTTATGAAAGTTTATCTTTTGGTGGATATTGGGCATGGGATCCAGTAGAAAATGCTTCTTTAGTACCATGGCTAACATTGGTAGCAGGGTTACATACCAACCTGATTTATAAAAATAGTGGGTATTCTTTAAGACCTACTTATTTCTTCTATATCATCAGTTTTGTTTTAATTCTTTATTCTTCTTTTTTAACGAAGAGTGGAATTTTAGGAGACACTTCTGTCCACTCATTTACCGATATGGGATTGAATGCACAGTTGTTGTTATTTGTGCTCATTTTCTTCGTGCCCGCAATGATTTTATATTTCATTCGATATAAAAGTATTCCATCTATTGTAAAAGAGGAAAGTACTTATAGTCGAGAATTTTGGATGTTTATTGGATCATTAGTACTTTTTTTATCAGGCATGGTGATTATAGCTAAAACTTCTACTCCTGTCTGGAATAAAGTTTTTGGAACCAATATCGCGCCACCTCAAGACCCTGAGTTTGCACACAATCAGATTCAAATTTTTGTAGCAATCATTTTAGGATTACTTACCGCAACAACACAATACCTAAAATATAAGGATACCCCTAAAGGAATGTTTTGGAAAAAAATCCTAATCCCTACAATCATAGCAATTCTTATTTCAGCAGCTATTAGTATTTGGGGAGATATCTCTTATACCAAAAAAGGCCCAGGATTTTTAGCCGCTATACACTTAGGAATATTTGCTGCTGTATATGCGGTAATTGCTAATACAGCTTATTTATGGTTGGGAATTAAAGGCAAAATAAAGGCGGCAGGTCCATCTGTAGCGCATATTGGGTTTGGATTGGTTTTAGTAGGTATACTAATTTCATCTGGTAAAAAAACAGTATTGAGCTGGAACACAACGGGTGTAACACCATTGAGTGTTGAAAGCAAAGATGAAAAAGGAAATCCTGCTGGAGATCCTGCTGAGAACCTTACTTTGTTTAAGGCGGTTGCAACTGATATGGGTAGATATATGGTTACTTATACCATGGATACCACCAATCCAAGAGATAGAAAAAGATATTTTGAAATTGATTTTAAAGCCAAAGACGGTTCTGAGCAATTCAAATTATACCCAGATGTAATTAAGAATAATAAAGGTATGGAAGGCTTTGCAGCAAATCCTGCCGCAAAGCACTATTGGCATAAAGACATCTTTGTTTACATTACTTCATTTCAAGAGAATAGAGCTGCAGATACGGTAAGCTTTAAAAATAAAGCTGTTAAAATAAACGACACTTTGTTTTACGGAAACGGCATGATGATCTTGAATAAAGTATCGGTTAATCCTAAAGAATTAGCAAACAAGTATAATAAAGACGAAACTGCTTTGTTCTTAGATATGACAATCATTTCTAAAGAAGGCAAACAATATCGCGCTTATCCAGGAATTGCCTTAAAAGGCCAAGAACTTCGTTCTTTACCCGATAGTGTTATTTCTCAAAGTCTTGTTTTGAAATTTAATAAAGTAATTGATCAAGAAGCCGGCAAGCTTGAAATTGGCGTTAAAGAAAGTGGAAATATTACTGATTTAATTACCCTTAAAGTATATGAGTTCCCTATGATCAATTTATTATGGTTAGGAATTGTCATAATGGTAGTTGGATTTATAATGTCGATTATTCAGCGAGTTAAACAAATACAAAAGTCTGTTTTGTAATATCAGCAGCGAAGGTTACTTTTTTTGTGTCTTAGTATTAATATTAGTCAAATATGACTAAATTTAATTACCGTGAAACTCGTTAGCCGCTATATTATCTTCTTATCATTCTTTTTTTTGGCCAATCAGCAATATTTGTTTGGACAAGAAAAAGGTTCATATGATACTGTTCGGGTGTATGCATTTGTAACTGCTACAGGTGATACAATTGGGGAGTCTTGGTTGCCCAATGTTTTGGTTGAAGGGAAACTATCTGCTGCTGCTAAAAAATACTGGGCTGAGTGGACTAGGTTAAGAAACGCTGTATACGTTACCTATCCTTATGCAAAAGCTGCTTCTAGAATTATCAATGAAATCAATTTACAATTGGTAAATGTAAAAGATAAGAAGGTTCGAAGGCAAATTATACGATCCAGAGAAAAAGAAATGAAAAAGCAGTTCACAGATCAATTAACGAAATTATCTGTTTACCAGGGTAGGGTATTGATGAAGCTCATTAATCGAGAAACGGGCAATAATTGCTATGAAATAATTGACGAGTATAAAGGATTTGTAACAGCTGCATTTTGGCAAACCGTTGCGGTGATTTTTGGCGGTAATCTTAAACAAGCTTACGACCCTACTAGCAAAGATGCAGATATGGAAAAAATTGTAAGAGACGTAGCTAGAATGTACGGGTATCCCGGGTAATTAAATATTTTGTTCAAGAAATGCTTTAAATCTTTTTCTTGAAATCATAGTAGCTCCTAAGCTAGCAAGATGATCAGTATATACTTGGCAATCAATCAAAATAATCCCTTCTTCAATGAGTTGTTTCACCAGCTGTATAAATGCGAATTTACTTGCATTAGAAACACTGCTGAACATACTTTCTCCAAAAAAAAGCTTCCCCATTTTGATGCCATATAATCCCCCCACTAATTCATTCCCTTGCCAGGTTTCAGCAGAAATGGCAATCCCTTTTTGGTGCAATTGGTTGAATGCAAATTCTACATCATTAGTTATCCAAGTTCCATTTTGACCTTCTCTGGTTTGGTTTTTACAACGATTGATTACTTCCGAAAAAGCAGTATTGGTTTTAAATTGAAACAGATTTTTTTTAATTATTTGTTTCATGCTTTTGCTGATGATTAATTCTTCAGGGAATAGAACAAATCTTGGATCAGGGCTCCACCATAAAGGAGTCTCACCCTCGTACCAAGGAAAAATACCTTTTTGGTACGCTAAGATTAATCGATCTACCGATAGGTCTCCACCAATGGCCAATAACCCATCTGATAATGCATCTTCAATAGGTGGGAACCAAATTTTATTGGAAAGTACATGCATTAGTTGTTCAATTCAACAGTGGCGCCAATGCCTCTGTCTGTAATACTGTCGCACATGGGTTTTAAGGTATCATAATCCCCTTTTTTAACAGCATACTTTCCTTTGTGATGAATAAATAGGGCGCACTGTTCAGCTTGTTCTAAGCTATGCCCACAAATTTCCATTAAGGTTTCAATTACCCATTCAAATGTATTTACTTCATCATTCCAAACCACAAGACTATAAGAATCTGCAATAGCTGTGTCTGTGTCTGATTCAATGGCTTCCCCAATTTGAGGATTATTCAAAAAAATGAAATTAGACATGGTGTAAAATTATGCTAAGGACGTCTATTTCAAAAAAAATGAATTTTTATTACTAAAAAGTATATTTTTTTTTGGGTAATTTGATTGCAGCCCCTATTTTTGCACTCCCAAACAATAAGGGAGCATAGCTCAGTTGGTTTAGAGCATCTGCCTTACAAGCAGAGGGTCCGCGGTTCGAACCCGTGTGCTCCCACAGTAACCCCGAGAATACTCGGGGTTATTTTTTTCTATTTACCCCTTATCATACAAGCTATCCATTAAATTGGTAAATTGAGTAAAGTCAAGTTATCCCAATGAAGAAATTATTATTTACCTGTTTTTTTTTAACGACTGTATTTCCCATGATAGGCCAAGTATATAAAACAGCCAATAAAAAAGCAACTGCAACTACCGTTCAACTCTACAATAATCTATTCAGCATTTTACCCAAGGGCATTTTATTTGGACACCAAGATGATTTAGCGTACGGATTAGGTTGGGAATATATACCTGGTAAAAGTGTGGTGAAAGATGCTATAGGCGAATACCCCGCAATGTATGGTTGGGAACTCGGTGATCTTGAGTTGGGGGCAATCTTTAATTTAGACAGTGTCCCTTTTAATAAAATGAAAAATTTTATTAGAGAGGGATATGATAAAGGAGGAGTGATCACCATTAGTTGGCATGCCAATAACCCTGTAACAGGCAAAAATTCATGGGATATTTCGGGGAATGCAGTAGCAGCAATAATTCCAGGAGGATCTAAACACGAATTATATAAAACATGGTTAGACAGAGTGGCCAGTTTTATGCTAGATTTAAAAGGACAAAGAGGAGAATATATACCAGTTATTTTTAGACCATTTCATGAATTAACAGGGAATTGGTTTTGGTGGTGTCAGAATGTATGTACACCTGCGGAATATAAAAAGTTATGGCAGTTTACTTTTGATTATTTAACCAATACCAAACAAGTACATCATTTGTTATGGGCTTATAATCCTGAAAAATTTGAGTCAGAAGCTCAGTTTATGCAATATTATCCGGGAGATGATTTTGTAGACGTGATGAGTTTTGATTTTTATCAATACGGTGATCCTTCTACTAATACAGACTTTGAACAGACATTAGATAAGCGATTAGGGATTTTAACATCAGTTGCCCGAAAACATCAAAAGCTTCCTGCTTTGGCTGAGACTGGTTTTATGAATATACCTTATGCAGAGTGGTTTACTAAAAAATTAATGAAAGGGATTGGGAATCATCAAATTTCTTATATCCATCTTTGGAGAGATGGTGGGTTAGTGAATGGAACAGGCAAATACCGATTTGCCCCCTCTCAGGATCATTTTATACCAGTTGGTAGAGATCCTTCCTTTATGGACTTTTATAAGCTTTATATTTCGGATAAATTCATTTTCGAAAAAAAGGCTCGTGAGTTAAAACTTTACAAATAATATAATACTTGCAATCTAGTATTCAAGAAAAACAACTCAACTAAACACTTATGAAGAAATTAGTTCAATACGTAAATGAGTTGCGAACCTTTATTCCTGAAGCGGACAAACTCAATGTAAAAGTATCAGGATCAAATGTTGGTTGGCATATCGATCATTCTTTGTTGGTACTGTCACAAATTATTGCCGCAATGGAAGCTTCCGATCCTGCTAACTATCAGTTTCATTTTAATTTCAAACGATTCTTGGCATTTAGTATGAATCGATTTCCAAGAGGGGCTGCGAAAGCGCCTAAGCAAGTTAAACCTACTGATGCATTCAATGAAACCAATACCATTGCAGCTTTTGAAAATATAATGCTTCGATTAACGGTGCTTGAAAATTTAGCTCCAAATCATTTTTTCTTGCATCCATTCTTTGGGAAATTGAATAAAAAAGCTGCAATAAAAATGCTCACAATACATACTGCACACCATATTTTGATTATCAAAGACATCATTCAAAAACAAGCATAGATTCCCTATTTAAACTTTGTACCTTAGCTTAAAATTAACACTATGGTACAAGCTAAAGGATACGGTGCTACAAGTAAAGAGAGTGAAATAGCACCCTTGACATTTAATCGAAATGAAGTAGGTCCTACAGATGTTTTAATTGATATACTTTATTGTGGAATATGCCATTCTGATATTCATACAGCAAGAGGTGAATGGGGGCCAGCTATTTATCCTGTTGTGCCCGGTCATGAAATTGTTGGGAAAGTGGTTAAAATAGGCGATGAAGTTACTCGTTTTAAAGTTGGAGATATTGCAGGTGTAGGTGTTTTTGTTGATTCTTGCAGATCTTGTGCTCCTTGTCAAAAAGGACTAGAGCAATATTGTGAAGAAGGAATGGTTCCAACTTATAATGGTTATTATCGTGACAAGAAAACGCCAACTTATGGGGG
>JBMLPQ010000087.1:0-5530 GCA_049242025.1 Sediminibacterium sp.
TGGTGACCTAATTTTGAAAGACGGTTCTGATGCTCTTCCTCACCAGGAAACTGATAATAATTAGGAGATATTAGAAACATCACCACATCAATTAATTGCAGATTGAAATTCTTTTCACGCAATACGCATAAGCGAGGCAAGCGATCATTTTCAATTTCAGGATCGATGGGACTGGTTTCAGGAGATACCAAGAGTGGAATATTAAAATCGATGGCAATCTGTTTTAACTGTTCAATTAACAAAAAAGGAATGGCTCCATAATTATCCAAATCAGGAGCCAATTCATTGGCCACCACAATGCGATTGATATTATCAATGACCACAATAGCAGGCAATTGATTTTGTGCTTTCAATGCGGTTAGTTGCGCACGAATGGTTTCGATAGAGCAAGAAGGATAATCTTCAATGAATAAATTATTAGTGAGGTCTTTAATTTGATCCACATCAATGTAGAGTTTTTCAATTACTTCAGACTGAGTGGTTCCATAAAAAATATGCTCCATGGTAACAGCAGAATTACAACTCAATAAACGCTGCGCCACTTCAGCAGCACTAATGTCTAAACTATACAATAGGGCTTTAGCAGGATTTTTCTTTTTAACGGTAATTCTTAATAATAGGTTGAGCAAAAACGCCGTTTTACCCGACTCAGGAGCAGCACTCAAGAGGTACAAGTGTTGCGGCCTAAATCCATTTATGGCCCTATCCAAATACTTAAAACCAGAAGACACACCCACTGCAGGTTCTTGAAAATGTTGAATACTGATTAAACGATCTAACTCGGCGTCGAGAATGTTTTTGAGTGTTTGCATGGTAAGTATTTGAGGGAGGTAAAATTAAAGGGGGTGTTTGCCATGTATTGGCAAACTGGGATTCAAATTGAACTAAATAAAAAGAGAAAAAGAATTTAGTTTTTTGCTAGTTTAGAATAAATGGATGGAATGGAAATCGTTTGGAAATTGATTGGAATACTTAGCTTAATCAATTTATTAAGAATGTTGTTTTTTACCGATTATACTAAGTGGGATGATAAACCAGCACCTATTAAGGAACCAAAAGTCAATTTAGAATTACGACCATTACTTAAGTGTTATTACCTACTACAAATAGACCCACAAAGCGAGATAGGCATAACCGATATCAACAATGCATACACCCAGCAAGTATTAGAAATAGCCAAACTTAAAAAGAGCGGATTTATTCCCATGCACGACTTAAATGAAATAGAGAGTGCTAAAGAAGTATTAATGGATTATCATCAATATGCGGCATACAGGAATTAGATCTAATTAATATTTAACTGCTAGTTGCTCTTTAAAATATTCTGCAGTTTCTTTATCTACACAATATATATAACATCCTTTCATTCCTCTAGTCATTAAAGTTCTATAAGTATTTTTAATAATTAAGTCTAATGTATTCGCTGCTTCAGTCGGATTTTCTTTGAGCATTTTTTTATACCCTTTAACAGAATTATCAGAGCTTGCTCTTTTTGAAGCATCTGTAATCACCTGACCATTTCTAACGATTAAATCCTCACCGATAATTACTCCAATATAATCAACTTCTAAACCTTGACATGTATGTATGCAACCAATTTGATTTACTGAATCTGGGCTTATTATCCATTTGCTACCCTCTTCAGTTAAATTCCATTTCATTCTAAAGTCATATTCAGGAAACTCAATATCATAAGCACTAGGATTTTTTTTACTTGGCCATTTCCAACAATAACCGGCAACAATACGAGATCGATTATTCACTTTATTTTTTTCAACAATAATCCTTTTTAATTCAGATGGAGAGTCAACTACTTTAAAGTCATAATCAATTTCTTCAAAAAGATTATTTGCAGTTTCATTTATTTGAAGTGTATTATCTAACCAAGAAAGATATCCATCAGAGCCATTACACCTAAACTGAGAACTTAAAGCCATCTCAGTAACTTCAGCTCCTGCCTTATATGCCCATTTTTCAATTTCTTCTTGGCGTCCAATATCTTTTAGGGTTACTCGCTGATCTTCATCAATAAAAAAGACAGCAAATTTAGTTGCATCAATAATTTCTTTTATTTGATTCTCTCCTAAATTCCCAAACAATCCACTGAATTTATTTAATCGATGAGCTTCATCAATAATTAATGCATCAAATTCACTATTCTTTGTGTCTATGAAAGCTCCCGAACCGCCAAAAAAATTTCTAATTTCTGAACCAGTTGCGTTCCCTTTCAACTTTGATTCATATACTGCCCTTGGGGCAGCGTTCTTTGAAACATATTTAGATAATAATCCTTTTTGTGTCAAAGCAACTAATAAATTAATTGCAACTACAGATTTACCAGTGCCTGGACCACCTTGTACAATCAATACTTGCTTTTTTTGAGCACTTGCTTTACATGCTAATGCCACTGCATTTTCATAAACGACTTTTTGATCATCAATCATCACAAACTCTTGATTCCCCTTAAGCATCTTGCTCACACTATCTGCCAATAATTTAGAAGGGCGTATTCTTCCATTTTCAATTCGATATAAAATATTTGACTTATCTCCATATCGAATATGTTTCTTTATAAATTCGGAAAGCTTATGTGCATCACTTTTCAAAAACACAGGTGCTTTTGAAATATAATCGGCATAAAACTCATTTTTAATTACATTGTCCTCAACATAATTATGTAAATAAGCACATGGATGTAGACTTATATTTTCTGTATAAACTACTTCATTAAATCCTTGTAACAAAGTAGCATAAGACCAAGCCTGATAAGATGGATGAGTGTGTTCACCTATTCTTCCACCAACATATGTTTCTACAATTGAATCCTTGTTGGTGAGATTAGCTTCTGACCATTGTTTCAATTCAATCAACATCACAGAATCTTTATTATCTGGATCTTGTCCCGAAATAATAAAGTCAATTCTTTTACCTGTTTGAGGTATCTGATATTCAATAGCTATGCCACAATCAGAGGGTATTTGTTCATCACGCATAATCCTTTCCATAAAGCCTAAGGAATTTGCCCAAGATTTTATTTCAGACGCGCCTGCTCCTCTATTCAACTTTCTCCTAACATTATTCAATACAATATTTTCAATATCATTAGAGAAGACATCAGAAATAAACTGAGTTTTATTAGCTTGATAAACAATCATAGTTCATTATATTTTTTTGCAGACCCTTTTGATTTATCAATAGGATACTTCTCCCCATTTATTCTAATCTTATCTATCACGATTTCTTTGATATCAAAATCATATTTATCTGCTAATAAAAATGCATAAGCTAAAATATCCGCCAACTCTTCTTTAACTTTTTCTCGATTAGCTTCTTCAGGATTTTTCCAAAGAAACAATTCTAACAATTCACCTGCTTCAACATTTATAGCAAGTGCTAAATCTTTAGGATTATGAAACTGTTCCCAATCTCTTTCATTTCTGAAATTTATTAGAGCTTGTTTTATTTCTTCAGTTTCTTTCATTTGTTAACTTTTAAATAGGTCATTCAATCTACAGCAATTTACACATTTATCCCCCTCACCACCCCCAACAACTTCACCATCGCCCATGTATCCATTTTGCAATACTCCAGCAATGCTTTTCGGGTGTTGATGATATCGGTTTCGTTTTCGGTTTTACTTAAATTATAAAATGCGGTACTCGCATCCCCTCCATTTCCTATCACTAAATGGTTGTACGATAATTCGGGAAGCAATGCAGGCAACACATACTTAATTGAGTAGGACCCTTGCATTTCAGGTAAGCGATAATCCTTCCTAAACAACGCCATTAAATCAACTATTCTTTCCAACACATTTTCAATCGCTTCAGTATAATGAGGATGCTCGCGCATCAACTCTTTCAATCGGGTTGCTTCAAAGCTTTTATTATACACCAGTATGGTTCCTTCTTTACCCAATACACTTAATAAGCTTTCAATAAAATCAATACTACTACTATGTATGCCTTCAGCTAAATATTCAAAGTGATCGGGCGCTGCACCTGGTGCTCCTTCCACATGTACCGAATACTGAAAACATACTTGCCTATAAGGCCAGTGTCCATCGTATTGCGGCACTGCGGTGCTCCAACTTTCAAAATCAATCTGGTAAATAGGGTATTCCAATTGGTCAATAAATTCTGCAATGGCTGTTTGATTAATATAGGGCTCCCCATAATCCTCGGCTTCTTCAATCCCCTTATAACAATAGCCTTGAAAATCGCAGTCATAAGGTTTAAAACAATGATTGCCTACTTCTACGGTGGGCATGTCCTTTTTATTGGCCACTACTGCTTTTAATAATAATGCTTGTTCATCTATAAATACCTGCTCTTCTATTACGCGTTCTAATATCGACTCTGTTGCAAACAAAGCTTGTACATCCAATGCACCCTTGCGGATATATTCATTGTTTAAATAGACCAAACTAAAATCGGCCAACGGCAATCCTGCTTTGGTAATCACATAATACTGAAAAGCCGCATCGGGTATATGTTGTGCTTTTACAGATGTGGTACTCTTTACTTCATAGGCATACCATTTTCCTCTGCGTTGTACCAATATATCTACTGCACAGAGTAGTCCTTCATACTGAAATGCCGCTTCATAAATAACGGTATGTCCTGCTGCTATATACTTGGCGGTATCGGCTACTGATTGCTGATAAGAGAAGGTATCTTTTGGCCGCGCGTCTACTCCATCTGGAAATAATTCTTCTGCTAATTTTCCAATATCGGTGCCTTGTTGAAAGATGGCTTGCTGTGCTTCATCCATTTCGTCTCTTAAGTTTGGCCTATACTTATGCAGCCACAATCGCTTAGGACATTGGCAGCCATACATAAAGGTTGACTTAGATAATATATGTTTGGGTGGCTTGGTCATTGGTTTATTTTAACTCGTACAATATTTTATCCGGAATCTGCTTCCTCGCATCAGCTCCCATTTTCTTCAGCTCTTCCATGCGGTTAACAATATTGCCCCTGCCCGTACTCAATTGACTAAATGCTTGATCATAACTTTCTTGTGCAGCGCCCAACTTCTTACCCACATCTTCTAAGTTCACTAAGAAGCCCACAAACTTGTCGTACATAGCACCTGCTTTCTCCGCTATTTCAATGGCGTTCTGGTTTTGCTGTTCTACTTTCCATAAGTCGGCTATGATTTTTAATACGGCCAATAAATTGGTAGGACTTACCAACATGATTTTTTTATCGTAAGCATACTTCCACAACTGCGTATCTTTTTTAACCGCTTCTAAAAAAGCTGGCTCTATGGGTACAAACAACAATACATAATCCAATGCCTTGGCATACTTGGGATAATTCTTTTTACTGAGTCCATCTATATGCGATTTCAAAGATGCCAAGTGCAGTTCCAATCCTCGCTTGCGATCGGCTTCTTCTTCGCTGTTTACATATTGTTCCCAATGCACCAACGAAACTTTAGAGTCAATAATAATAGTGCGTTGATCGGGATAGTACACCATCACATCCGGCTGTAAGCCGCGTCCTTCGGCATCTTTAATGATATT
>JBMLPQ010000087.1:5630-6891 GCA_049242025.1 Sediminibacterium sp.
CTGGCTTCTTTGGCTTGCACCAATGCTTGCTGGCTATGTTCTAGCTGGGCTTCGGCTTTGGCCAACTTTCCCAGTAACACAGTAATCTCCGCGCCGTAGCGCGACTTTGCATAAAATAGGGTGGCTAAAATGGCTAATAATACCATCGCTCCGCCAATAATGAATACCATTGGGTCCATATACTTTTTTTACTAACAAATGTATTGGGTCTGTCTGCAACCTATTTACAAACTGGTAACAATCCGGGGGAGGATATTTTAAGCGTACAGTGCTGCCATTTCTTGCACAGTTGCTTTAATTTGGTCTTTTAATTTTTTAGGAGCCAACACTTTAACTTGCTTTCCATAAGAAAGAATCGTCATGATTAACTCTGTTGTAAGATACACTTCATAACTGATCTCAACAAATTGATCGGTTTGCTTTAATAGCTTTTGAGAATGATGCAAGGGCTGATTCAAAATAAAGGGTGCCTGAAAATTGGTAAACTGCAACAGTACTTTTTCGGGCTTTGCATCATGTATCTGTGTGATACCAAAAGAGTACTTAAAAAAATCGGCGGGATCAAATCCCTCCACCTTAATATATTCCTTATCACTGCTGGTGATATCTTTAATTCGATCGAGTGCAAACATCAATAGATTTTGGCCCCGATCCGAATAGCCCACCACATACCAACAATTGCGATACTCTTTTAATAAATGTGCCGAAAACTGATGCAGCTTGGCTTCCTTTCCATATCCCTGATAGGTAATGGCCAAGGGCTTTTGATGAATAATGCTTTGCAATAATTGCTCTAGATAGGGGCTGTCTTGCGGTCGCACGGGTTCTTCAACTTGTAAAAACTGCCGCTGTTCTATGCCCGCTATTTTACTGATTCTATATCCTTCAATTACTTTATTAATGGCATTCTCAAACTGTTGAAAAAGCTTGGTTCCCCTGATCTGTTGGAGCAATGCCGTAGAAAAATCCAGCGCCTCTCTTTCTGCTTCGGTCAGCGGAAATTCTTGTATCGAAAAATTAGGATCAGTATAATAATAGCCAGCCTTGGTTTTATGGTAGGCAATGGGTGCTCCATAAATATCTTTCATGGCGGCAAAATCCTTATTGATCATAGAGCTCGAAATCGACTTATCCAATTGTTCCTCTATCTTTTTTTGGATCGCTTCTAAACTAGGGTAGGGGTGCATAGTATTGGTAAGGCATCCATCAATAATCCTGTAACGCAACAAAGCCGACTTGTTTTTTGGCATATCCCCCTTTT
>JBMLPQ010000087.1:6991-17638 GCA_049242025.1 Sediminibacterium sp.
TCAATAATCCTGTAACGCAACAAAGCCGACTTGTTTTTTGGCATATCCCCCTTTTACAATCATTAAAAAAATTGGCTCAACCAATAGGTTGCAGACTGCTCATTTAGTTTTACATTGTCAATAGCCAGGTTGGATTATTTCGGGGGGGATATCTTCCTGTGCTATTGATTTTTCGGTTTAAAAATACTGTATTGTTTTGATTATTCCATTTGCCCTAGGCCTGAACAGCAATAACGAGCACCAATCAATTGACCTGGCTCAAGTGCCTTTATTGATGGTATCTTATACCGAAACAAATGAACTGCTGCCGTATTTTTCTCAATTATCCCAAGGGGGGATTATAGCCGCCGAACCAGCAGGTAGCCACTTCTTATTGGCCAATAGCCGCTATTTACCCAACGATACCAATGGGTGGTTGTATTTTTTAAGCGATGAACCCGAAATGGGAACCCATACCACTCGTGCAAAATTATTGAGCGCGGTCTTGCGCGAAATGCAATTTCGTGAACGGACCATGAAACAAAAACGCATCCCCATTTTTGAAAAATACCATGCACTCAATCTTTGGAATAAAGTAAAGCTTCCATACAAGTTTTTATTAATAGACGATATCTGGAATTTAGTACAATCAAAACCAAGTTCTTTAAGCATCAGCTTATTTCGCATTATATTAAACGGACCCGCAGTGGGCATCCATACCATTATCGGCAGCAATATCTCTTACCGAAATCTATTGCAACAGCTAATAGCCCTTAATCCCCCCATCAAAAAAATGCTTCAAGAAAAATACGGCATACCCGAACCCACCCAAATCAGCACCATCGCCCAAGAGCTCATCCTATCACCCGATCGTTTGGTTTTCTACAAAAAAGGCAGCATGGGTGAATTGGAAAAGTTTTATCCGTTGATAATCTGACTTTGTTAATTTCATCCTATGAGTTTAGAACTGGGTATTTATAAAGGCGACATACTAGACCACGCATTAGCAGCAGGTTATTTTAGAATGGGCAACGACTTATTTACTACACAGGAAGTATTTGTAAGTAACTATGGCAATGGCGCTATCTATGATCCGGTGTTTTGGCTAAGGCTAAACTTAAAAAAAGCCAAAGAAACAGCTACCACTAAAAGGATTTGGAAAAAATGTGCTGGCTTTTCTTTCTGCATAGAATTAGCTGAAATAACAGAGGAAATAGAATCATTATATAGTGTGTACCTCAATAGTGTCAATTTTGATGGTTACCCTAGCTGCAAAGCCTGCATTCCTGAACTCAATAATCCAGCCAATGCTTTTGACACCCATATGATCACTATTCGCGATCAGGGCAGGCTCATTGGAGTCGGTTTTTTTGATGTAGGCAAAAAAGCCCTGATGTCGGTGCTTCATTTTTACCACCCCGATTACAAACGATTCAGCATTGGTAAATTTTTAATGCTCATCACCAAGGAGTTCGCCAATGATTGCCATATGGATTTTGTTTACCCAGGCTATTTTACCATTGATGGCACTAAAATGGACTACAAAGTGTTCCCTCAAAAAGAAGCAATAGAAGTCTTTTTATCCAAAGACAATTGTTGGGCTCCTTTAGAAAATTATACCAAGCTTCAATTAGAAGACTATTACTTTAAGCAGGTTTTAGGCATCAATTTTGAAGATGTTGAAGAGGGTTTAAATTAAGTCTAAAATGAATATTTATTATTAAATTTGGATATAAGGCATACAAAATGACAAAACAAATCATAATCGAACGAACCCTGAAAGCTATTAATCAGCTTCCGGATGACAAAGCTGAAGAGATATCAGACTTTGCTGACTTTGTTTTTAAAAAGTATGAAGAACAAGAGTTAAGCAAAGGCATACAAAAACTAGCTTCAGAAAGTAAAGCTTTTGATTTTTTAGAAACCGAAGAAGAACTTTATACCGTTTCCGACTTAAAAGTTGTGTACAATGGCTAAAGGCGACATTGTTTTAATCAACTTTCCTTTCACCAATTTGACTGGCAATAAACTAAGGCCGGCTGTTATTCTTGCTGACTCAGCTCTAGATTTTACTGTTTGTTTCATAACTACCCAACTTCAATGGAAAGAAGCCACTGATGTTCTACTTACCCCTAATTCCATAAATGGTCTAAGAAAACCTTCTTTAATAAGAACCAGTAAAATAGCCACACTTGATAAAACCTTGGCGAAAGGACTTTTGGGAAAACTATCTTCTCTTGAAATTTTAGAATTGGATTACATGCTTAAAAAGTTTCTGAATCTAGAATAATAAGCAGTCCATTTATCAAAATTCAGCGTATCCAAGCTCCTAAAACCCTTATTCTAAAATATTTTCCAAAATTTTGACTTATTAATATAAAATTAACCCTTAAATATTAATATAATAAAATTTATTTGCCATATTTAGGCAAAGGAAATACTTAATGGAAAATTCTAACCCAGTAGTTTTGTCCGAAATTATCTTTGGTTCGGCCAATTCCTCCGAATCTAAACGCATTCAACAACTGGTTCGCAAAGGGCTAGCGTACAAAATTGCGCCTCGTATTTATACCACCAATTATTCAGACGAAATACATTCAATTGTCAAAAGAAACTGGTTCCGAATCATCTCTCATTTGTTCCCGGGCGCGATTTTAAGCCATCGTTCGGCGCTAGAATGCAAACCTACCCCTAACGGCCATATTTTTATTACCCATTCTTACAATAAAATCATTGAACTGCCTGGTCTTACCATCCACTTACTAAAAGGGAAAGAGCCAATTTTAGACGACCGACCATTTTTTGAGCAGCTATATCGTTCTCAAGACGCCCGCGCTTTTTTAGAAAATTGTATGACTGCCCGCAAAACGGATGAAGCCCTAAAAACCCTAAAAACGGCTGAAATCAGTGAAAAACTGTCCAATTTGCTCCAAATTCACTCAGAATTAGCCCTAATTCGTCTAAAAGAGCAGGCTAGGGTTTTAGCCCCCATGCTCGGTTTAGAGAAGGAATTTACTGTTTTAGCTAAGCTGATTACAGCTGTTCAACAAGAAGCTCACCCCTCGGCGGCCAACCCCTCCAACAGCCTTGCTAGTTTTTTGGGTAAACCCTTCCACCTACCCACCATCAAATTATTGGAAGAACTGTATTCGCATTTGGCTGGAAACAATTACCCCCAATACCCCGAAAGAAATGTGTCTACCGTCACTTTTCAGCATTTTGCTTTTTTTGAAAGTTATTTTTCTCAGTTTATAGAAGGGAACGAATTTGAATTGTCCGAAGCCCGTCAAATCATCGAAACTGCATCTCCTTCATCGGGTCGTAAAGATGATGCCGAAGACATTTTGCATACTTACCAGCTTGCTTCCAACAAAAAAGAAATGTCTGTCTGCCCTAGTTCGGCGCAAGAATTTATTCAACTCCTTCAAAAACGTCACGCATTTTTATTTGCCGATAGAAAAAATAAAAACCCTGGGAAATTTAAAGAGAGTAATAACCCTTCGGGTATTTCCTCTTTAGTTCCTTGGCAATTGATTGAAGGAACTTTAATTAAAGGATTTGATTGGTATGCTTTATTGCAAGATCCTTTTGCAAAATCGATTTATCTGTTATTGCTGATTACAGAAGTCTGCCCTTTTGCGGAAGGCAACGGGTCTTTGGCGCGCTTAATGATGAATGCTGAACTTACTTCTAAAAATTTATCTAAAATAATTATTCCATCCGTTTATGCGGATGCCTATCTATTGGCTTTCAATAAAATCTCCCAACACAATGACTGTACTGCATTTATTCAATCAATGTTGAATATATATGCTTTCAGTGCTACTGTATCGGGAGATACCAAAAATGAAATGGAGCGTTACCTCCGTTCCTGCCATGCTTTTTATTTACCTAGTCAGGGTAAGCTGAGATATTAAAATTTATTGATATACACGCACATAATCGATCCACATTTTTTGTGGAAAGATGGAGTCGTCTACACCCTTTACTCCGCCCCAGTTTCCGCCTACGGCTATATTAATCAACAAATGAAATCGTTGATCAAACGGCCACTCGTCTACCCCCTTATGTGAATTCTTGAATGAATTGTATTGTTGATTGTCTACATAAAATCGAATTTCTGCTGCATCCCACTCAATACTGTACACATGGAATGCGGTAGACAAATCCTTGAAATTCATGCCCAAGGTTTTTTGTGTTCCTTTCATTCCATTAAAGGCATTGGTATGTACTGTTCCTAAAACCGAGTCGGGCCAATAGCCTACATTCTCCATGATATCTATTTCTCCACTATGTGGCCATCCGCCGTATTTCCAATCGGTAGGCAACATCCATATTGCGGGCCACATGCCGCGTCCTGCGGGCAGTTTGGCTTTTACATCAATGCGTCCATATTTCCAATCGCCTTTGTTTTTGGTTACTAAACGTGCACTGGAATATTTTGCATCTGCAATATTTTCTTTATGTGCTTCTACTATTAACATACCATTTTCTACTCTGGCATTCTTGGTATTATGTGCAGTATAATATTGTAATTCATTATTGCCCCATCCGCAATTTTGTGGACAGCCTCTTGCAAGATCATATCCCCATTTTGTACTATCTGGTAATCCTTTGCCATTGAACTCATCGGACCATACTAATTTTTTAAACGTTTGCGATTGAACGTTGGCAGAAATAAGCACCAGCAGGATAATTAAATACCTGCCGATGCCATTGTTTGCTTGCTTCATAACTGTACAACTATTGATAAACCCTAATATAGTCAATTTCCATGGTGGCATTGCTGAAGCCACTTTCTACTGCTCCGCCAAAAGTGCCGCCCATGGCTAGGTTCATGATTAAAAAGAAATTTTGATTAAACGGTAAGCTTGAATTATTTGCTACGGTATGGTATACATTTCCATTCACTAAAAACTTGATAGAAAGCGCATTCCATTCCATAGAATAAATCTGAAACTCAGTAGTTGCATTGGTGATATCTCTTGTTCCTCCATCTGCATTGCCTCCAAACCTTGCCGGGTGGTGCACGGTGCCATGAATTCGATTCAGCTGCGATCCCTTATGCTCCATAATATCTATCTCGCCGCAGGCAGGCCAACCAACAGTGGTAATATTATTTCCCAACATCCATATTGCTGGCCAGGTTCCAACTCCTGCTGGCAGTTTTGCCCTCACTTCCACTTTACCGTACCTGAAACTGAATTTATTTTGGGTTAATATTCGTGCACTGGTAAACGCACTGCCACTAAATGCTTCTCTAATGGCCCTGATTTTTAATGTGCCGTTCGATACAAATGCATTGTCTAATCGATTGGTATAATGTTGTAATTCATTATTGCCCCATCCATTTGATCCTGTGCCTATATCATATCCCCATTTAGACGGATCAGGCGCGCCGTTTGCTTCAAACTCATCTGAAAATATCAACGACTGTGTTACGGCAACCGTTACTGTTGTTCGTTGAGATATCGTTTGTCCGGTCCGGCTCTTGGCTATTACGTTTACCGAATAAGTGCCCGATGCTGGATACTTATAAGTTACAATCCCCGTAGGAACCGTTTGAAAAACACCATTGCCAAAATCGTAATCATAGGTACTTGCATTGGTTGCACTTGCTGTAAATGCCACATTTCCACTATTGTCGGTGCTTACTACTGCATTCACCGTAAGATTGGTGGGCGTTACTACTGTAGTACCAGTATCTTTCTTGCCGCAACTAAGCAGCAAGAAAGACCCGATTGTTATCACACTTAAAATATTCTTCATCGCTTATTTTACTTTCAATTTTTGATACCATGAGTTTCCGTCTATTCCAATATTTCTTAAACTTAACTCTGTTGCAGAAATAGCCAATATTTCATAGCTGGTTCCACCTGTTCCAAAATTGATGATTCCATTGCCCGGTACAGTAAATGCAATTCTTGTTGAATTTGCTGCTGTTGAACCTGTATTAGCATTCATAAAGCTCAATCTGCGTGGTGCTGCTATATTCATAGAAAAACATGCATCTCCTCCGCTAAATCCATAGAATCCACTGGCTGCGCCAATTGCAAATGATTGACCTTTGTTATCAATCGTCATAGTGATATTGTTATTAGCGTCTCTGCTAAAACTGATTTCATCATCGTATGCGCATGCTTCTCTTGTATTTGGTGGAGCAGCATACCAAATTGGTGAAAACTCATTCGCTGGTCCTACACCAAAATGTCCTACCGCATCTTTATCAGTTACCCATGTTTTAGAACCTGCTCCTGTTAGTGCAGTTACAATATTGGTAGGTATTTCAAATGCTACAAATACAGTCACTTTTCTACTGATGGTGCTAATACTTCCTCCTGTTCCAATTGCATTTACAACAATTGTATATTCATTGGTTCCTGGGGTAGTATATCTATAATTAATTGTTCCAGTGGGTACTACTCTTGTAGTACCATCACCAAAATCAATATTATAGGTTAGTGCATTGGTAGCTGTTACATTAATAGCCACATTTCCTGTACCATTACCATTAGGGTTACTTGTATTAGCCCCTGCAATAACAGTATTTAAGGTTAATCCAGTTGGTGTCTTTATTGCACCAAAGCTGTAGTCTGCTTTTTTGCAGCCCGAAAACAATAGCACTGCAGCAACAAAAAACGCAGACCCGGTTATTATATTTTTAAACATATTGCTCGTTTTATTCAATTAAAAAAGATTGATATCGTCAAAATAGAAAGTGAAATTGCTACTTCCATCTCCTACGGTTCCCAATTCAAAAATCAGAACGATTTTATGGTAACTGTTGGCTGTATTGATTGCACTGTAATCGAATGTTAGTTCTTCCCATCCGTTTGCTACGGTAGTAGTTACTTCTCTCTCAAAATTCAACGCCCCATTGGTGGCATTTTCTACTTTCAACAATACTTTAGCCCCTACTCTTGGTGAATACACTTTCATTTTAAAAGTCTTCTTCGTAAAGTCGATTGGGCCTCCTAATTCAATAAATGAACCTCCCCATGGTTGGCCTGCACTCTTAATCATTCTGCCCACTCGGTTGCTGGTATTGATACCTGTTTTATGTGGATTATCAATTACGGTTGCGCCACCTCCATCAAAATTGGTGAATGTATAAGTAAGTGCAGTATTTTCAAAATTCAATGGCAATCCAACGCCTACTACCACATTTGTGCTTAAGTACCTTACATCATCCCAATAAAACACTTTGCCATTTCCTGCTGTTCCAAAATCGAAGAAGATAGATGCTTTATCATAACGGTGTGCTGCATTAATTGCTGCTGTTCCAGATACATGATTGGCAAAATCAAAAATCAAAGTTTCCCATGCATTTGCAACGGTGGTAATTGCATCTGTTTCAACCGATTTGGTTGGATCAGCTGCATCTTCAATTTTTAATCGGATTCTTAAACCTGCTGCTGGAGAGTAAACTCTCACACTCATTTGTGAAGTGGTAGTGGTAATAGGTAATGCTCTTGCAAAACCACTAGGCGTTCCAATGGTAGTACCAGCCCATGTTTCAGCTCCATTTGGCTTGGTGGTCTTCATTACTTTATTGGATGCATTGGTTGGATCATTCACTAATTCTGAAATATTATTTCCAAAATCGGTTACGGTATAATTGGTTCCTGCTACATCAAAAGTAACTGGCCAGTCTATTTGATTAGATGGCATAGTTGCTGCCAAACGAATATCATCAAATAAGAAGGTAAAATTAGGCGAGCCATCTCCTACGGTTCCTAATTCAAAAATCAACACGATATTATTATAAACATTGGCTGTGTTAATTGTAGTGAAATCGAAGCCAATTTCTTCCCATGCATTGGCTACTGTTGTAGTGCGCTCTCTTTCAAAAGCAATTGAACCGTTGCCTGCATTTTCTACTTTCAATAAAACCTTAGCACCCACTCTTGGTGAATATACTTTCATTCTGAAAACCTTATTCGTGCTAAAGTCGATAGGTGTGCTCAAAGGCAATACCGATCCGCCCCATGGCTGTCCAGCACCTTTAATCATTCTTCCCACTTTGTTGCTGGTATTGATTCCTGTTTTGAAAGGGTTATCAATAACACTTGAATTACCGCCATCAAAATTGCTGAATGCATAGTTAATGGTTGGTGATTCAAAAGTCAAAGGCAATAATACCGGATCTACAATGGTAACGGTTTTGGTAATTTCTGTTCTAGCAGCTCCACCACTTAATGCTACAATTCTTACAGTATAGGTTCCTGTTCTTGTGTAAACCTTACTAACTGTTTGTCCTTCATTAAAATTGGTAGGTACTTCATTGGGTACATCTCCAAAAAACACTTGAAAGAATGTTTCGTAAGTTGCTTTTGCGGTCACATTCACTTTAAAGTTATTGCTGGGATCTATCACAGCTGTTGCTTCAAGATTTTCTGGTGCCCGAAAGGTTACGGTTAATGGTTGTAATGCTTCTTTTGTTTTTCCTGAAACGTTATAAGCAACTAACCTTACATTGTACGCCCCTTCTTTGTAAATACGGCTGACGCTTTTTCCTGCAGCAACTTTTGCAGGTGCAGTAGTACCGTCTCCAAAATATACATCATAAGAAATAGCACCTTCTCCATTAGGAGTAATGGTAACCAAACCGGTATTGTCTTGCGTGATGGTAAACAAAGCGCTCAATTTATCTGGAACGCTAGCAGATTCTACAAAAGAAGTATCAGTAAACTCCTTTTTGGTACAGCCGGTGAAAAGCAATCCCACCAGTACTGCGCTGAATAAAAATTTTATTGATTTCATATCATTTTTTTTGTGGGTTGATTAATAGCCGCTGTTTTGTGTTAAGCCTGAAATTTCCACTTCTTGCTGAGGTATAGGAAATACTTCGTGCTTACCCACTCTAAAGCCTGTAATTCTTGCAGCTGCTTGACCAGTTCTTACTAAGTCGAAGAATCGATCTCCTTCCATAGCTAGTTCTAATCGGCGCTCATTCCAAATAGCATCTCTTAATGCAGTACCCGCTCCTGAAAAATTATTGCTGTTATTTCCAAATGCACGCTGTCTTACTCTATTCAAATAAGTTAATGCTTTGGCATCGTTAGGTGTTGCTGATCTATTGAATGCTTCTGCAGCCATTAACAACACATCTGAGTAACGAATGATGCGGAAATTATTGGTGTAGTTCAATTCAATTTGTCCTGATGTTTCGCCCTTACGTGGTAAATACTTTTGATTGTATAATCCTGTATTCTTATAAGGTGCTACTTGATAAGTAATATTAAAACTTGGATTAGCTGCTTTGTACGCTTCAATATCTAAAACAGTTACATCTTTTCTTTGATCTCCTACAGTATAAGCTGATGCTAAATTGGTAGTAGGTAAATTGGTGCTCCAACCAGCCGCATAAGGCATAGCCGCAGTGCCGTTCAATCCCCTTATACCACACTGTTGTACAGCATAGTTTCCTTGACCTCTAGTTGCTCCACCCCAGTTATAATAGGGAGAGTTGTTGCTGTACTGAATTTCAAAAACAGACTCTGGTCCATTTTCGCCTGATGCTAAAAACATTGAACCAAAATTCGACACCAATGTAAACGCATTAGCAGTAATCACTGCTTCTAATGTAGTAGCTGCTTCAGTAAACTTATTTTGATATAAATATACTTTACCCAATAAAGCTTGTGCAGCATATTTAGTGATTCTTCCCTTTTGTACTTGAACCGCAGGCAATGCTGCAATTGCAGTTGTAAGGTCAGTTTCTATTTGCCTATACACATCTGCCTTGGGTGCACGCTTCAAAGATCTTGAATCGGTTAAACCCAAACGTCTGTCTACAAACAAGGGAACATCTCCAAAAAACTTTACCAATGTAAAATAGTAGTAAGCTCTTAAGAAATGTATTTCTCCATACAACGCTTCCTTACCTGCAAAATTCACTGTTGCTCCTGCTAGGTTGGTGGTTTTGTACTGTGTCATGTAGTTAGCACGATTCACTCCTTCATAAGCGCTTATCCATAATTCTTGTAAAGTGCTATTGATTGGTGTATGCGTGTAATCGTCTATTTGCTGTAAGCTCAATACATCTGATGCATTCTCGCCACCAGATACTGCATTGTCCGATGCAATTTCACCTACTACTACTGCTTGATTTAACCATTGCAATGGCGTGTATACGCTTACTGCCATAGTTCTATAATCTGATTCAGAACGTAGGTATTCTTTTTCTGTAATTATAAAATCTTCTTTTGGATCGTAGTCTACCCACTTTTTGCAGGAGACGCTAAGCATGGAAACCATGGCCAAGCTTAGGATAGTATAGTTGAACTTTTTCATTGTTGTAATTTGTTTTCGTTAGAGTTTAATGTCTAATCCTAAAGAGAAGGTTCTTGCTTGTGGATATGCACCACGATCAATACCTGTATCTAAAATTCCTCCCGCTATTTCAGGATCAAATCCAGAGTACTTTGTAAAAGTGAATGCATTTCTTACTTGTACATAAACCCTTAATCTGCTGAACGCTTTTTTGATTGTAGAAGAAGTGAATGTGTATCCTAATTGGATATTCTTAATCTTTATAAAAGATCCATCTTCAACATAACGATCACTTACGCGAATATTGCTGTTAGCATCGGTAAATGAATAACGTGGGAATCTTGCATCATTGGTAGAACCTTCGCCAGTCCAACGTGCTAGCACTTCTCTTGA
>JBMLPQ010000088.1:0-10766 GCA_049242025.1 Sediminibacterium sp.
ACAGCAACAAGGCTGGCACCTTCAATGGGTTGCCCATCAGCAGTTTTTACAACCCCCGTGATACTACTTGTAGTAACCTGGGCGGTTGTGATCAAAGTTGCTAAAACAGCAACCATAATCATTGAAATTCGTTTAAAAATTCTCATAATCTTGGTTTTGTGCGGCAAATATCCAACTAAAGCCTTATGTACCCAAAATCTTGTTAAAATAAAGGCGGTTTTTTAGCATAATTATAAACATTCAATCCTCTTTTTTTAACGTTGATATTTGTGTAAATAATTGATAAACAAATATTTATAGTGTATAATGGGTATTAAAATAACATTAACAAGAACGTTTCTTTGTTAATAAAAACTTAACCTACATCCAAGTTGCAACATCCAATTACTGCTTCTTGCAGCGTTAAAACTGTTGTTCAACTCAAATAATGGGCGATGAATCAATGCTGGATCAAATGTATATATGGGTATTAACGACTGATTGTTTACAAATCCTTCGAATGAAATTAGCCGCTTTCTATTACCAGGAACCAGTAATTGTTCACCCCAATTTTTATTGAATAAATTGGCCGCATTTAATAAGGTTAGTGCAACTGAACACCTGATTAATTTAGTTGTGATTTTAATAGGAAATTGGTAATGTACTTTTATATCAAAGCGATGATTAAATGGAGACCTACTTCCATTTCGTTGAGCATATTGCCCCCTTCTTTTTTGAAGATAAGAGTCGTTTGCAATAAAGTACGCTAAAGCTTCTTTTTGCTGATCAATCGTATAGTATTGATCTTTTTTGATGAGTGGAACAAAATTCATTTCATTGATTTCATTTGGATAAGGAATATAAATCAGGTCGTATCCCGAAGTGAAAGGAGCATCTCCAGATAAATTATTGCCATCGTATACATAACTGAAAGGGCTTCCTGATTGTCCTGTGTAATGAATAGAGCAATTCAGTTGTTTTTGTTTGGTGCTTTTTACATGTACTTGATATTCTGTATAAAATTGATGCCCTCTGCTGAAATCGGAAACGGCCATTGCTGGGTTATTTCTTCCATTCACTTGTTCATTTAATTTCCAATGATTTAAAGGGATAGAAAAGTTTCCATCATAAATTGAAAAAGCATTGCTGTAAGAATAATTCATTAACCACCTATGCTGTTTTTGTTGCCAAACCCAATAGATACCAGCGCTATAACCATATCCATTTTGATTCTCCATATTTTTAATTAAAATAATTTCGTTGTACGGATTAGATCCATCGGCTAATAGTGGAATATTTAAAGGGTATTCGGGGGATTGTATCCACCGCCTATCGAAGCCTTCTAATTGTTTTTGTAGTGGGTTCAAATTGATATTCGCAAATCCTATTTCGCTTAGGTTTTGATAATACATCCCATTCATACCAATTTTATTGGATGCATTCAAGTTGGTTTCAAGATCCAACGTTGTTCTCCAAATCGTTGGCATATTTATTTTTGCTGCCCCTACATATACAGTTCCTTTATTGGTACTAAACGTTGCTGGTAATTCAGTTTGTCCACTGTTATTTCTTGTATTAAATACAAACCCTCTCAATTGTTGATTATTAGCAAAATGGTGTAACAATTTATTTCCATTATTGCTGAGGATTCCAGACAACCATGCGTAAGGGATTCTTCCCGAAAAAATACCTGTCCCTATTTTAATACTTGTACGTAAGGAGGGTAAATATGTTTTTATATATACTCTTGGTGAAGGTATTGAAGTAAGTAGGGGCAATCTCCCTGACTGTGCGCCCCATAACTCATGAAATTGTTGTAAAACAGGTAATGCGGTGTCTTGTGTAAATATATCTTCCTCCACATCATTTAAAAATTTTTCTGCATTCAATCTTATTCCTGCATATAAATGCGTGTTTTTAAAAAGAGTAGTATGATAATTAAAGAATAGCGCTGCTTTGACGACTTTTAATTGAGCAAGTGATTCAATTTTAGTCTTCGTATGATTGGCTTGATTAATGCTGAAATCAACCGCGTTTCTATTCTGTAAAAAATTACTGATACTATAGTAAAAAAATTGTCCATGCCCATTAGGAATAAAATGGTTATTCAATACGCTGTAATCAATATCTACTCCCCATTCTATCCAATTTTTCCCCCTTAATCTGCTCCAACGATTACTTACATTCAAGTTGAATTGAGTAAGCTGATTCTGAAAAGTTTCTTCTCCTGCACCCAGCATCAACATGCCTTCTCCATCTAAAATTCGAATACTAGGAAATGCTTGTAACCTTGGTTGGGTATTGGATTGGTGATGATTCAATGATAAGAGTAATTTGTTTTGCGTAAAGGCATTAATCCTTTTTTTCCATTCAACACTGGCTGAATAATATTGGTGCATTTGTATTTTTCCATTGTTTGAAAATTGCAAAATAGTAGCTGAGCTTAAATGGTTGTTACTTCTAAATCCATTTGCCCATTTTGCATTAATTGTTAGTTGATTTTTTTTATTCACCAATACATCAATTCTGATAGCCATTTTTTGTGAACTGTTTTTTTCTGTTTGATCAAAACTGCCGATATCATAGCCATGACGGTCTTGCATCGATTGTCTGAATCGCTTTAGTTTTTCTATCCGGTTGGTTTCGCCAATATATTCATTGGTATTAAATGGCCTTGTAATGGTTTCATTTACTTGATCTAGATTGATAAAATAAAAGGATTTATTGTTGGCTATTGGTCCGCTGATATTCACTCCTGAATGCCAGTATTGGTGTGCATTACTTCTGTTGGTAGTGTATATTTCTTGCATAGGTTTATTTTTTCCAGACCGAGTGGTCATATTTATTGCTGCTCCTGTAAAACTGCCCAATGAAGCATCGTATGGCGAAACCAATAATTGCATTTGTTCAAAACTTTCAGGTGCTGCAACCAATATGCCTGTTTCGCCCATTATTGTCCCTGTTGGGGATAATCCAAATAGATCATTTTGTAGCACGCCATCTATATAAAAAGAATTGAATCGATAATTCTGACTTGAAAACGAGACGGCCCCTGTTTGGTCATTTTTGATATATGCTTGTGGTTGGTGCATCATTAATCCACTCAATCCATTTCCTCTGATTGGCAAATTATTCAATAGATTAATGGAATTGTTTGCATTATTTGTATTAATGGAACTGTTTACTAAAACTGGTTTTAAGTAATTCGTTGCAGCTTGAAGCGGTATATTAATCAGTACATCTTCTCCTAAAATAACTGTGATATAATTGATTTGCATAGTATCCGCCATAGGATATATAACACTGAGTTTATAATGGTTGGCTGGTTTTAATTGATAAAATCCATAAACCCCGTTTCGGTTGCTAATTGTGGTTATTTGTTGGTTGGTTTCCTCGTCGGTTAATATCAAAGCCGCCCCAGTAGCGGCTGTGTTGTTAAAACTGACTTTGCCACTTATAGAGCCCGTGGTAGTCTGCGATTTTAATCCCACCGGAAACAAAATGAACCCCCATATACCTACCAGCCATTTCATATGAATTAATTTATACTCAATGCTACTGGTATGATTTGTTAAATAGATGCGTATTTATACCATAGATTCTTGTTTTAAAGCGGTTGCATGGCTTCGTTTTTGTAATTTTGCGCCACAATTCAAAATATGTTAGATACTATAGCCGCTGCAATTGAAGATATCAGGAATGGGAAAATGGTCATTGTGGTTGATGATGAAGATCGTGAAAACGAGGGCGATTTTATTATGGCTGCCCGATTTGCTACTCCTGAAGCGATAAACTTTATGAGTAAAGAAGGTCGTGGTTTAATTTGTGTGGCTTTAACCGAAGAGCGTTGTGTTGAGTTAGAATTAACTCCAATGGTTAGTTCTAATACTTCTTTGCATGAAACTGCTTTTACGGTTTCAATAGATTTAATTGGTCATGGTACTACAACCGGTATTTCTGCCCATGATCGTTCTAAAACAATTCAAGCCTTAGTAGATCCGGCTTCAAAAGCGGCAGACTTTGGAAGACCAGGACATATTTTTCCTCTGAAAGCCAAGTCTGGTGGGGTTTTAAGAAGAAGTGGCCATACCGAAGCTACGGTTGATTTGGCTAGGTTAGCAGGATTAGAGCCTGCTGGTGTTTTGGTTGAAGTAATGAATGAAGATGGTTCTATGGCTCGTTTACCTCAGCTTTTAGAAATAGCACAAAAATTTGGGTTGAAAATTATTTCTATTAAAGACTTGATTGATTACCGATTAACTTCTGATTCGTTAATTGAAGAACTAGTGAGGGTAAATATGCCCACCAAATATGGTCAGTTTGAGTTAGTTGCTTTTAAAGAAAGATTATCAGGTGCCGAACACCTTGCTTTAATTAAAGGGTCTTGGGAAAAAGATGAACCTGTTTTAACAAGGGTTCACAGCAGTTGTTTTACAGGGGATATTTTAGGAAGCTTTAGATGTGATTGCGGAGAGCAATTGCACAAAGCAATGCGAATGGTTGATGAAGCTGGAGCTGGTGTTATTTTATATATGAATCAAGAGGGTAGAGGGATTGGTTTAATAAATAAACTTCGTGCGTATCAATTACAAGAACAAGGAATGGATACGGTTGAAGCAAATATTAAACTTGGTTTTGGAATGGACGAAAGGGACTATGGAGTGGGGGCTCAAATTTTACGTTCGCTGGGTATAACCAAACTTAAATTAATGAGCAATAATCCCCGAAAAAGAGCTGGCTTAAAAGGGTATGGGTTAGAAATTGTAGCAACAGTTCCAATTGAAGTAGCTCCCAATCCGCACAACGAAAAATATTTAACTACTAAAAGAGATAAATTAGGACATTCTATTCTTGGTGAATAAGGATTATTTTTTTCTCTTTTTAATGAGTTCCTTGGTTTCGTCTAATTCTTTTTTTAACTGTATTGTATAAAGGGTAAGCTCTTCTACTTTCTTTAATAACAAGGCATTCATTTTACCCAGATCTAAACCATCTTTCATTACTTGCTCTGTTGTTTGTACTTCTGGTAAATGTTGATTGGTTTTGATGTATTGATCCAATTCGTTCAAAGGCATTAATTTATAATCCTTATGGAAAACATGGTCGTACCAATCTTTTGAGCTTTTTACTGCTACTTTCACTTTCTCTGTAAGTATACCTTGTTCAACATACAATTTATAGCCATCTACCAATGTATTTACATCGCCAATTCTAACCCGGCCTTCGTAAGAATCAATTGAAAAGAATTCTTTTTCAACAGCATCGGTTCCTGCTTTATGGCTAATTTTAAATGTCTGTGGAGTTTTAAGTACTTCATCTCCTGAAACCCTTGCACCAATGGTCCAATAGCTTAAGTTTTTAGGATTAGAAATATCTCCATTCGAGAACATGATTGAAGGTTCATTTTGCCCTCCAGAAGCCCACTCATTACTCAATTTTAATAATATATTTTTATTTCGAGTATTTCCCGCTGCTTTTTTTATTTCCAGTGGGGCGCCCGGATTCAATATCCCAATACCCGCAAAACCTGCTTCTGGGAATATATTTTGCTTTTCTCCAGTAGCAGCTGAATTGCCATCAACAGCTGTATTTCCTGTTTTTGATTTGCCGCTGGTAGTGGGTCTTTGTGCCTGAGAGGCCAAATGAAGTAATAATGTTGCAATAGAAAGTAACAGAACTCTTTTCATAAAAAATGACTTATTCGTGTTAATAACGATTTTTTTTCAAAATTAGTGTTCAGTTCTTAAGGAAGCACAAAAAAGGCGCCCATTAGGCGCCTTAGTTCATTATCGGTGATGAGGTGGGTGTTCCGCATCTTCTCTTTCTTTTTCTTTGTCGTAGGCTTTAATAATGGCTTTCACTAAACGATGCCTTACTACATCTTCTTCTGTTAGCTCTATATGCGCAATTCCATCTATATTCTTTAAGATTCTAGTGGATTTATCCAATCCGCTTCTCATATTTCTAGGTAAATCTATTTGGGTAGGATCACCAGTAATAATCGCTTTTGCATTTGCCCCAATCCTGGTTAAGAACATTTTTAACTGAAGGTCGTTGGTGTTTTGCGCCTCGTCTAAAATAATGAATGCATTGTCTAGTGTTCTTCCTCTCATATACGCCAAAGGTGCTATTTCAATGGTGCGGGTACTCATGTAATAGCCCAATTTGTCTGCAGGAATCATATCGTCGAGTGCATCATATAATGGTCTCAAATACGGGTCAATTTTTTCCTTTAAATCGCCTGGCAAGAAACCTAAACTTTCGCCCGCTTCAACAGCTGGTCTAGTTAAAATGATTTTTTTAACTACTTTATTTTTAAGTGCTCTAACGGCCAATGCAACAGCCGTATAAGTTTTACCTGTTCCAGCTGGTCCTATTGCAAATACAATATCATTTCTATCGGCCGCATGAACCATCTTTTTTTGGTTCTGGGTTCTTGCTCTAACCGTTTTTCCATTTGGCCCAAATACAAGAATATCGTTGGGATTTCTGTCTATGAAATTATCTACTGCTTCCGCGTCGTCTCCTCCTAAAATTTGTTCAAAATAGCCCTCGCTTAAATGACCATTTCTTTGCAAATACTGAACAATTAAATCGATTTTTTCACGGGCAGTATCAATCTGTTCGGGTGCTCCGCTCAGTTTTAATTGAGTGCCTCTAGATAAGATTTTTAATAAAGGGAATTTTTTCTTTAGTAAATCTAGTTTGCCGTTGTTTACCCCAAAAAATTCAATAGGGTTTACTGATTCTAGGCTAATGATTGTCTCTGTCAATCTGTACGGTTTTAGTGATAGAATTGAAATCAGCAGTTTCGAAACCGCTTATCTCAAATTTAATAAATAGCAATACTTAAATCCTAATGTTTCTTATTAACAGTTGTGGAAAGAATATTGTTTAACAATTACTTAATGGCTCATAATGCTTTTAAAGCGGCAATGGTTGCTATAGGGTCAGCAGATTTAAATACTGTATTGCCTGCTACTAGCACATCTGCTCCTGCTGCTAAAATGGATGGCGCATTTTCTAGTGTTACACCTCCGTCTATTTCAATTAAACATTGGCTATTTTTTGCAATAATTAATTGCTTTAAACTACTTATTTTTTCGAGCGTTTGAGGAATAAAATGCTGCCCACCAAAACCAGGATTTACACTCATTAAACAAACCAAGTCTAGGTCATGAATGATATCTTGTAATAAGTGAATAGGGGTGTGTGGGTTAAGTGCAACACCCGCTTTCATTCCCAATGATTTAATTTGTTGAATATTTCTATGTAAGTGATGGCAGGCTTCAATATGGACCGTTAAAATGTCTGCCCCGGCTTCTTTAAAAGCAACAGCATATTTTTCTGGCTCTTCAATCATTAAGTGAACATCGCATATTTTGTTAGTAGCTGTTCTAATATGGCTAATGACTGGTAAGCCAAAGCTAATATTGGGAACAAAACGACCATCCATTACATCTAAATGAAACCAATCTGCTTGGCTATCGTTTAAAAGGGCACAGTCTTGTGCTAAATTCAAAAAATTTGCACTTAATAGAGAAGGAGCTATAATGGGCATGGATTGGTTTTATATGGTTAGATCAATATTGCTCAGATAATGAAGTTGCAAAAGTATATTGTTTTGGAAGGATTTTCTAATTACCATTTTTTCTGTGACAGTTCTCTGACAATATTCAGCAGGGTAAATTCTAATTTTGCCCCTCATTCTCTTTATATGAAAAAAATCACCATTGTCTTATCCAGTCTTTTTTTGGCTCAAGTAGTGACGGCACAACCAGCAATGAATACTGTTCCTACTGTACCAGGAGATACCCTTCGTTTTGAAGGTGAAAAATATTTCAAAAATGTTCGCCAACTTACTTTTGGAGGCGACAATGCAGAAGCTTATTGGAGTTTTGATAGCAAGCATATTGTTTTTCAAAGAACAAACCCCAAAGAAGGGATTAATTGTGATCAGATTTTTGTGGGAAAAGTTCCAACTAAACCAGGCGAAAAATTTCAATACAAGCTTGTGGGAACCGGAAAGGGAAGGTCAACTTGTGCTTATTTCATGCCAGATGGTAAACATATAATTTACGCGTCTACGCACGAGGGCGGTAGCGATTGTCCTCCAGTACCTGATAGAACAAAATATGGCAATAAATACATTTGGCCTTTATACAGTAGCTATGATATTTACATGGCCGACCTAAATGGGAAGATTGTAAAAAAATTGACTAATGCTAAAGGGTATGATGCAGAAGCAACGCTTTCTTATGATGGTAAAAAAATGATTTATTGCAGCGATAAAAGTGGCGATCTTGAATTATATATCATGGATCTAGCAACTGGTAAAGAAAAGCAAATCACTACTGAATTGGGTTATGATGGTGGTGCTTGGTTTAGCCCTGATGGAAAGAAAATTGTTTGGCGTGCAAGCCGACCAAAAACAGCGGCAGAAGTAAAAGAATATAAAGAATTATTGAAAGAGGGCTTAGTAGCTCCAACCAATATGGAAGTATGGGTAGCCGATGCTGATGGATCAAACCCTAAGCAAATTACGAGTTGGGGGCAAGCCAATTGGGCACCCAATTTCACTCCTGATAGCAAGGGGATTATTATTTCTAGTAACCATGAGTATAAAAGAGGTTTCCCTTTTAATATGTATTTAGTAGATCTTGAAGGAAATAATAAACAAAAAATTAGTAGAGATCAAGGTTTTGATGCATTCCCTATGGTAAGCCCTAATGGGAAGCATATTGTATTTGGGTCTAACAGAAACAATGGGGGAACCAGAGATACCAATTTGTTTGTTGCTGAGTGGGTTAAACAATAACCACGTTGCTTATTTGACAAGTTATCGTATTTATTTTTTTGTTTGTTTGTTTGGTTAAAAGGTTTGCGCTTTAGCGTAAACCTTTTCTGTTGTATCTTGCTCTTTAAAATAAATTATATGCAAACAGGATTTGTACATCTTCATAATTTACTTCGTTGGATTATTGTTGTGTTGTTATTGGTTTCATTGGTAAAAGCTTATACAGGTTGGACTTCAAAGAAAGCATTTGCTGCTGGTGATAAAAAAACCTGGTTGTTTACCATGATTGCTTCTCATATAACACTTCTTTTGGGTTTGTATCAAGTTGCAATGGGTAGGTATGGTATTTTTACTACTACCTTACCAGAAGGAACTTCCTTTATGAAAGATAAGTTCTATCGTTTCTTTTGGATGGAACACCCTATTACTATGATAGGCGCTATCGTATTTATCACTCTGGCGCATGGGATGTCTAAGAAAGCTGTTGCTGATGAAGTTAAATACAAGAAAGCATTTTACTTTTTCTTGATTGCAGCTTTACTTTTACTAGCTGGTGTTCCTTGGCCTTTCCGTGGTGAAATTATTGGAAGACCACTTTTTCCTGGAGCCTAATTGTTGTTAAGATTTAAACAAAAAGATCATGCCTCATTATATCAAATTGGGTGAAGTTCCGCATAAGCGTCACACACAGTTTAGAAAACCTGATGGTGGGTTGTATTCAGAGCAGTTGTTTTCCACAGAGGGTTTTAGTGATGATTATAGTTTATTGTATCATATTCATCCGCCCACTCAAATCATACATACCGATGAACCCATTTTAGTTGCCCCTAAAGTGGCAGAAGAAAAAATGTTGAAGCATCGAAGTTTTGAAGGCTTTAATGTTCAACCTGAAGCAGATTATTTAAATAGCAGGAAAGCAGTATTAGTGAATAACGATTGTCATATTGTACTAGCTGCTCCTCAACAGAGCTTGACAACATATTTTTATAAGAATGCTGATGCTGATGAATTGATTTTTATTCATGAAGGAACGGGAAAACTGTTGACACAATACGGTCAACTTCCTTTTTCTTATGGAGATTATATTGTTATACCTAGAGGAACGATTTATCAAATTCATTTTGATACACCCGAAAATCGATTATTTATTGTTGAAAGTTTTAGCCCATTTAGGTATCCCAAAAGATATTTAAGTAAGCATGGTCAACTATTAGAACATTCGCCCTATTGTGAGCGAGATATCAGAGGCCCACAAAACTTAGAAACAATTGATGAGAAGGGAGACTTTTTAATTAAAACCAAAAAGAAAGGAGTTCTGTATGGATTACATTACGGAACACATCCATTTGATGTAATAGGGTGGGATGGGTGCTGCTACCCTTATATTTTTAGTATACACGATTTTGAACCAATCACTGGACGGGTTCATCAACCGCCCCCTGTTCACCAAACATTTGATGCACATAATTTTGTAGTGTGTAGTTTTTGTCCTCGATTGTACGATTATCACCCCAATGCTATTCCTGCACCTTATAACCATAGTAATATAGACAGTGATGAAGTTTTGTATTATGTAGATGGAGATTTTATGAGTAGGAAGAATGTGACTAGGGGAATGATTACCCTTCACCCTGCCGGTATACCTCATGGACCACATCCTGGGGCTGTTGAAAAAAGTATTGGAAAAAAAGAAACCCATGAGTTAGCGGTTATGGTAGATACATTCCATCCTTTACAATTAACGGAAGAAGCTTTGCGTATAGAAAATTTAGGTTATACCATGAGTTGGGCCGAATAATCCAAAAAAATCCTTAACTTATGGCTTAAACTATTGCTATATGATAAAATTCAACGACATCAAAATTGGAGATTACATGATGGGTGAGTTTGAAGGCAAGCTATGGGAAGGAGAAGTAACAAGGTTAAATGGGGATGAGAAGCAAGTGTGTTTACTTACATCCGTTCAAGAGTTTTGGTTTTCTACTGATCA
>JBMLPQ010000089.1:0-10010 GCA_049242025.1 Sediminibacterium sp.
GCATCCCTTAATTGATTGGTTCCATTAAACCTATCCAATCCTATGCCATAATCAAATCCAAGCAATCCAAACATAGGTAAAAAGAAGCGCATACCTACACCCACAGAGCGTCTTAGCTGGAAAGGATTATAATCTTTAAATGAATACCAACCATTGGCAGCTTCAAAAAAGGCCAATCCAAAAATGGTACTGCTGGGGTTTAAACTCAGCGGATACCTCATTTCCATGGTATACTTATTAAAGATGGTAAAGTATTGGCTAGCTCTTTGTTGATCTGGATTTACGCGTGGATTAGAGTTGTCATAAACTGGGTAACCTCTATGGGCCACAATATCAAACCCTAATAAGGCAAACTGATTGGTTAGTCCAGCATCCCCCACTTGGAATCTTTCAAAAGGAGAAATTTGTAGTTTTTCGTTAAATCTTCCCACAAAACCAAACTTCGCTGCAAAACGCATTACAAATTGCTTGTTTCTGTCTTCGCCATGTGGTTTACCCAAAGGCACGAACCATTCTCCATTAAAACGCCACTTATGGTATTCAATCCATTTATACGGATTATCTGCAGGATTAAAGCTGCTATTAATTAATGAATAAGGAGGAGTGATTTGCAAACTAGCCATGAAATTTGAACCCGTTTTCGGGAACATTGGCTGATCTACTGAAGAGCGCTGTAAAGAAATTCTAAAGTTTAAGTTATTTACGATACCATTATCAAATCCAGGTAAGTTGGTAGGATCAATGGCATAATTGCTTAATTTATATCGGGTGTAGTTTAATCCCATCGAAAGAGAAAAATAGTCATCAGGCCATCTTAACTGCTTAGCTATACTTGCAGTTGCACCTGTTGTTGAAATATATCTTTCATTAGCAATATTGGGATCAAAACGACCGGTTAGCGGGTCAAATGTTTGTCCAAATTTGGTATTAAATATACTTACCGTTAAAGCATTTCTTTTTTTACCACCTAACCATGGTTCAGTGAAAGAAAAGTTATAAGAACGGAATGCTCTACCATTACTCTGCACACGCAAACTCAACTTTTGTCCATCACCCATGGGTAGTGGATCCCAAGCAGTTTTCTTAAATAAATTTTTAGCAGAGAAGTTGTTAAAAGAAACCCCTAAAGTACCTGTCAATCCAATTAAACCTCCCCAACCCGCACTCAATTCTAACTGGTCACTCGATTTTTCTTCTACACTATAATTGATATCTACCGTTCCATCTTCCTGATTAGGAACAGGATTAGGGGTAATTTTTTCTTGGTTAAAATAGTTCAATTGGGCTAATTCACGAACCGAACGTATTAATAATTGACGGCTGAATTTTTCACCAGGAATTGTTCGGATTTCTCTTCTAATTACATACTCTTTGGTACGATCATTTCCTGCAATACGAACATTCTTAATGGTTGCTTGCGGACCTTCAATAACCCTAATTTCAAAATCGATTGTATCATTGTATACCGCAGTTTCAATAGGCTCTGTTCTAAAAAATAAATACCCATCATCTTGGTACAATCCACTGATATCAGCACCATCAGGTGAAGAAGATTTTCCTAACTTTTTATTCAATACATCTAGGTTATAGATATCTCCTTTACGAATTCCTAGAATTGTAGTTAAAATGGAATCTGAATATTTGGTATTTCCTCTCCAACGAATATTTCCAAAATAATACTTGCGACCCTCATTCATTTTGAGGTCAATATTCAAGTTGCCGTTTCCAACACTATAAACCGTATCTTTTTCAATTACAGCATCTCTATATCCTAACGTATTATAAAATTCTAGAACAGATTCTTTGTCTTCAGTATATTTTACCTCATCAAACTTGGCAGAACTAAACTTAATTCGAACATAAGGATCCATTACCTTTTTAGTTTTGCTAAAAGTTAAATAGCCACGCTCCTTTAAATACTCATCGAATGTATAATGCTTAGGAATAACAATTCTACCACTATCCATGACTGGAAATAAAGTGAATCTAGACCTTTCTTTAGATCCTTTAAATTGCTTTTTCAACTTGGCTTCATCAACGGTAATATTTCCTAAGTTGATATTATTGATTTTTACTTTAGGGCCTTTATCAATGAAAAAATCAAGTGCCAATGTATTTTCGAAAGTGGAATCTTTTCTTTCTGCAATTTTTACTTTAGTATCTCTATATCCTTTTTCTGCAAAGAACTTTTTAATCACTTCCGTTGCAGTAATCTTCATATTCTCTGTTACAACTCGATTGGGAACCAATCCTGTTTTCCCTCTAATTTCATCAGCCTGTCCTTTCGGTATGCCTTTAAAATAAAAGTTAGATAAACGAGGGCGCTCAGTTACTGAAATTTCTACGTCAATTTCTTTGCCATCCAGCTTAGTGATATAGATTTCAACATCACTAAAATAGTTCTGACCCCATAGTTTGGTAATGGCTTTAGAAAAATTGTCTCCACCAGGTATAGTTACTTCATCGCCAACATTCAAGTTAGCTATTGAGATTAATAAGTTTTCATCAAAAAAGCGATTACCTACCACTTTTATCGCTGCTATCTTATATTTCTTAGGTGTCTTTTGATTAAAAAGATTAATCAAATCTGCGTCAATAGAGCGGATGGTTGTATCGGAGGTTTCTTGTGCAAAAGCAGGTTTTGTAAATAATAAAACAACTAAAGCGAACAATGATAATTTAAACACTTTCTGCATCCCGTTTCTGTTTGTTCTGTTGGCGGTTGGTTAAATCCGCACACGCAGCAATTAATTTGGTTCTATAAGCTGGGCAAATTACCCCGAATAATCAAAACTGTTTGTTAAATAAACTAAGCAATTTCTGTTCCTGACTGAATCTGGTGACCGGTTTTACCAAAACGCCGTTCCCTAGATTGAAAGTCAATAATAGCCTCATACAAGTTTTCTTTTCTAAAATCTGGCCAACGGGTATTGGTAAAATACAATTCCGCGTAAGCTAATTGATACAAAAGAAAGTTACTAATTCTATACTCCCCACTGGTTCTAATCATTAGTTCAGGATCAGGAAAATTACTTGTAGCTAGATAATGCTCTAGCGTATCCGCACATATATCTTCTGCCTTAATTGTTCCTTTTTCTATATCTAAACCAATATTTTTAACAGCATTAACCAATTCCCATCTACTGCTATAACTTAATGCCATTATCAAATTGAGCCCAGTATTATGTTCTGTCATTTGCAAAGCTTCTTGTAATTCTAGTCTTGCAAATTCAGGCAATAATTCGGTATTTCCAATAACGTGCAAACGGATATTATTCTTATTTAATACCGGCACTTCTTTTCGAATTGTGTCTACCAATAAAGCCATTAAGCCATCTACTTCTGGCTGAGGTCTATCCCAGTTTTCTGTACTAAACGCATATAGGGTTAGATAGCCTACTCCCAACTCTGCCGCACCTTCCACAATATCTCTAACGCTTTCCACCCCATGAAAATGGCCATATAGCCGATCTTGTCCCTTTTCTTCCGCCCAACGACCATTCCCATCCATAATTATGGCAATATGGTGGGGCAATCGTTCTTTGTTAATTAACGGCAAAAGGTCTTCCTTTTTAACCATGGGTTCAATTTAGTGTGCAAAATTAACAAAATCAATGGTTCTTGAAGATTTAAATCCCTTAAAACTAGCTTATTCCTTAATAAGTTGGGCATCGGTAACGCTGTAAATTGAAAGAAATGCCCACTTTAATGGTTGCAAAAGCATCTGCCTTAAGGCTATTCCCTCGTTGGCGCCCTCTTAATCCAATAGAGGTACCAGTTTCATAACTCCTGTCTTGCAGCAAAAAAGCCGGGCTAGGAGAGCCATCTGGCAATGGAGCAAATGCGTCAGGAGCATAGGTTTGGCCACTAACATCATCTAAAAAATCGGTATTGGTAAATCGATAAATGAGCTCACCAAATACATTTGTTCTTGCATTTAAAGCATATTTTAACCCAATAGTGAATGGAATACTGATCGCGATGGGGTTATATATGGTACGATCCAAATAAAGCGGAGAGCCCTGCCCTTCTGTGCCTAATAATCGTAAAAAGTATTTTTGACCGCCTAAAAATGCATAGGGGTCGTATGAAAAAGCCCCAATACCAAGGCCAATATATGGCGTAAAGCTGTACTCTTGAAATCCTGGTTGGAATCTAAAAAAATTGAAGTCTCCTGAAATCCCCACTTCCCAAACATTACTATTAAAGCTTAGATTTCTATTTCTTTGTACGTCATTGTTGCTGTAACGATCCGAATATCCAAGCAACGTATATTCTCCAGACAAGCGAAGGCTGATGTAATTATTTAATTGTTTTCGATAAAAAAGACCAAATGCGGCTTTAGGTCTATTGAATCTAATCTCGGGATTTAAATCCCCAAAATAATGGCCCATACCCACCCCAATACCTATTTCGCCTGAATGCAAAAAGCTTTCCATTAATTGGGCTTTAGCCGAAGTGCTAGCAATAAATAAGGAAATGACTATTAAAAGCTTTTTAAACATATATACTCGGTTCAATAGATGCTATTGTAAAATAGCAACAAAAATCATTATCTAAATTGTTAATTTCTTTTATCTAGACCCCAAGTAAGCTTTGTTCGCAGCGTGGATAGAAAAGTATTTTCGTTTAATCTTATTAAACTAATGTTAAATGCTTCTTTTCGAACTGCTAATTGTATTGATTTGGGTACCAATTCTCGTCTAGCATCCATCGCAACAATAAATTCATCAGCCCTTCCTTCAACTTCAAAAGAAATAATATTATTATCAGGTATTACAATAGATCGAACATTTAAATTATGCGGACAAATAGGAGTTATAACCAAACTAGATGAGTCTGGAAATAAGATTGGACCATTACAACTTAAGTTATATCCGGTTGATCCAGTTGGTGTAGAAACGATTAATCCATCTGCCCAATAAGTATTCAAAAATTCACCATTCATGTAAGTGTGAATTTTAATCATGGGAGAAGTATCTTTTTTATGAATAGTGAATTCATTCAGTGCAAAAGGTGCTTCTTCAAACAATGGAACATTTGAATCTAAGTGAATAAGTGTTCTCTTATCTATAATGAATGTATGATTTATCAAAGCATCTACTGCCACCGTTAATTCCTCTCTACTAATACTTGCCAAGAAACCCAATCTACCAAAATTGATTCCCAAAACTGGTATATTTTTCTCTCTAATTAACGTGATGGTGTCTAGCATAGTACCATCGCCACCCAAGCTAATAATACAATCTACAGTTTCATCTAAATCTTCGTGTTTAGAAAACTGTTTTATTTTATTACAAAGTTGTTGAGGAATACTAAATTGTTCAAAAAGTGTATTGAAGAGTAATATCTCAGCATCATGTTTGTTGAGCTCTTCTAATAAAATCAACAATGGATTTTCTTGCTCAATATCTAAACCACGGCTGTAAATGGCAACTTTCATTAGAAGAAATTTAATTGACTACATATTGAGATAAGACAACAAATGTTGGTAGTTTTCTTTCAACTCATTTGCATAGGCTTCCTCTCCGTAAAAATGTCTTACCACATAATCATATCGTTGAAATGTAGCAACTATTGCTGAAACTTCAATTTTATTAATCTTAAGCGTTATTATTACCAACCCTGAACTAGCTTCAGTATAGGTGTTTAACTGAGTAATATATGCATCATTGGTTTCAACCAATCTACTTAATTCTCCAAAAGAAAAATTTCGCTTATCGGTTTCTAATACAATTACTGCACCCTTTTCATCATTACCTAAAAATGTTGAAATACTTTTTAAAAATTCTTTGGTCAGAATTACGCCCACTAATTCCATTTGTGAACTTACCACTGGAAGCAACGATAGTTCGTGTTCAGCAATCAATCTTAATGCACTTAAAAAATGTTCATCTTGATGTACACTATAACGTTTCAATACTTCAGGATCAGACAAATGCATTTCTGATTCCATAGCATCAATTAAACCATCTTTAGCCACTAAACCAACAAATTTTTCTTCTTCTAAAACAGGCAAGTGTAACACATCGTAATCATCCATTAACTGCAGTGCAAAAGATGGTCTGTCCGAAAAATTCAGCGTTGGAAAACTGGTATTTATTAATTGCGAAACGATCATTTAAATACAAATGTACAAAATGAATGACGCAAAGGCATTGATTAGCCTTTGTGTTTATCTAAAAATGCACTTAAAATGGTGTTAAACTCAGTTGGAACTTCCATCATTGGAGCATGTCCACAATGATCTACAAAATGCAATTCGCTATTCGGAATCAATTTATTAAACTCTTGTCCTACAAATGGAGGAGTAATGGTGTCGTTATTTCCCCAAATTAAACAGGTGGGCTGCTTAATTTGATTTAATTCTTCTCCTAGATTATTTCGAATCGCACTTTTAGCCAGGGCAATGATCTTAATTACTTTTACTCGACTATTGGTAATTTCAAAAACCTCATCAACCAACTCTTTGGTTGCCATTGCTGGATCATAGAATGTCAACTGCGTTTTCTTCTTGATATATTCGTAATCTCCTCTTTTAGGATAACTATCTCCCATACCATTTTCAAACAAACCACTACTTCCCGTTAGTGTAAGGGTTTTAATTTGTTCTGGATGCTTCAGAACGTGCACCAATGCCACATGGCCTCCTAAAGAATTCCCTAACAAATGAATATTAGTATACCCTCTGGTTTCAATAAATTTGTTTACGAACTTTTGCAAGCCTCCTACACTGGTGTGAAAAATATCTAAATCAAACAGTGGTAATATAGGCACTACCACTTTATAGCTTTTTCTAAAATGTTCTATCAAATCAGCAAAATTACTCATCGCACCAAATAAACCGTGCAAAAGCAACAAGGTTTCTCCTTCCCCCTCTTCAATAAATTTAAACTTATTAACTTCTTTTAATTCGTAATTCATTGGGTCGTTTTTCTTTTGGCCTAGCAATTCTTGCTAAAGTAGTTAAAATACTAGAGATTTTTAGTTGATATTTTTATTAATTGTGCCAAAAAATACCGTCAACTCAGTAAACATATCTTTAAAAAATGGAATGGCTTTACCTAACCAATCTACTGCATAAGGGCCCAAAAAATGAACATAGGCATAGGTTTTAGACTCCGCTATCGTTTCTGTTTTGAGCAAATCCATTTTTTCTGTGTAAAAAATGAGTACACTCAATACGGTTAAATACAAAAAACTGTATAAAATAAAGCCACCTAATTTATTAGCCCAACCCAACATAGACAAGGCTAATACTTGCTCAACTATTGCTGCTAAAATTCTAACTCCAATAAAAACAGCAATCATTATCACTAAAAAAGCTAAAAAAGGTAACCAAGTAGCACCAATATTTACTGTATTTCCTAACCATTCTGCAACCCAAGTACTCAATTTTAATGCAGCAGCCAAGCCTACAAAAACTGCCAAAAATGAGAGTGCTGCCACTACTAACCCTTGTTTTAATCCTTTCATTAAAGCAAGAACCAGCAATGCCAGCACTATAATATCTAGGAACATAAACGCTATTTAGCTAATAACGCTTTTACAGTAGCTGCAATTGCCTTACCATCCGCCTTACCTGCTAATTGTTTTGAGGCTACTCCCATTACTTTTCCCATATCCGCAGGAGAAGATGCGCCAGTTTCTGTTATTATTGCCGATACTGCAGCATCCAATTCATCTTGACTTAATTGAGTAGGCAAGAATTTTTCTATAACTGCAATTTCCTCTATTTCCTTTTGGGCTAAATCGGCTCTATTTTGTTGCTGATAAATATCCAATGAATCTTTACGCTGTTTAACCAGCTTTTGCAACAATTTTTGCTCTTGTTCTGCAGAAACCTGTCCATTTGCTCCAGGTTCTGTTTTGGCTTTAATAATCTCGGCCTTTATAGCTCTTAACCCTCTCAACAAGGCTTCATCCTTGGCTTTCATGGCATCTTTCATGCCACCCATTACCTGTTCTTCTAAGCTCATGGCGATTTATTTATTTTGATTTAATTGTGATTCACGAAATTTTTTATAAAAAGACTTAGCGTGGTTTTTCATGTCTTCTACTAAATCTTGCTGCTGGGTAGCTCTTAAATATGCATCTGCCATACCCATCATGGTTTGGTAATAAAAATCGGCCATTTCATCTACCATCATATCTTTTGTCCAAAGATCAATTCTCATAGCAGACTTGTCGGCGCCATCCCAAAAAGCCAACATCATGGCTTTAGCGTCTTGTTTTACATCTGCAGTGCTGTCAGATGCAGACCAGTCAATATGTTGGGGTACTTTATGTTCGTCTAAAGTAACATTTACAGTAATAGTGGATTGCTTCATTTTCGTCTTTTATAGTTGCGCAAAACTAAGACGAAACTGCATTTGTAGCGATTATTTCCTCCCAAAACAATGCCGCAGCTTTTTCCCAGCTATAATTTTGGGCTCTTTCCAAGCCTTTTTGAATTAATTTTTCGCGCATTTGCTCGTTGCGATATAAAATTTGCATTTGTGCTGCAATAGATTCTGGATTATTAGATTCCGCATATAATACCGCGTCTCCACCTACTTCAGGCATACTTGAATTATTTGCAGTAACAACCGGCACGCCCGATTGCATGGCTTCCACAATCGGCAGCCCAAATCCCTCAAAATCTGAAACATACAATGCCCCATAAGCTGCACTGGTAAGCTTTTGCAAAATATTTTCTGCTACATATCCGGTCAAGACAACGTCTTTTCTGTATTTAAATGTTTTTAATTTTTCTAAAAAATCTTGGTATTGCCAAGCCAACCTACCTACAAAAACCAACTTCATATTGCTTTTATGCCATTTTTTAAATAGCGAAAAAGCTTTCAATATATGGATCATATTTTTTCGGGGATTTATTCCCCCAACACATAAAAAATATTCATAGCCATCCGTATACGCTTCTTTTACTTGCTCTTTTTCTTCCCAAGTTATAGGAGCAAAACCTGCTCTGGCAGCTCCACTAATTACAGTGGGGTTTAAGTTAATGGAAGCATAGGTTTGTGTAATGTCTTGTTTTGAACATTCTGAAACAGTTACAACTCGTTTGGCTTTTTTTAGAAAGATTGGCGTCATTGCAGCATAATGCCATCGTTGCATCCAACTAATATATTGGGGGAAATGCTTGAATGCTAAATCGTGTACTACCAATAATTGAGGGACGCTACTAGTTTGGCTGCAAAATCCATAAGGTTGAACCCATACATCTGCTTTTATTTTTTTTACTGCCTTTGCCGCACTGATATTATACCAGTAAAAAAATCCTGGTAAATGGCGTGCTGCAGGACCAACAGTAATGGACCGTACATTTGACCCAGTAATTAAATCTGTTGCGTGAGGCCTGTCATAAATAAACACAAATTGGTGCTGTGGTTGTTGCTTCACCAATAGCTTAAATATAGATAGCGTATAATGCCCGTATCCTTCTAAATTAGCAGGATTAAAAAAAATAGCGTTAACAGCAATAGTCATAGCACAAAATTAATTGCAGATCACCACTTAATCATTCACATCGGTGACTCCTCCAGAAACAGTGAATTTCATTGCATCAGATGCACCAATATTAGGAAGCGTTTTCACTTTATTTAGCGGAACAAAATAAGTAATCCCAGAAATAGCATAAGAATGTGGAACGTATACAGTTACATGTTCTTCTAAACCAAAATCGGTAGCGGTTTGTTGTGTGACAAATCCAATTCTCCATATATCTGCACCATCTACATTTACCAAAACGGGTTGGTTAAATTTCTTTTTGTTACCTGCAAAGGCTTCCAAAAAATCTTTCACAGACGAATAAATAAATTTAATGCCAGGCGTCTTTTCTAAAATAGTGTCTAAAAGTGCAACTAATCGATTGATTGCGAAAAGAGAAGACAACCATCCAACCAATAATACCAATACAATAACAACTAAGAAACCCAAACCAGGCATGCGGATGATATTGCCATCGGCGTCTCTTTGGGCTAGATCTGGGGCCACATTTCTAATAATGC
>JBMLPQ010000090.1:0-34174 GCA_049242025.1 Sediminibacterium sp.
CATGAATATAGTCTCTTACGCAAGAGCCATCTTTAGTAGGATAATCACTTCCATGAACCAACATTTTAGGTATTTTTCCAATAGCGGTTTGTGTAATTGCTGGAACTAAATTCTGCGGCTTACCTACTGGTAGTTCACCTATTAAGCAAGACGGATGTGCTCCTACTGGATTAAAATATCTTAATAAAATGGTATTGGTATTTGCCACTTTGGCAAAGTCTTTTATAACTACTTCACCCATTTGTTTGGTAGCTCCGTACGGTGATTCTGCTGGTTTAATGGGGGATGATTCCGTTACCGGTATTACATCTGGGTTGCCATAAACGGTGCAAGAGGAAGAGAAGACGAAATTAGGCACAGAAAATTCCTGTACACATTTTAACAAGTTGATTAAACCAAACATATTATTCTCATAATACCTCAATGGTTCTTCAACTGATTCTCCTACTGCTTTGTATGCAGCAAAATGAATGATGCCGTCAATATCTGTATTCTCTTGAAATACGGCTTGTGTTTCGTCAAAATTTTTTAAATCAACTGTGTAGTTTTTTATTTTCTTTCCAGTGATTTTTTCTATTCCTGCAAGTGCGATGGTAGTAGACCGCGAGAAGTTATCTATTGAAATAACATCGTATCCGTTTTCTATTAAGTCTACAATAGTATGGGATCCTATAAATCCGGTTCCGCCGGTCACTAAAATTTTTGCCATAGCGCAGATAGTTCTTTCATGCAATATAATGTAAAAGCCAACTTCAACTGCTTAATTTTTTAAACAATCAGCTTGATTATTGCATAGAAAATAGAAGCGATTAATGCAGAAATTGGAATGGTTAATATCCATGCCCAAAGTAAATTAACTGTTACGCCCCATCTTACTGCGCTTAAACGTTTGGTAGCTCCAACACCAATAATAGCACCAGTTATAGTATGTGTAGTTGATACTGGTATTTTAAAATGTTCGGTCATGAATAAAGTAATTGCACCTGCTGTTTCAGCAGCCACTCCTTCTAATGGGGTTACTTTAGTGATTTTTGTTCCCATTGTTTTTACAATCTTCCAACCACCACTTAATGTTCCAAGACCTATACAAAGAAAACTGGTAAATGGTACCCAAGGATAAGCAGTTACAAAACTGTTGAAATCCATGATTACTCCATGTGTGTTTTTCTCATAGAAAATTATGGCAGCACCAATAATTCCCATTACTTTTTGCGCATCATTACCGCCGTGTCCAATACTAAACGCTGCAGAAGAAACCAATTGCAATTTCTTAAACCAATTCTCTGCTTTATAGGGATTGGATCGTTTACATAAGTGAACAATGATGATGGTAATTACGAATGCAATAAACATTCCGATTAATGGAGCAAAAAAGATAAACAAGAAGGTAGGAACTACTTTTGCGTAGTTGATTACATCCCCCGCTTCACCCGATAAGCCGCCAGCATGCGCTATTGCAGCCCCAATAAACCCTCCCATTAAAGTGTGAGAAGAACTAGAAGGTATTCCAAACCACCAGGTAATTAAATTCCATGTAATGGCAGCCATGATACCCGCCATTAATACTTCTAGCGTAATAAAATCGGCATTAACCCATTTTGCTACTGTATTACCAATTCCGAATTCCTTAAAAATATATTTTGAAATAAAAAAGGCTGCAAAATTAAAAAAAGCGGCCCATACTACTGCCTGAAAAGGAGTAAGCACTTTTGTAGAAACGATTGTTGCAATTGAGTTTGCTGCATCATGGAATCCATTGATATAGTCAAAAATAAAAGCAAGCACTATGATGATTACCAGTAATGTAAACATAACTCCTGTTAATGCTTATTAAGCGTATTTAATAATAATTGACTCAATTACATTGGCCGCATCTTCACATTTATCAGTTGCAATTTCCATTACTTGATAAATTTCTCTTTTTTTGATTACTTCTTTGAAGTCGTTCTCTTGCTGGAACAACATTTCAATACTCATATCAAAAACATCATCTGCTTGATTTTCTATGCTGTTTACTTTCACCATCGCTTCGGTCATTTCACGAAGGTTTTTCATATCCCTTAAACCAAATACAGCTTTTTTAATTTCTATTGTACCCTGTAGAATCAAATCTGCCATTTTTTGAATGCCAGTATCGTTCGGGTTTACGCTATAAAAGTTTATTTTTTTAGCAGAGGCAAATATATAGTCCGCAATATCATCTAATGCAGTTGCTAAATAATGTATATCTTCTCTATCGAATGGGGTAATAAAATTTCTACCTAACTCGGTGAAAATCTTATGGGTATTGTCGTCATTCTTGTGTTCTAGGTCTTCTATTTGAGCTAGAATGGCTCTTCTCTTGTCTTGGTCAGCTTCGCTAACCATTTCTTTAAGCTTTATTCCCATTTCATGCGCTTTCTCTGCTACATCTTCAAAAAGTTCGTAGAACAGTTTATTTTTTGGCATGAAAAAGCGACCGATGTTGTTGATACCCATGTTGGTAGATTTTGCGCAAAAATACCCTTTTGTACGCGGGACCTTCTTTGATAACAAAAAGTTAATAATTAGATAATATTAAACATATATCATATGTTTAATTCGTTGTTGATAAGGTAAATCCGACTGATGTACCCACATCAATTTTAGAGCGAATATGAATAGTTTGCCCATGTGCTTCTATAATATGTTTGCAGATAGCCAAACCTAAGCCAGTTCCACCAATATCTCGGCTTCTTCCACGATCAGTTCTATAGAATCGTTCAAAAACCCGGGGCAGGTGTTCTTCGGCAATTCCAATTCCGTCATCACTTAATTCAACTAAAACATGCTCTTCGTCTGTTTTATAGATACTAGCTATGATATTACCTCCTTCTTTGCCATATTTAATCGAGTTGATAACTAGATTGTTAATCACCTGTCTTACTTTTTCCTTGTCTGCAAAAACAGTTATTGGAAACTCGCAGCCCTTTTTAATGCTTGAATTGATTTTTTTTGCATCAATTTTAATGGATAGGGTTTCATAAATTTCGCGAATAAGTTCTTGAATAATGAACGACTCTTTATGCAAAGGCTGTTCACCACTCTCTAATCTAGAAATGGCATCTAAGTCTTTAACAAGATTGACCATACGGTCTACATTTTTAGCAGTGTTTTCTAAAAAGCGTATGCTGATTTCTCGATTATCAATAGCCCCATCTCTTAAAGTATCAATATAGCCTTGAATGGCAAAAATGGGGGTTTTGAATTCGTGGGCTAAATTTTGTAGGAATTCCTTTCTAAAAACTTCATTTTGCTTCAGCAATTCAATTTCAGCACTTCGCTGTTCTGCCCATTTCTCAACATCTTCTCTTACTTCATCAATACCCTTTTGTGGTAATATATATTTATAGTAAGTCTCTTCTCTTTTTGTTGCTTTGGTTTGATAAATAAACTTATAAATTAATTTAATCTTTCTATAGATGAAAGATTCTAATACAAACCCAACCAGTAAATAACTGCCAATAAATGTGACTAATAGAGAAACTAGCGTAATAACCCAATCTGGTTTAATAAACCAAATACCAATTGATATAGGAATGGCTAAGATAGCTGCAGTAAAGGCCGATAGCTGCTTGGGAGAAAGGTTTTTTGTATTCAGCATACAGGCAATTTACATTTTGCAGCTGAAACAATTAGTTAAATTTCAAATTTGTAACCTACGCCTTTTACGGTAGTAATACAATCTATTCCTAATTTCTGTCTTACTTTTCTAACATGAACATCAATGGTTCTGTCTCCAACAATTACTTCATTGCCCCATACTTGGGTAAGTATTTCGTTCCTTAAAAAAACCCTTCCAGGTTTAGAGGCTAATAAATAGATTAATTCAAATTCTTTTTTTGCAAGAACTACTTCTTTATCATCAATTGTTACAATAAATTTGACAGGATCTATTGCAATATTTCCGATTTGTAAAGTTTTTCCCGCTTCTTTATTGGTAACTCTTCTAAACAAAGCATTTACCCTGCTTACTAAAACTTTGGGGCTAATGGGTTTACTAATATAATCGTCTGCTCCCGTTTCAAGTCCCTTAATTTGAGAGCTCTCATCGCTCATTGCAGTTAAAAAAATAATCAATGTGTCTTGAAAACTGGGTTGTGTTCTTAATATTTGGCAAACTTCTACCCCATTCTTCCGAGGCATCATAATATCCAGAATAATTAAATCGGGATAGAACTCTTTGGCTTTTTCAATGGCTTCGTTTCCATCTTTAGCAGTAAGAACTTCATAGCCTTCCTTCTCCAGATTGTAACGGATGATTTCTAAAATATCTGGTTCGTCGTCTGCTATTAAAATCTGTTTTGCCTTTCCTTCCATGTTAACATTCTGTTTACACAAAGTTAAATTCATTCCTTCGCAAATAGGCTTTTTTGTATTATTATCTAATTGTTAACTGCTTGAATGCCTATTTTTGTTACCTATATGTTTAAAGTTATATATACTTGCTTGTTTGTTTTTACTGCTTTATCGCAATCTAATGCACAACAAACAGACTCAATTCCACCTATTCCTGCAATGCGTCAATTGCATCACGAATATATACATCGCAGTTTTGAAGCTATAAAATTGTATCCGGCAAAGCAATTCCAACTAACTAATGAAGAATTAATTGTTGCTGAAAAATTGATTAAACAGTTAAGAAGCAAAATTGAATTGAGCAGTGAGATTGATAATAACGCAAAATATACTTGGCTAAGGGGAGTTAACGATTTGCTCACGGGTTTCTATTCTAACTATCAAAATGGGAAAACCCCTGAAACCAGACTGCCTTTTTTACTGCAAACTTTTCAGGTAGCCATGAATGAGCAGTTGTCTGGAGGATCTATTGCACCGTTAATGAACAAACTTGATTTAGAATCGGCCATCATACTTACAGAGAATTTTACCTTAAGTAGTAATAGAGGAATGCAAGCAGCAAAAGATAGTATTGTTGTAAAGCAATGTGATAGAAATCCTACTAAAATTTTGCCCATATTATTTCGAAATCCTGCTACAGCATCTGCTGATTCTTTAATTATACTTGCTGCATTTAGAGATCCTGAAGAATTATATAGTTATGCTGCTGCCCCTAATGCATTGGGTAAAAAAATTCAATCGGTTAATCATCCTTTCGTAAAATTAGTTGCAAGACTTTCATTAACCAGTACTGGTAGGATGTATTTCCCTTTTTTAGACCAATTATACACTGGGAAACTAAAAATGGATTCTATTACTAGGTTCGTTGGGAATGATACTTCTACTGGCTATTTTAGTTTGTTGGTCAGAACAAGGATTGATTATGCTAAAAGAATTCAACAAGGCGATACTCCTATGGCTGCTAAAGTGTTATACAATAAATTAAAAGCCAAGAGTATAGAGCTATACATCAATGAAATCAATGCTTTACACAATGAGAGAAGTGATTTTGTAAGGTTCAAAAGTATCAGCAAATTAAGTCCTCAAGAGTTATACTATTTAGCAGTAACTGGCGAAGAAGAAATGTATACTTCTAGTTTTGTGAACGGGGTCTATCCAAGAATCTTTGCTGCAATGAAAAATCCCCGATCAGATTCCTTATTGAATATGGTTAATAAGGATCAATATAAAAAGTTTATCAAGATTGCTGCGGCATATAATAAGTTAGATGATTTTCTTTCTAAAATGGATAAAAAGGATGCTGAACAATTGATGCGTGGATTTGTGAATGGTCTGGAACAAACTACTTCTTTAGAAGATGCGGTAGATGTTGCTGATTCTTATTCAAGTGTATACAATCCACTTCTAAAAAAGCTCATGTTAAATCAGGTTCGACTAGAATTAAATAGATGTAATGAAATAAAAAATAAAAGAGGACAAGTAATCTATGATTTACTAGAAACTATTTTTTCGTCTTTGGAGCCTACGAGCAAAATTGATTTGTCTGCTAAGTTGGGCATAATGCCCATTTATGAATTACCTAATAACTATCTTAAAGACAGCGAAACTGGAAGAGTTGTTATGCAGCAATTTTTTTACGGTGATAAAGACGGTATGGTTGTTTTTAATGCCTTCTTGAATAAATTCAGAAATGCCAATTGGAGAATTACTAAGAAGTCTCAATGGGTAGAAGTAAGTTCGAGAATAGGAACCCCTATCACCATTTATGCCAATTTGCCGCTTGATGAAACAGAAGATTTGGATGCCGCTTCTCAGGATAGCTTAATTGAATATTTACATAGCGAAGGATTGCACCCAAGTGTGGTGATTCATCGTGGGCATAGTTATTATCTAAATCAAACAGTGCAGAAAATGCCTTCTTCTGCAAAGCTGGTTTTATTAGGAAGCTGTGGCGGATACCAACGTTTAAACGAAGTATTAGAAATCGCGCCTGGTGCACATATCATTTCCTCTAAGCAAATTGGTACTGGTATAATTAACCAAGGGCTTATTAATGTAATTAGTGAAGAATTACGTTTAGGCAAAAACCTAAAATGGCCATCGTTGTGGAATAGTTTGGCTATACGATTTAGTGGGACCGCTAAGGAAAAGTTTGATGATTATGTTCCTCCTTACAAAAATTTAGGTGCCATTTTTATTACTGCATTCAATACGTATATGCAGCAAGAGCATTAGACTCGTTATTGTAAAAATGGATTGTGTCGCTTTTCATGCCCAATAGTCGTGCTAAGACCATGACCTGAATACACTTTAACATCATTGGGTAAACAAAAAAGATTTTCTCTAATACTTTTTAATAACAATTCGTGATTACCTCCGGGAAGGTCGGTTCTTCCAATGCTCTCTCTAAACAAAACATCACCACCTATTAAAAAATTGTCAAATTCACTGTAAAAGCAAATGCTGGCTGGAGAATGACCTGGAGCAAAAATCACTTTCAGGGCATCATTTCCTAGTAAAATGGTATCTCCTGGATACAGATATTTGATAGGACCATCATAGTTAACAAAAGGAAGCCCCCATTTTTCACCCGATAATGGTGCCATTTTAAGCATGGGCTCTTCTTCTGGATGAATATGAAGTGGGGTTTTAAAAGTATCGTAAACCCATTTATTGCCAAACACATGGTCTAAATGACAGTGTGTATTTAACAATTGAACCGGTTTAAGTGTATTTGTTTGGATAAATTGAAATAATTGATCCTGTTCTGTGGCGTCATAACAGCCTGGATCTATAATGATGGCTTCATTATGCTGGTTATAAAGTACATAGGTATTTTCTTGAATTGGACTAAATGTAAAAACCTTAACCTTTATCATATATGTATTTTACCCGCTTTTAACGGTAAATGATTAATTTTAAATACCAAAGTTCGGATATGCAATTGAATAGTATCAGTAAAGTAATTTTTTTTCTTGGTTTATTAAGTTCTGTTGCTGTAAATGCACAGGTTAATAGTGTGGAATTTGGTAAGAATAGAATTCAACACAAGAAATTTAATTGGAAGTTTTATCAATCTCCCAATTTCAATACTTATGTAACCCAAGGGGGAGTAGAGTTGGGTAAATTCGTAAGCCAAGTAGCCGAAGAAGAACTTAAGTCTATTGAAAATTTTATTGAATATTCTTTGCAACGTAGAGCCAATATTGTGGTGTACAATAGTTACAATGATTACAAAAGTAGCAATATAGGTTTGGGGTCCGATTGGCAGAATTCAGGGGGTGTTACTAAGTTGGTTAATAACAAAATCATTGTTTATTTTAATGGCAATCACCAAAAATTAAAAAATCAAATTAGAGAAGGAATAGCAAAAGTATTAACGGATAATCTTTTGTTTGGGGATGATATAGGTGAGTTTGCCAGCAACCAGGCTTTATTAGATTTACCTAAATGGATGGTGGATGGATATATTGCTTACGCTGGTCAGTCGTGGAGTACTGAAAAAGACGATGAACTCAAAAGTGCCATGTTAAGTGGAAGATATAATTCGTTTTATCAATTTGCTTTTGAAAAGCCGCTTTTAGCTGGGCATGCATTTTGGAATTATATTGGCGAAAAATACCGTAAAGAAAATATCACTTACCTATTGTATTTGGCAAGAATGTATAAAAACATCAACAATGCCTGTTTAAGAATTTGTAAGAAAAAATTCAAAGATGTATTGGCCGACTTTATGCAGTATCAACAGGACAGATATATCAAAGATATTCGTCAACGCAGAAACCAATTAAAAGGCCAACTGACCGTTACAGAAGAAATTGGCAAACGAGATTATTTCCGATTTCAAGCCAACCCTAATCCACGCAGTAATACCTATTCTGTTTTAGAATTTAAAAAAGGTATTTACTCGGTTAAGTTGATGGAAAATTTTTATGACGAAAAAGTATTGTTGAAAAGCGGTGTTTTAACCAACGTGAATGAGGTAAATCCAAATTATCCAATCATGGCTTGGGATGGAAAAGGCTCACGGCTTTTAGTCATTTACTGGGAAAAGGGAAAGATTAATATGTTTGTGTACGACTTAATTGCGCGTTACAAAAGATTTAAACAAACCATTGATGGCTTTGATCAAATATTAGATGCTAGTTTTATGCTGGATGCCAATACATTGGTATTAAGTGCAGTAAAAAATGGGCATACCGATATTTTTACTTATAAAATTGAAGAGCAAAAAACAACTCAAATTACCAATGATATTTATGATGACTTAGATCCTACATTGGTTTCATTCCCCAATAGAGTGGGCATCATTTTTTCTTCAAATCGTCCTGGTAATAATGCCCCTAACAAAGACACAGTATTGCCTAGCAGATATCCTTTCAATATTTACATGGTAGACATATTGAATGATAGCAAAGAGAAGCAGATTGCTCAATTAACAAATGTTAAATTGGGGAATGCTCGTTACCCAATGCAATACAACACGAATCACTTCACATTTGTATCTGATGAAAATGGTATTGGAAATAGGTGGGCAGGTTTCTTTTCTACTCAAAGAAATGGATTAGATACCCTTTATTATATTGGAGAAGAAATTCTGCGTAATCCTGCTCCAAAAGAATTTGATTCTACATTGTTGGCTTGGCAAAAGCAAGAGCCGGATAGTGTAAGTTATTTTCAAGTTTATAAAGACTCCACTTATACCTTCCCTATTACGAATTATCAAAGTTCATTATTAGAAACTCGAATTGCGGGAAATAATGGACAAGTTAGTGAAGTAAGAAGAGAGGGTGATTTTAAATTCGTATATAAATTAAAAGTGGATGAATTGGCTTTAGCAAGAAGAAATGTGAATGCCCGTAATACCGAGTATGTTAAGAAAGTGCTGGAAGATAAAAAAATATCAGAAGGCAGGGCTATTCAGTATATCAATAATAAACCAGCCAATGATACCGCAAAAAAAGTGTCTGTTTTCCAAAATGAATTTGCAGATGAATTGCCTGACACAACTTTCAAAGCAAATGCTACCTTAGTCTCTGGCCTACCTCAAAGAAAAACCAGTTTAGCTAATTCAAAGTTGTATGATTATGGTTTAAAATTCAGTTCAGATTACTTATTGGGTGGATTTTCTAATAATGTTCTTATCAATCGTTACCAGCCTTATGCAGGTGGATCTGGCCCTATTCAATTAAACAATGGGAACGATTTCAATTTCACCTTTAGGGTAGGGGTGAGCGATTTGATGGAAGACATAAAATTTGTTGCGGGAATGCGTTTTGGAACCAATTTGGCAGACAAAGACTTAATGTTCTCTTTTCAAAACATGCGTAAAAAAGTTGATTGGGGAGTTACGTATTATAGAAGTAATGTGACCAATTTCTTCAGAACGCAATTCAATAATATGTTGTACACGAACTTGTATCAGTTTAATGCAAGTTATCCTATCAATGAAGTAAAAAGTATAAGAGCTACTATTGGTTTGCGTTCAGATAGAGGGGTACTAAAATCGTATGATAACTTTACTGGTCAACCAAATCCTAACGCCTTGGCTTTTAAAGATACAGTTTCTCAATTCATTTTGTCTAGGTTGGAATATGTGCACGACAATACTATTAACCCTACTCAAAATATATGGAACGGGCTACGCTATAAAGTATACTTAGATGTTAATTTGCCAGCAAGTAAAAACCCTCTAAATAATGGTAAGCCCACTATGAATTTTGGTTTTGATGGAAGGTATTACCATAAAATTTATCGCAATTTTATTTGGGCTGGTAGGGTAGCCGCAGACTTTTCTTGGGGTAGTCAAAAGTTAATCTATTACTTAGGTGGTGTAGACGGTTGGATTGGACCTAAATTCAATAACAGCAACCAACCTGCAGCTGATCAAAACTATGCGTTCCAATCTTTGGCTGTAAACATGCGTGGTTATACTCAAAATATTGCCAATGGAAATAATGCTTTTGTAATCAATAGTGAATTTAGGCTGCCTTTATTTGCAACCATATTTGATAGACCAATTAACAACGCTTTCCTCCGCAATTTCCAAGTTGTACAGTTCTTAGATTTAGGAACCGCATGGAATGGTAAGTATAATGGAATCAAACGTCCAGGAGAAGTAATTTCCAATAATCAAACACCGGTGGTAGTAAAAATTGACGCAGGTGGATTAGGCCCATTTGCGGGTGGTTATGGTTTTGGTGTAAGGAGTACTTTGCTGGGTTATTTCATGAAATTTGATGCGGGATGGCCTATGAAAGGAATCTTCAAAGGCGCACCAGTATATTATTTTGCCTTAGGATTTGATTTCTAATGCAGTTATTTATTTGCCGCTAAGTAAGTACAAATATTTTTTACGATTGCAGGTCCTTCATAAACAAAGCCAGTCCAAACTTGCACTAATGAAGCTCCTGCAATCATTTTTTCTTTGGCATCTTCACCCGTAAAAATTCCACCACTGGCAATGATGGGTACTTTGCCTTGGGTTTGATTTGAAATATATTGAACAATTTCAGTAGATCTTTTCTGAACCGGCTTTCCGCTCAATCCCCCCATACCTATTGACTCACTTAAAGCTGCAGATGTTGCTGATAAATTTGACCTGTCTAATGTAGTATTGGTTGCTACCAACCCACTCAAGTTCATTGTTAACGATAGTTCAACAATATCATCCAATTGTTCCTTTGTTAGGTCTGGCGCAATTTTTAATAAGAGTGGTTTTGGATTTGGTTTGCCTGCATTATGGTGTTGCAATTCACTGAAAATTTTTGTGAGTGCATCTTTTTCTTGTAAGGCCCTTAATCCAGGTGTATTAGGTGAGCTTACATTTACCACAAAATAATCTACCTGATCGTGCAATTCATTAAAGCAAATGCTATAATCTTTCCAAGCATCTTCATTGGGGGTAATTTTATTTTTACCAATATTGCCGCCAATAATTAAATCTCCTTTAACCTTTCCTCGGCTGTTCCAATTAATTAATCGTTCTTTTACGGCAGCAACACCTTCGTTGTTGAATCCCATTCTGTTAATCAATGCCTTGTCTGCTGGAAGTCTAAATAGCCTAGGCAAATCGTTGCCTGGTTGCCCTTTTGGTGTAACAGTGCCTATTTCAACAAATCCAAACCCGAGCGCTTCTAATTCATGCAAGTATGCTGCATTTTTATCGAAGCCTGCACCTAAACCAACGGGGTTTTTAAAATGCAAGCCCATTACTTCTTTTTGCAAATTAGTAGCCTTGTACTGAAATAGGTTTTTAAGTATGGCATCACCCAAACCTATTGAAGTTGCTATTTTTAAACAGTTCATAGAGAAATAATGTACTTTCTCTGGGGCTGCCTTAAATAGTAGATTTCTTAATAGTGGATACAAAGTCAAAAATTTTTGCGAAAATACCCCTAAAGAATGATTTAAAATTTAGTTGCATAAACAACTTTTAATCATTTTTACTACATTTGAATGATTAAATCAAGTTTATGCAAGAAGCCTATATAGTAGCGGGATTTAGAACCGCAGTTACTAAAAGTAAAAAAGGTGGATTCCGTTTTTTTAGACCCGATGATTTAGCCGTTGAGGTAATCAAAGGTTTAATGGCATCGGTACCACAGCTAGACTCGAAATTAGTAGATGATGTGATTGTTGGAAATGCTGTACCTGAAGCAGAACAAGGACTTCAGTTTGGTAGAGTAATTGCGGCAAAAGCCTTGGGTATTGAAGTGGCAGGTATCACCATTAATAGATATTGTGCAAGTGGATTAGAGAGTATTGCAACTGCAACAGCCAAAATTAGGTCTGGAATGGCTGAGTGTATTATTGCTGGTGGAACAGAGAGCATGAGTATGGTACCCACTGCAGGTTGGAAGACAGTTCCTTCTTATGCTATTGCAAAAGATGAGCCTGACTATTATTTAAGTATGGGGTTAACTGCAGAAGCAGTTGCAAAAGAGTTTAATATATCAAGAGAAGATCAAGATGCTTTTGCTTATGCCTCTCATATGAAAGCCAAAACAGCTATTGAAAATGGCTATTTTAAATCAGGAATTCTTCCAATTACAGTTGACGAAACTTATTTAAACGAAAAAGGTAAAAAAGCGGTTAGGTCATATATTGTAGATACTGATGAAGGATTAAGGGCTGATACTACTGTTGAAGGCCTTTCTAAACTTAAAGCTGCTTTTGCAGTAGGAGGGAGTGTAACTGCTGGTAATTCTTCTCAAACTAGTGATGGTGCTGCATTTGCTTTAGTAATGAGCGAGCGGATGATGTTGTCATTGGGGTTAACACCTATTGGAAGATTAGTGAATTGTGCTTCTGCTGGGGTTCATCCTAGGATCATGGGCATTGGTCCTGTTGCTGCAATACCAAAGGTTTTGAAGCAGGCAGGGATGAATTTGAGCGATATTGATTTGTTTGAATTAAATGAAGCATTTGCTTCTCAATCGCTAGCGGTAATTAGAGAGCTTGGATTAGACAGTACAAAGGTAAATATCAATGGTGGTGCTATTGCATTAGGGCACCCATTAGGTTGTACAGGCTGTAAATTGACTGTCCAGTTGTTGAATGATATGAAGCGCTTGAATAAAAAATATGGTATGGTTACTGCCTGTGTGGGTGGTGGGCAAGGAATTGCAGGGATTATTGAAAATCTCTAATACATGATTTTTTTCATTTTTTGTGTTGAACATTAATCGGAACTTCACAAGAAATAAATGGATTATGAAAACCATCATTGTACCTACCGACTTTTCTTCAACTGCTAGTAATGCTGCTGATTACGCTGTTCATTTTGCACAACAAGTGAAAGCGGAACGAATTGTTTTATTGCATGCTTATGAAATACCTGTGGCAATAGATCCAATGATGCCGGGTATTCAAATTCCAGAAATAGACAGTTTTAGAGAATCTGCAGAAAATAGACTACTTCAGTTTAGGGCTAATTTACTCTCAAAGTATGTAGACACGGGGATTGTATTTGATGTGCTTGCTGTTTATGGATCCATCCTTTCTGCATTAGAAGATTACGCTGAAAAAGAGTCTATTGAATTAGTAGTAATGGGCATAACTGGTGGCGGTGCTATCGAGGAAACCCTCATTGGTAGTAATACGGTACATATTGCTGAACACAGCCATATCCCATTAATTATAGTGCCTGCTAAGTCGAGCTTTAAGCCAGTTCAAAAATTACTATTTGCATGCGATTTTAATGATGCAGAAAAATATATTCCGGTTGATCAAATTGGGTTAATGCAACAATTAACTGGGGCTGCTTTAATGGTTTTTAATGTTGAAGCAGAACCAAATGAATTTGAACAGACATTTCCAGGAACTGTTATGGGCGAGAGCTTTGCAGTACATACCGTCTTACAAAAATTGAACCCGAGCTATCACTTTTCTCACGAAGAAAATTTTGTGAACGGGATTAATCAATTTGTAGATGAGCAACAAGTTGATTTAGTCATCACCGTACCCAAAGAACATAATTTCTTTGCGCAGTTATTTTCTTCTAGTCATACCAAGAAACTGGCTTTTCATAGCCATGTTCCAATTTTGGTATTAAGTAAAAATAATTAGCTTAGGTATTTACCAACGATGGGCATTCTTCTTCCAACGCCAAAAGCTTTTGGTGAAATACGAATAATGGGGCAAAACTGATTGCGCTTGTATTCGTTATTGTTTACCATTTTGAGCGTACGGTCTACTAATGCTGCATCAAATCCTTGAGACTTGATATTATTTGGGCTTTGTCTTTTCTCTATATATTGATACAATAATTTATCAAGCACTCCATAGTCTGGTAAACTATCACTGTCTTTTTGATTGGGTCTTAGTTCTGCACTTGGAGGCTTACTAATGATATTGTGCGGAATAATTTCTCTTGATTGGTTGATGTATCTGGCTAATTCATACACTTGTAATTTATAACAGTCACCTAATACGCCAAGACCTCCAGCCATATCACCATATAAAGTTCCATAACCAGTAGCTAATTCGCTTTTATTAGAGGTATTTAATAATACATATCCAAACTTATTAGCAATAGCCATTAATATATTTCCTCTACTTCTGCTTTGAATATTTTCTTCGGCTAAAGAAAAGGGTAAGTCTTTAAACAAAGGCTTTAATGTTTGTAAGAAGCTTTCGTATACTTGATCTATTCGAACAATATCATAGGGATTATTTAAATTCTTACTGAGTGCAACCGCATCATTCACTGAGTGATCTGTTGAATATGGGGATGGCATCAAAATGGCTCTTACATTTTCTGCACCCAGCGCATCACAAGCAATGGCCAATGTTACAGCAGAATCAATCCCCCCTGAAGATCCAAGAATTGCTTTGGTGAAACCCATTTTCCCAAAATAATCCTTAATGCCAAATACCAATGCTTGGTAAACTTGCTCAATATTTAATTGAGGATCTAGCGTTGCAGGGTTTAATTCTTTTTCAGGTATTCTACTTGCTGGTTCTAAAATTGGTCCGTTGATGAATCCATCTTCATTTAATTCAACCCAGTCTAATGCTTCTTCAAACATTGGGAAGGCTTTCATTAAATTGGCTTCTTTGTCAAAAACCAAAGATGCTCCATCAAAAACAATTTCTGTTTGGCTTCCTACTGCATTGCAGTAAAATAATGGAATTTTATATTTTAAAACATTTGATTTGATGACTGCTTTTCGGTCTTCATCATGCGTGTAATCAAATGGTGATGCACTTAAATTGAGCATGATATCTGGATTGAATTTCATCAATTCATCCATTGGGCAAATTCGATACAATGGGTTGTCTCCTAAATTCCAAATGTCTTCGCAAATAGTGACTGCCAGCTTCTTGCCTTTAAATTCAATAATGTTCCACTCATATGCAGGTTCAAAATAACGGTACTCATCAAACACATCATACGTTGGTAATAATGTTTTATGAACTATTGCTTTTACTTCTTTTTCATATAAAAAATAGGCAGCATTAAATAAGTCTTTGCCTTTTAAATGTTTGTTTTTTACCGGACTTCCAATTAATACGCCAATAGTATCGGCATGGGCTTTAATGGTATTGATTGCCACATTGCATTGCTCAATAAAATCTTCAAATTCAACAAAATCTCTTGCAGGATATCCCGATACGGTCATTTCACTAAAAAGGATTAAGTCTCCACCGGCTGCTTTAGCAGTTTCAATGGCTTCAATTATCTTTTTGGTGTTTAACTCAAAATTGCCAATATGATAGTTTTGTTGTGCTATGAATATTTTCATAGCACAAATTTCATCAATTTAACAACATGATTGCAATCCTTTCCGTTAATTCGTTCTATGAATACAAGGATGCTTGCTTTATTTTTATTGATTTTATTGTTTTCGTGCAATAGCCATGATAATGCTCCTGATGTTTCTGGGATAAAAATTCAGCTACAAGAACAGCACTTCGAAGAAGATTTTTTTGCAATGGATACGCTTCAACTCGAAGCTTCTATTGCTGCATTAGACAAGAAATATCCTGATTTTACTACGGTTTTTCTGACGAATATTCTTGCACTGATGCCTCAAAGAGAGTCTGAAGATTTAAAAGCTTTTTTTCGTGTTTATCAGCCATTTTACAAGCAGTATGCAGCTATTTTTAGTGAGCAAAAAAAGCAAGCTAAAGCAATCAAAACGGGCTTACAGTATGTGAAAAATTATTTCCCATCCTATCCCTTGCCTACCAAATTAATCAGTTTTATTGGTCCTGTGAACAGTTATGGTTGTATTCTTACCAAAGATGCCATTGCAATTGGAGCGCAATTGTTTATGGGCAAAGACCACCCAATCTATACTAGTGCAGAGGGTATGGCTATGTATCCAGCTTTTATCTCCAGAAAATTTGAGCCAGCTTATATACCTGTAAGCGCAATGAAAAATATAGTATTAGACATGTATCCCGAACAATTGTCTGGTAAACCCTTGATTGCTCAAATGATTGAATTAGGAAAACGGATATATGTGATAGACCATTTACTCCCCCAGCTTTCCGACACTTTAATTACGGGTTATTCTGCTAAACAATTGGAAGCTTGTTTGAGTAATGAAAAAAATATCTGGAGTTTTTTTATCCAGAATGACCTTTTGTACAAGTTAGATCCTCAGTTGGTTCGAGAATATGTTACTGAAGGACCATTTACACAAGCTTTTGGGAAAGAATCTCCTGGTAATATTGGCCAGTTTTTAGGTTGGCAAATAGTACAAAAATGGATGAAAAAAAACAGCGAAATATCTTTTGATGCGCTTATGAAAAAAGACCCACTACAATTATTTGAGGAATCAAGATACAAGCCCAGTTAATTCATTTTTGCCGGAGCAATCAAATCAAAAGAGGGGATGGGCACTTTAAAATTCTGCTTAGTATATTGGTTTTGCAAAGTATAACTGCCTTGCATTTTACCCATTTCGGTTTTTAAATTACACCCGCTTACATAAGTGTATTGCTCTCCTGGCGCTAGGATTGGTTGGACCCCTACTACACCTTCGCCTTCCACCTCTCTATGTTCTGCATTGCTATCAAAAATAAACCAATGCCTTCTTAAAAGTTGAACTGTAAACTTGTTATGGTTTTCTATGGTGATTCGATAAGCAAACATGAATTCTCCTTTCAACGGGTTGCTGTAATCGGACTGGTAGAATACTTCTACAGTGATTTCAATACCTGCTGAAATTTTAGAAACCATAGATATAAAGATTAATCATTGTAAATGTAGGTAAATTAACATTCTATAAGGGTAAATTCATCAAATATTCGTGTGAATAAATGCTTAAAATGATTGAATCGGCTGTACTTTTGCAGCACTAAAAAAGACGATTATGACTAAAATTGCCGTAGCTAAAGGAGATGGAATTGGTCCAGAAATCATGGACTCCGTTTTATCCATATTTGATGCCGCCAAAGTGCCCTTAACTTATGAAGTGGTAGATATGGGTAAATGGGTATTTGACAAAGGATACAGTAATGGTATGACCCCTGAAGCGCAGCAAACCATAGAGTCATTAGGTATTCTTTTTAAAGGACCTATGGAAACTCCAAAAGGGAAGGGAGTAAAAAGTGTAAACGTAACTGCCCGTAAAACTTGGAATACCTATGCAAATAAAAGAACTTTTCAGTCTCTGCATGGGGTAGATACTGTGTTTAGCAAAGCGGGTATTCCTATTGATATTACTATTGTTAGAGAAAATATTGAAGATACTTACGGTGGTATTGAGCATATGCTTACTAATGACGTGGCTTTAAGCAGAAGATTTATCACTCGTCCTGGTAGCATGCAAGTGATTCGCTATGCGTTTGAAATGGCTAAAAAGAAAGGCTGCAAAAGAATTACTTGCGGTCATAAGGCCAATATTATGAAGCTAACGGATGGTTTGTTTTTGGAAGTGTTTTATGAGATTGCCAAAGAATATCCTGAGTTAAAAGCAGATGATGTTATTGTAGATGATCTATGTATGAAATTGGTAAGCAAGCCTGATCTTTTTGATGTGGTGGTTTTAACCAATTTACAAGGAGATATAGTAAGTGATTTGTGCGCTGGTTTAGTGGGTGGTTTAGGTTTTGCCCCTTCTGCAAATATTGGGGACCATATTTCTATTTTTGAAGCAGTTCATGGAACAGCTCCTGATATAGCTGGTAAGAACATTGCAAACCCAACTGCATTATTATTAAGCGGTATTGGCATGTTGCGTCATTTAGGTTTAATGCAGTCTGCATCAATGATTGAGAATGCATTATTATATACCCTAGAAAGCGGTAAGCATACAGGCGATTTTGGCGAAAAAGGAACACCTGCGTTGAATACAACTGAATTCGCCAACGCAATTATTGCCAATTTTGGTCAAAAGCCTGCACATAACCCTAGGCCTGATATGAAGGATGTTTCTGTAACTCCTACCATTTTTGCTTTAGAGAATAATCCCATGCTAGAAACAAAAGACACCAATAATGAATTCATTGTTGGGGTTGATATGTTTATTGAGAGTAATGAGCAACCTACTATAGTAGCGGATAAATGTTTAAAACATACATTAGACTTATTTAAATTGGTTACTATTAGCAATAGAGGTACGCAGGTTTGGCCTAAAGGATCTGTTTACACAAATCTGATAAATCAATACCGTTGTAGGTTTGAAAGCGTGGGCGATGTTCCACTTACACAGATTGACATTATTGAGCTCTATAAAAGACTTACGGCAGATTTTAAAGTTTGTTCCACAGAGATATTGAACATGTGGGGAGATAAAAAAGCGTATAGTCTTGCACAGGGGCAATAATTGAGTTGATTTTTAACGTAATTTCACGGCTCATTTAAAGCATATAGAACAATGGCTGAAGTGATTTTGATGCCCCGATTAAGTGATACCATGACCGAAGGGGTAATTGCCGCCTGGCATAAAAGAGTGGGTGATACAGTTCAGAAGGGCGACTTACTGGCTGAAATTGAGACTGATAAAGCTACCATGGAACTAGAAAGTTACCAGGATGGCGTTCTACTACATATAGGAACTCCTGATGGAGGGAAATTGCAGGTGAACGATTTATTAGCCATTTTTGGTAAACCAGGGGAAGATATAACCGAATTAGTTAAAATACATGGTGGCGGTGCAACAGCGCCTATACCAACTGCGGAATCAGTGGCTGCTCCAACTGTTGAGCCTGCTGAACCAGCCGCAGCTTCAATCCCTACGAATGTAGCCCCTGCAACTGATTTTGCTTCAATGGAAGAAGTGGTTTTAATGCCTCGATTAAGCGATACAATGACGGAAGGGGTAATTGCTTCATGGCAAAAAAATGTGGGAGACCTTGTTAAAAAAGGAGAAGTTTTAGCTGATATAGAAACAGATAAAGCCACTATGGAACTGGAAAGTTACAAGGATGGTATTTTATTGTATCAAGGAGCTAAAGCGGGTGAGAAAATATTAGTAAACGACTTGTTATGTATTATTGGCAAGGATGGATTGGATGTTGCCGCAATTGTTGCAGGCTTAAAAGCTGGTGCTAGTGCTGCTGTTTCCACGCCTGTTGTTGAAACTACTCCTGCCGCTCCAACAGCGCCTATAGCTGTAGCTGAGCCTGTTGTTGAACAAGCTGTTGTAAATAGTGGTAGAATTTTTGCCTCTCCTTTGGCAAAAAGAATTGCTGCTGAAAAAGGCATTGATTTAAAATTTGTAAAGGGTTCAGGCGATAATGGTAGGATTACCAAAATTGATATTGACCAATATGTTCCTGCAACCACAGTTGCCCCTGCAGCTCCTGTTGCTCAATCTGCAGCGCCTGTAGTTAGCAATGCTGTAGCTGGTCAGGTAAGCTTTACGGATGTGCCTGTTTCTCAAATGCGTAAAGTAATTGCGAAGCGTTTAAGTGAAAGTTTATTTACTGCGCCTCATTTTTACTTAACCATGCAAATTGATATGGATGCCGCAATTGCTGCAAGAACTAAAATCAACGAAGTGGCTTCGGTGAAAGTGAGCTTTAATGATTTAGTTGTAAAAGCAACGGCGATGGCATTGAAAAAGCATCCAAAAATCAACAGCAGTTGGATGGGTGATTTCATCAGATACAATGATCATATTAATATAGGTGTTGCTGTTGCAGTAGATGAAGGATTATTGGTTCCTGTGGTAAGATTTGCTGATGGTAAATCACTGAGCCAAATTGGAGCTGAGGTAAAAGACTTTGCTCAAAGAGCAAAAGATAAAAAATTGCAACCATCTGATTGGGAAGGAAGCACATTTACTATTTCTAACTTAGGGATGTTTGGTATTGATCAATTCACTGCCATTATTAATCCTCCAGATGCTTGTATTTTAGCAGTAGGTGGTATATCTCAAGAGCCTGTTGTGAAAAATGGTCAAGTGGTTCCAGGTAATATTATGAAGTTGACGTTAAGCTGCGACCACCGTGTTGTGGATGGTGCAACTGGAGCTGCATTCTTACAAACCTTGAAGCAATTACTAGAAGAGCCGGTTAGAATGCTTGTGTGATTTTAGCAAAGTAATTTTTTCTTTCGCCAATAAAGACGAGTCATTTGAAATAAATAAAAAACCTCACTAAATGTGAGGTTTTTTATTTTGGGTAAGAAGCATTTAAATTAGTGATCCCAATCACAACCAATGGGTGCGCCTGGGGGAATTTCTTTATGCTCTGGTAAACTGATTTCTTTGGGGTTATTTATTCTTTCTATAGCATATCCAAAATGTGCAATATCTGTTCCAGCTTTTACCATATTCTCTGCATACTTTTTCAATAGTGCTAAACGGTTATGACTGATCGATTGAACAGCATAATTAGACTGTTCATTTTGACTCAAAGCTAATAGCCATGTTAGAACCATTTGTTGCGTTTGCTTTTGAACTTCTCTAGCCAAACCCTTTTCTGGTGCGGCTTTCCATGTAGCATTAATAATAGCATCTAACACATCATCCCATCCTGGTGTACCAGCCATTGCCTTTAGTTGAACCAAACGATTGGCTCGCTCCGCATTAAATAAAAAGGATAATTCAAAATGAGTAAGTGCTTCCGCAGCAGCTAGTGGATCAAAACTCATCCCTGTTCTTTTAGGAAAAACTTCGCCAACACCATTGTACATTGGTGGTCTGGGTGGAATCAATTGTACAATTCTATTGGGTAATGTTAGAACACTTGGAGACAATGTTTTCAGCATCGCATTCAACGCTTTCAATTGAGTAGCTGCTGGCAAAACAGTTGGTTGAACCTGCTTGTCTCCTCTAACATTGTAACTATAATTCATGCCTCCAATTAATTTACTGACCGCTTCGGCTTGATAGCGATGGTAATTATAAACAGGTACCAAAACATCTTCTAAAGTACTCATTGGAGTATTCGGCCGAATATTTGCTTCTGAAAACTGGTCCAATGCTTTTTGCCTAACCGCTAATACATTGTTGAGTTCCGTAACTGGATCACTATCATTATCCCATAAATGGGCGTCTGGATGAAATCCACTCGCAGCTCTAGCATCTGCATCTGCTATAAAAAGCAATCCTTTCTGTTGGTTTTCTTCTAATAATTTATTTAATGCAGCTGTTTCATCTGTGCCATTTGGAAAATGACTATAGCCATACATAATGGCACGTTTATCCCATTCTCCAATTTCATTGGTATACACTTTACTAAAATCGATGGCTCCTTTTGCATTTATAAATACAGCAGGATGCGGATAATCCATAACCGAAGCACGATTGTTTACACTAGATGCGTAGTTGTGCTGTAAACCAAGCGTATGGCCTATTTCGTGCGCAGATAATTGTCTTAGTCTTTGCAAAGCGGCTTCTCTCATAGTTGCCGGAACAGGCTTTCCTGTTTCATACGGAGCGAGTAATCCTGTAAAAATTAAATAGTCTTGTCTAACCCTTAATGACCCAAGTGTTACTTGACCTTTAATAATTTCTCCCGTGCGGGGATCGGTAACGGATGCACCATAACTCCAACCCCTAGTAGATCGATGCACCCAGTTAATCATATTGTAACGAATGTCCATTGGGTCGGCAGAATCGGGCAATATTTTGACGATAAATGCATTTTTAAATCCGGCTGCTTCATAGGCTTGGTTCCACCATTTAGCCCCATCTAATAAAGCAGAACGAATGGGTTCAGGAGTTCCATTATCTAGATAGTATACAATTGGCTTAACGGGTTCACTTATTGCAGCAGTAGGGTCTTTTTTAAACAAGCGATGTTTGGCTATCACCATTTGTTGAATGGGCTCTGTAAAATCACTACTGTAATCATAATAAGATCTTCCAAAATAACCACTTCTGATATCATATTTGCGTGGCTTAAATTGATTGTCGGGTAATTGTACAAAAGAGTGATGCATTCTTAATGTAATCGCTTCTGTTGACGGGCTTACTGCTCTAACGAATCTGCCTGCATCTGCTCCACCTACAAAACTTATCATTGCTTCAAACTCTGAATTCAACGGAAAGTTTCTGGTATTGTTGATGTAGATGGCAGACCTTGCTTCATTAAAAGTATAAGTACCTTGCCGCATACTTCTAATTTTATCTGCAACACCGTGCGCATCTCTTATTAAAAATGTATTTAAGTCTATTAAGTATTGTCCATTTTCTTCCGCCTCAATATTGAATGAAGCTATTGCTGAGGAAGCAAAAGATTCTGCTACCGCTTTTTGTTCTTGAACATCAATAGAACTAGCTCTATAATCATAATTGGGTTGTATAAGCAATAACTTTTTACCTACTTTATGAAAATAGACAATGCGCGTATTTCCTATTTGTCCTCTGTCTAGCCCAATATCATTGGATCCTAGGCCTGCTGGTAAACTATTAACGTATAAAAATTCTGTGTTTAGTTGGTTTACTAATAACCATATTTTTCCGTTATTGGCATCGTACCAAAAAGGGAAAAAACCATCCATTTTTTTCATGGATTTTGTTTTTTCTGCGATACTCCCATTATTCTGGGCATGAGCAGCAAAAGCAAAAAAACAAACAAAAAGAAAGCTCCATTTTTTCATAAGAACTATATTTAAATCAGTGGGATGAATATAAAATAAAAGACCCTGCTCTTATGAATAAAAACAGGGTCATATTATTTGAACTGTTAAAACTTAACCGTTATTTTCTGAACTAGGAGTTTCAGGAGTAAATAGCGTAGGAGCTTCTACTGCTACTGTTTCGGCAACTGGCATTTCTGGAGCAGCAGGTGCTACAGGAGCTACAGGAGCCACTTTTTTAACGCGTTTTTTAACAGCTGGTTTTTTTACTGGTGCAGCTTTCTTAACTGGAGCTGCTTTTTTTGCAGGTGCTACTTTTTTAGCAGGAGCGGCTTTTTTAGCAGGAGCGGCTTTTTTCGCAGCCTTCTTTGGAGCTACTTTTTTAGCAGGAGCTGCTTTTTTCGCAGCCTTCTTTGGAGCTGCTTTTTTAGCAGGAGCAGCTTTTTTAACAGCTTTTTTAGGTGCTGCTTTTTTTGCAGGTGCTGCTTTCTTGGTGGCTTTTTTAGGGGCTACTTTTTTAGCTGCTTTCTTTGGAGCGGCTTTTTTAGGAGCGGCTTTTTTTGCTGGGGCAGCTTTTTTAACCGCTTTTTTAGGGGCTACTTTTTTGGCTGCTTTTTTAGGAGCTGCTTTTTTAGCGGCTTTCTTTTTACTTGCTTTTGCCATGATGGTATTAGTTTGAATGAAAAGTTTTAGAAAGACAGTAAGTTAGAATATTTTTTTCAATAAAATTTAATTTCATTATAGCCTATTTTTTTTTGCTTTTGATATAGCCGTTTTTTTGTAACCAAAGCAACACTTTGTCTCGCTGATCCCCTTGAACAATGGCCTCTCCATCTTTAGCACTACCACCTGTTCCGCAGAAATTCTTTAATTGTTTAGCAAGTACTTCAAGATCATTTTCTGAGCCTACAAATCCAGTGATTAAAGTCACTGTTTTTCCTCCCCTTTGTTTTTTGTCTAATTGAATAACCAGATTTTGTTTGGCAGGCTCTAAGGTTACCAATGCCTCGTCTGCTGATCTTTTAAATTGAAAGTTGGGATCTGTACTGTAAACAAAACCAGCCTGATCCGCTATATTTTTCTTACTCATGCACTTGTTTTTGAAAGAATAAGCGAAAATACAGTACCCTTCCCAATTTCGCTGTTCACTTTTATGCTCCAATCATTAATAGCAGCGTATTCTGCACAAATTAATAGACCAAGTCCGGTTCCTTTTTCTTTTTGAGTTCCCAGTGTAGTAAAATGGGTTTTAAGTTGAAATAAGCGATTTACTTGATCAGGGTTCATTCCAACACCATTGTCTTCAATACAAATGGCAATTTGGTCATTTTCTATTTTGCTAAATATTCGGATTAACCCATTTTCATTGGTGAACTTTATGGAATTTAAAAGGATATTTCGAATTAGGATATCGTAGTGTTGTGGATCTGCATTAACCGCTAATGAATGCTCTATCAGGTTGGTTATGGTAATTTTCTTTTGTTCTGCAAGCCCACTCAATAGTGATACGGATATGCCAGCTTGTTTATAAAGATTAATTTCTTTTAATTCTGGCTGTGCAACCCCAACTATTCTAGATCTTGACCAAATCAATAAATTATCTAAGACGTAGTTTAAATTTTGTAATTGTTTTGATAAATTATTTTTTAGTTCCTGATAGGTTTCATGATCTAAGGTTTCTGGATCAAGCATGGGTAATACCGCATTCAAAGACGCAATGGGAGATCGTAAATCATGAGAAATAATAGAGAACACCTTGTCTTTTAATAAAATTGTTTCCTCTAATTCTTTTTTTTGAGACTCTAATAAAAGGTTGGTTGCTGTTTTGTATTTGTTTTCTCTCCAAATAACAAACATCATTAAAATAATCACAATTAATGTGATCAGTAATGAGTAATTTAATAAGGTCTTTTTTTGGTTTGAAGCGATTTGTTGTTCTCTTTCATACTTCAATTGATTAATTTCAGATTCCTTTTTCTCAGCCTCAAATTGGGCTTGCATTTCTGCAAGTTTTGATCGGCTTCTTTCTTGATATAAGGAGTCATTTAAATAGCTAAATTGTTTTTGTACCCTATATGCCTCTTTATAATTTCCAATTCCGTTGTAAGCAACCGCTAATAAACTATAAATTAATGCTGTTTCAGATTTAGCCCCCATTATGATGCCTAAGTCTAAAGCTTTTTCTAAATACTGGATGGATTCAGCATATTTCTTTTCATTGTTCAATACTCTGCCAATCCTGTATAACGCAGTTACTTGCATTTGTATGCTATTGGCTTTTTTAGCGTTGTAAAAGGCTCGCTCAAAAAGGGTTATTGAGCTATCCTTTATTTTTCTTTTCTCAGCCAAATCACCCGCATTTCTGTATGCAAATGCAATCAGATAGTAGTCATTTAGCTTTTTATTGAAAGCGATTGCTTTTGCAGAATAAATCTTTGCACTGTCTAATATATTTCCCCTAATAAAAGTAAATGAAAGATTATTCAATGCTCTACCAATACTTTTTTGGTCTTGCAACTGAGTGTGCAATGAAAGGTCTTTTAAAAAAAATTCAATTGATTTTTGTATGTTTCCTTGTGAATTATATACAGATGCAAGACATCTATAGGAGGCAGCTAATAGTGGTAGATTTTTAATAGAGTCATTCCACTTTAAAGCTTTTGTACTGAATTGAAAAGCAGCTGAGAAATCACCTTTTCGGTATTTTACCCAGGCTAAATTATTGAGTGCTTTGCCTTTTTCTTTTGAAAGGTTTAATTTTTCCGATTCAAGCAAAGCTCTATTTGAAAATTCAGTAGCTAATTGGGTATTTTTATCTGCTAATTGTTCTCCAAGCGTATTTAAGAATTGAATGCGCTCTATAGCAGAACCTTTTTTTGAAATCAGGTTTTCAATACTGTCTTTTGCAAAAGATTGTGCATATAAATTGGGTACAGTAAAGAAAAAGAGGTTAATGCATGCGAGCATTAAAACCTTAGCGCATTCATTTTTCACGAATAAGTTTATCTAAGCAAAATACTAAAAAAGCGCGCCATTTTTAGCATTTTTTTTCAAGGCAGTTATTTATTTCACGAATGAGGCTTTTAAACTTAAATCGATGCTTTGGGCTTGATGAATTAACCCTCCAACGCTAACAAAGTCAACACCAGTTTGAGCATATTCTTGGATATTTGATCGATTAATACCGCCGCTAGCTTCTGTCTCTATTTTGCCCTTAATTAATTGAAGTGCATCAACCACCAAATTAGGACTAAAGTTGTCTAACATGACCCTATCAACTTTATCTAGAGCATGATCACATATTAGCTGAACGTCTTCTAAATTCCTGGTCTCTACTTCAATTTTAAGCGGATTTTCTAAATTAGAGGAATAGTCATACGCTTTATTGATGGCTTTTATAATACCCCCGCAGTAATCAATATGATTGTCTTTGAGCATAATCATATCGAATAAACCAAAACGATGGTTAGTGCCCCCACCAATTTTGACAGCTTCTTTCTCGAGTAATCTAAAATTGGGTGTTGTTTTTCTGGTGTCTAATAATCGGGTATGGTAACCTTTTAATAGACTAGTATAACTTGCTGTTAAAGTAGCAATACCACTCATTCTTTGCATGCAGTTTAAAACCAATCTTTCACCTTTAAGGATTGTATGGACTGAAGCTGTAATTTCAAAAGCAATTTCACCGGGTTGAATCTCGTCTCCATCTTTTTTAAATGCAGTTAAACAACTCTCTGGCTCTAATTGATTGAAAATCTTTTTTGCAACTTCAATTCCAGCAAGAATACCACCCTCTTTTATTTTCAGTACAGCCTTTCCTTTTTGGGTAGGGGGAATACAACTTAAAGTGGAATGATCTCCACTGCCAATATCTTCTTTTATAGCTTGATTAACAAGATTCGATAAGGCAATATCAAATGAATTCATAAATGCTTTTTAGCTAATTCGCATAGTGATAATGTACAAGGCCCCGTTCTTTTGCTTTAGCTGCACAGTAATGCTGTAACTTTTACCAGAGGTAGTTAATTTGCCTAGTATGTAAACCAAATTGCCTTTACCACCATCGGATACTTTTTCAAATCCTTTAATACTATGATCTGAATAGAATAATTTTAAAGCCATAGCGGCCTGATTCTTACTCATATTCTTTACTTCGTCTTTGTCTAAAAGCTTCATGTCTACATAATCATCTAAATAGGTAGTAATCAAGTCTGGGTTAGCTGTTTTTAATGCCCTTACCACCATATCTGTTTCCGTTTGCGCATTGATATTTGCAAAGCCCGCTATTATAAAACAAATGCTTAAGATCCAGTGCTTCATAAATTCCATTTTAGCTTAAATGTGCTATAATCATGCCAAAAATGAGCATTTTTACCGATTTGATAAATGTACATCCAAAAGCTGAATGAGAAATAGATTAACTTTAACGCATGAGCAAAAAAGTAATATTAATCATCATGGATGGCTGGGGTTTAGGTCAAGTTAAGTCTGCTGATGCCATCCAAAATGCGAACGTGCCTTTTGTGAGTAGCTTATACTCCACCTATCCAAATACTACTTTAACAACTTGCGGTGAACAAGTAGGTCTCCCTGATGGTCAAATGGGCAATAGTGAAGTTGGTCATTTAAATTTAGGTGCCGGAAGAATAGTGTATCAAGAATTGCAGAGAATCAATGTTGCCGTTAAAGATGGGTCTTTGGCCACTAATTCAGTTTTATTAGATGCCATTCATCAAGCAAAGCAAACAGGCAAAAAATTGCACTTACTTGGTTTGGTGAGCGATGGTGGAGTGCACTCCCATACCAATCATTTAAAAGCGATTTGTTCTATTTGTCAAGAGCAGGGGCTAAGTAATGTTTTTATACATGCTTTCACCGACGGAAGAGATACCGATCCTAAAAGTGGATTAGGGTACATTCAAGACGTAGAAGCCCATCTTAAAAAGACTGTTGGTACCATTGCAACCGTAAGTGGTCGATATTATGCAATGGATAGAGATAAGCGCTGGGAGAGAGTGGCTTTGGCTTACCATTGTTTGGTAAATGCAAATGGGAATCATGCACACAACGCTGCAGAAGCTATTCAGGAGAGTTATAATCAAGGAATTACCGATGAATTTATTTTACCTACTGTAATTACCCAAATAGATGGCAAACCAGTAGCCCAAATAGCAGAAGGGGACATTGTTATTGCCTTTAATTTCAGAACCGATCGCTGTAGGGAAATCACTGAAGTGCTTACCCAGAAAGCTTTTCCTGAACAAAATATGCATCCATTGAATTTGCATTATACAACTATGACCATGTATGATCAAACATTTAAAGGAGTGAATGTGATATTTGAAAATGATAATTTAACCAACACTCTTGGAGAAGTATTAGCGGCTCACGGCAAAAAACAAATAAGAATAGCAGAAACAGAAAAATATCCGCACGTAACTTTTTTCTTTAGTGGCGGAAGGGAAGAACCTTTTGAAGGGGAGTCTAGAATCATGGCTCCGTCTCCTAAAGTGGCTACCTATGATTTACAGCCGGAAATGAGTGCTGCGGAAATAACAGAAAAAATTTTACCTGAAATTGCTGCCGAATCGGCCGATTTTATTTGTTTAAATTTTGCAAATGCCGACATGGTAGGACATACAGGGGTTTTTGAAGCAGTTGTTAAAGCAGTTGAAACGGTGGATGCTTGTGTTTCAAAAATTGTGACACTGGCAGTAGAACATGGTTATACTATTTTCTTAACCGCAGATCATGGTAATGCAGATTTCTTAATTAATGAAGATGGGTCTCCTAATACTGCACATACACTTAATCCGGTGCCATTGTTTATAATAGATAAAGAATGGAGGGGCAAGCTATCTGCAGGAAAATTAGCGGATATAGCACCTACTATCCTAACTTTTATGCAAGTGCCTATTCCTACTCAAATGACTGGAAATATTTTAACCAATTAAAAAGCAAACCATGATAAAAAAATTGCTCTTAGCACTATTAGTTGTTTTACTTGTTCTACAAGCTTTTAGGCCCGAAAAAAATAATTCTGGAAACAAAGAAAATGATATCAGTTCCTTATATCCAGTTCCAACTAACGTTGAGCAAATTTTAACGAAGGCTTGTAATGACTGTCATAGCAATAACACCGTGTACCCTTGGTATGCAGAAATACAGCCCGTTGCATGGTGGTTAGATGATCATGTAAAAGATGGAAAAAAGCACTTGAATTTTAATGAATTTGCTTCATACAAATTGGCAAAGCAATACCATAAGTTAGAAGAAGTTTTTGATGAAGTAAAAGGAGGTGAAATGCCTTTAGAATCTTATACTGTTGTGCATGGAGATGCTAAACTTACTGAAGCAGAAAGAAGTGTTTTAATGGACTGGTCTGTTGCAGTAAGAGATACCATGAAAGCACGCTTCCCTGCTGATAGTTTAATTCTAAAGAAGACCAAATAGACCCAATAGGTTAGAATTTTAAAGGTTGATGATTGCATGTGTAGAAAGAAATTGATTTTCATCTTGGTATTGATGGCAAGTGCCTTGGGTATTAAAGCACAACAAACTGATACAACAAAAGTGAATGCTAAGTTGCTAGATGATGTGGTTGTTTATTCAAGCCGCTTTGCTGAGAAATTTAAACGAGTGGCACAAACAATTGATGTGCTAAAAACCCGTGAGCAGCTTAATTTCCAACTCAATACAGCGGATGCTCTAATTAATTCAGGAAAGTTATTTGTTCAAAAAAGTCAGCAAGGCGGGGGGAGTCCTGTCATTAGAGGCTTCGAAGCCAGTCGAATTTTACTGGTAGTAGATGGAGTTAGAATGAATAATGCAATTTACCGTGCAGGTCATTTGCAAAATATCATCACCATTGATAATATGGTTTTAGACCGTATGGAGATTTTATATGGTCCTTCTTCTACGCTATTTGGAAGCGATGCTTTAGGAGGGGTGATTAGTTTAACAACCAAAGACCCTATTTTATCAAACAATAATAAAACCCAAATTTCCGGTGCAGCTACACTTCGTTATTCTAGTGCTATGCAAGAAAATAGGGGAAATATTCAATTAAATATTGGAGGAAAACAATGGGCTTCTTTCACTTCTGTTAGTTATGGCAGTTTTGGAGATTTAATTCAAGGGAACAATAGAAGTGCAGCATATCCAAACTTTGGCAAGAGAAATGTATTTGTGGAAAGGGCTGGAAATCTTGACATCATTGTTCCGAACCCCAATCCCAATAAACAAGTTGGCTCTGGATATAAACAAGTTGATATAACACAGAAGTTTTTATATCAAGCAAGCAAAAAAGTGCAACATGTTTTAAATTTTCAATTCTCAAATACCAATGATATACCACGGTATGACCGTTTGTCTGAAATGAATGGGGCAAGACCTGTTTTTGCAGAATGGTACTACGGGCCACAAATTAGAAATATGGCTGCTTATCATTTAACTGCTAAAGAACAAGATGGTTTTTTTAAAGATATTAAGATAACTGCGAGTTTTCAGGATATTGAAGAGAGTAGAATTACAAGAAGATTTCAAAATAACAATAAAGATTTTAGGTGGGAAAGGGTGCATATTTTTGGGTTGAATATAGATGCTAAACATTATTATGGCAGGCACGAACTTCATGTAGGTGCAGAATCATATAGTAATTATGTGAAGTCTACTGCTGAGCGAGTAAATATTGTTTCTGGTAACAAAAGCCGCATTACCACTCGGTATTCCGATGGTCCTACTTCAATGGGATCGCATGCATTATTTGCTCAACACACTTTTAAAATTTCAGATCAGTTAACCATTAATGATGGCTTGAGATTTAATTTAGTTCAACTAAATGCTCAGTTCGTAGATACGGCATTAACTCGATTCCCCTTTACTAAAGCGAGGCAGAGCAACCAAGCACTAACGGGAAATATCGGTATAGTATATGCTTCCAAAAATAATTTAAGAACTGCCTTAGTTTTCAGTACTGGTTTTAGGTCTCCCAATGTAGACGATTTAGCCAAAGTATTTGATTCACGAACTGGATTGGTAGTTGTGCCTAATACCAATATTAGGCCTGAGTATACATATAATGTAGAGTGGAATCTTAATAAATATGGTGCTGTTTTTAGTTATGGTGCAGCAGTTTTTTATACTGCTTTTAATAATGCATTGGTATTAGATCGCTTTTTATTTAATGGTCAAGACAGCATCCTGTATAGTGGTATACAAAGCGGGGTGTATGCATTACAAAACAAAGCAAGGGCCAGATTATATGGATTAACTTTAAATGCCTCGATTCAATTTGCCAAAACCTTTACTGCAGAGGGTGTTATTAATTTTACCAGAGGTCAATTTAGAGATGCCATTAATGGTAGAACCCCTTTAGATCATATTCCTCCAACACACGGGAGGGTTGCTGTAAAGCACCAGGGTGCAAAGTGGAATGCAGACCTTACTGTATTATTTAACGGTTGGAAAAGATTAGCCGATTATAATCCCAACGGCGAAGATAATTTGCAATATGCTACTCCTGACGGAATGCCTGCATGGTATACCCTCAATTTTAAATCTTCTATACACTTGAAAAATAGCTTTCAATTACAAGTTGCATTAGAAAATATACTAGACCGCAACTACCGTTATTTTGCAAGCGGGATTTCTGCCCCTGGTAGAAATTTGTCTGTTTCTTTAAGGGCTGCTTTTTAATGATCCATTAATATTTAAGTCTTGGTTATAACCAAATGGGTAAAGGTGGCTGCTTTTGATTAATTTGCAGCATGGAAATTAAAAAAGCTGTTTACGTTATTTCAAATGCCGATTACAAAGCCTGTCCTGCTCCGGACAGACCTGAATTTGCTTTTATTGGTAGGAGTAATGTGGGCAAGTCTTCTTTAATCAATATGTTGTGCAAAAACAATAAGCTCGCAAAAACATCTTCCGCTCCAGGTAAAACCCAACTCATTAATCATTTTGAAATTGAGAGTAATAATAAATCGAATCAAGGGTTTAAAAAATGGTATCTAGTAGATTTGCCGGGGTATGGTTTTGCCAAAGTAGCCCAAAGTAGTAGAAGACGGTGGGAGCAAATGATAGAAAACTATTTGCGTAAAAGAGAAAATCTGGTGAACGTTTTTGTACTCATCGACAGTAGACATAAGCCTCAAAAAATTGATTTAGAATTCATTAGTCAACTAGATAAATGGCAGATCCCTTTTAGTTTGGTATTCACTAAAACAGATAAAGAAAAACCTGCAGTAGTTGCTAATAATATTCAAGCATTTTTAGATACACTTAGAAGCACCTGGCAATTTTTACCACAGCATTTTGTAACTAGTGCAGAAAAACACCAGGGACGAGAGGAGGTTTTAGCTTTTATTCAAATGAAAAATGAATCAGTTGCCTAAAACTGTTTCCATTGCTTTTGCTTTGAGCAAACATTCTTCATATTCTTGTTCTGGATTACTATAAATAGTAATTCCACTGCCTACTAAGTAGCTTAAATAATGGTTCTGTGAATTATACAATATGCTTCTGATTACAACATTAAAATCGAAGTCTTTATTTGGATTGATATATCCCACTGCTCCTGAAAATATTCCTCTTTGTATGGGCTCGTATTTTTGAATTAATTCCATTACTTTTTTCTTAGGGGCACCCGTCATGCTACCCATGGGGAATCCTGATTCAACCAACGCCTCAATACCTATGCCTTCTAAGAGTTGACCACTAATGGTAGAAATCATTTGATGGACTTGCGGAAAGCTATAGATACCATACAATTCATCTACTTGAACAGTACCTGCTTTACATACCCTACTAAAATCGTTTCTCACTAAGTCTACTACCATTACGTTTTCACTTCTGTCTTTGCTGCTATGGAATAATTCTTTTTTGAGCAACTCATCTTTTTCAATATTCGCTAGTTCTCTTTTTACAGTTCCTTTAATGGGTTGCGATATAATTGTATTCCCTTGCTTTTTTAACCAACGTTCTGGGCTCGCACAAATCAGGTGAGATTCATTTTCTTTATAATAACAAGCAAATGGAGTAGGTGATAAAGCAGTTAACTGAGCGTATAATGTAACTGCATCAATGGTTGTATCAATAGAATGAAATTCTTGACAGAAATTAATTTCATAACAATCCCCTTTTTGAATGTGTAGCAATAAGTTCTCTATGGTTGATAGATATAAATCCTTGCTAATACTAGGGGTTGTTTTAATAGGACTGCTTTTTTCTATGCTTGGGTTAACAGCAGTTATTTCGGTAAATATTGTTTCTGGTTGCAATGAATAACTCTCAATTACCAATGAATGGTTGTTGATCGATAAAATATGATCTGGCCTAAAAAAGAATGCATCGCTAAAATTAATTGGGTTCTTTTTTTGTAGATCGTTTTGTTGATTTGAATGGTAATTATACCCAAAATGACCAAAAAGCCAGTCTTGATTGGTTTCATAAAAAACATCAATGGCTTTGGCTGTATTTTCCCCTGTAATGCTGGATATTTCACCCGCAGCTGCTATACACTCAATAGAATGATGTTCAGAATGGTACTGGTGATTGTCTAAAAAAGAGCAAACATTAAATTGGCTAACCCAATAAAGTATTTGCTCTTTTATTTTCGGTAAATTCTTGACAGAAAAAACCTGCTTAGTTCTTTTCAAATTGGTATCAACTTTTAAAAGTCGTCGTCTTCATCATCGTCAAAGCCACCGCTTTTGTCGTTAAACAAGTCGAATTCCTTAAAGTCTTCATCTACTTTAAAGTCATCGTCTTCATCTTCTTTTTTCTTGCCACCACCAGAAGCTTTTTTAGCCTTACTTTTTGGAAGATCAAATTCTTCGAAATCAGGATCCCAACTGTCGTCTTCTTCAGTTGCTTCCCAATCATCCGCGTTTTCATCATCATCATCATCGTCGTCATCATCATCATCATCACTTTTTTTAGCGGATGATTTTGCACCTGCTTTTTTAGCAGTAGACTTCACATTGGGTTCATCGTCTTCCAAATCGTCGTCATCATCATCATCTTCCTTCTTTTTTGCTTTAGGAGATGGTTTACTTGCGGCTGCTTTAGCCGGTACTTTTGGGGTTGAGGATTTCTTATCCTTATCAGACTTCGCTGCCATATTTCTAATAAGATTTAGAGCGTAAAATTTGTACGCAAAATTTTATTAACCAAATAAATTTTTCAATATCAAATCAAATGCCAAAACTATAAGCAAACAATCTGGTCTCTTCCAGGACCATTCGACACATACTTAACAGGTGCACCCACATAATTGTTGATGAAATCGATATAAGTATTCATTTCTGC
>JBMLPQ010000091.1:0-20186 GCA_049242025.1 Sediminibacterium sp.
TGGCTGTATAGCCATGATTATAATGTGCCCAATCCGTTACTGGTCTTAATGCAGCACCTGCTTTAAATACATCGGGTGTGGTAAACAATCCCATCAACGTAATAAATCCTCCATAAGATCCACCATATAATCCAATCCGATTTGGATCAATGCCGTGATTCTTTACTAAGAAATCCGCGGCATCTACATGATCGGTTAAGTCTTTCCCTCCCATATGTCTGTAGATGCCTGTGCGCCAATCTCTTCCATAACCACTGCTGGCTCTGTAATCTATATCAATCACCGTATACCCTTTGTCTACCAATAAATTATTGAACATGTATTCCCTGAAATAACTGCTCCACCAATAATGTACATTTTGTAAATAGCCCGCACCATGTACAAAAAATACCGCTGCCCCATTTTTCTTAGCTGTAGTTGGTTCATAAATTCTTGCATAAATGGATTGACCATCGCGTGCAGGAATGGTGGTGACTTTCGCTTCTTTCCAATCGTATTTTTTAAACTCATCGCTCATGGATAGATTGGTTACCTGAATGGGTTTTTTACCTGGCGCATTTTCTTGTACAAATAATTCCCATGGCTTGTTGATATAAGAGTAGCGATAAGCAATCCATTTTTCGTCAGGACTCATACTCACTTCATATCCACCCTCCCATGCAGTGATTCTTTCTTTAGCGCTTCCATCTATTTTAATACGATACCAATTTAATTTTCCAGGATGTGTTTCATTAGTCAATAAATAAAAGTGCTGTTTGGTCTTACTCAATTTCAAATCTTGCACTTCGTAGTTTCCAACTGTTATTGCTTTTTTATTTTGTGTTTTTACATCGTACACATACAAATGCGAATAGCCAGTTGATTCACTTTGAAAATAAAATTGATCATTATTGATCCATCCAATTTTTGTTCCAAAATTTCCGCCACCAACGCCTGGTCCACCAATCCAAGCATTGTCTCTTTGTCTGTCGATGGGTAATAATTTTCCCGTTGACGCTTCTAGTTGCATGATCCATCTGTCTTTGTTGTCTTGAGAACGAATATCAACAATGGCAAAGTTGGCGCTGCTATTCCAATAAGGACCGTAGATGACTACAGAACGATTGGCGGGTTTTTTTCCTTCGTATCTTTTTGGATAATCTTTCGCGTAATCGGGTAAGTCTTGTATCCCAGGAATTGCATCTGTTTTTATTTGCATCAATGAATCGCGCATCCGATCCCAAACATAAAAATCAAATTTGCCCAACGCATTACCCACTTTGGTTCTGGTATTTAAATCGGTAGTGTATCCAGATTCAGTTACATAATCTGGAACGATTGTTTGCTTATTTCCTGATGGTGCTTGATACAATCGATAAGTTACGAAACGCGCATCAGGACTGATTTGTAGGCCTTGCATCATTCTATCTCCCGTCGCAATTCTTTTAATGGTATCATTGTAAACAATCCGATTATTCCTTAGATAATTCGCACGCTCTTCTCTTTTATCTTTTCTTTCTTTAAGCACTTCAAATAAATCCAATTGTTGTTGTTGCAACCAACCATCTTGGGTTTGTGTGTTGATTGTAGCCGCGGAGCGATTGAAGTTTCCTACAGCCACACTCCCACCGGAACCAATATTGGTTAATTGTGTGAGTACTCCTGTTTTGGTATGCCAAGCAAATAAATTAGGAGACTTAGTAAAAACAATCCACTCATCATTCATGATAAAGGATGGATTATTTTCTTGTTCTTCTGTTTGAGTTACTCGAATGGTTTTATTCGTTTTTATTTCAGTCCAATAAATGTCTCCACGAAAAGCATACACCATTTGTGTTCCGGTCAAATTATAGACTGCATTATTTAATGCATTGTTGCGTTCAATTATATTGTTATTGGCTTTTTCTGGAGCGGTTGCATTCATTGAAAATGCATACAATGAATCTGAATTATTTTTTTGTGGGTTCCAATTAAAATAAACCGTCTTACTATCATTGCTCCAAAATACATTGGATGGAGATGTTCCCATCCATTTAGGATCTCTCATAATATAATCGACCGTTAATGATTGGGCATAACAGTTAGACGTTGCAACAATCAGGAGCAACAAGAAAACTTTTCTCATAAAATGTTATTTAAAATATTTATTGGCTTCAATGTATTCGCGCACTTTATCGGGTACCAAGTATCGAATGCTTTTTCCTGCTTTAATATTATCCCTAACATGAGTAGCAGAAATGGTTAATAAAGGTGCATCTAAAATTGTTACGCGAGCATCATATTTATTCTTGACCAAAAATTCAGGACGATTGTACACAATGAATGCATAATCACTAATTAATAGCGAAGCGTTTTTCCACTTGGGCAAATTTTGAAAACTATCACTTCCCATAATGATGGTAAACTCATGTTGAGGATATTTTTCTTTTAAATAGACCAATGTATCTATAGTATAGGAAGGCTTGGGTAATTTAAACTCAATATCTGAAGCCCTTAATCGATTGTCTTCTTCAACGGCTAACTGCACTAAGTGTAACCGGTGGTATTCGTTGAGTAAAGTATTTTCTTGTTTAAAGGGGTTTTGTGGCGACACCACAAACCATACTTGTTGTAAATCGGTTTCGTTTAGAACATGATTGGCTATAATTAAATGCCCCATATGTATGGGGTTAAAGGAACCGAAATAGAGTCCTATTTTCATCTAATTGATTGATTATCAGATAATTACGATATATCTTCGGTTACAAAAATGCTGTTGGCTTCACTTAATCTTAAGCTTAATCTGTAACCAGATACGCAGATTGAAATAGGATCACCCAATGGAGCAACCTGTTCTACTTTTACTTTCTCCCCTGGCACACATCCCATTTCCATGAGTTTGATAAAAATCTCGTCTTTCTCAAATGAATCGATGATACCTTTTTGCCCCGCTGTCAATTCAGACAATCTTTTCATATTTCCGATTATCTGGTAAAGGTAATCTAGCCCGTATTGGTTTTGTTACGAATTTTGGAGTAATCAAGTAATTATGGCTAAAATCAATTTTAGGACCGGCGATCGTCCATTTGTTTTTTCAAACAAAACAGGACTAAAATCTTTTATTGAATCTATATTCAAAAAAGAGAAGAAAATATTGGGGGGCATTAATTATATATTCTGCTCTGATGAAATGCTATTAAAAATTAACCAAGACTTTCTGCAACACAATTATTTCACTGATATTATCACTTTTGGCTTAAACGAACCAGGTGAAGCCATTGAAGCTGAAATATATGTAAGCATCGATCGGGTCAAAGACAATGCACAACAACAGGGAGTTACTTACCAGAATGAAATGCAACGAGTACTTTTTCATGGTGCCCTTCATTTATGTGGCTATAAAGACAAAAAGAAAAGTGAAATTATACTGATGAGACAAAAGGAGGACCAGTATTTGCAATTGATTGGAAAAGCAAAACAATGAATTCAAAGCTAATTTTATTTCTTTTCTTAATTTTTGCTGGCGTTTCTATTCATGCCCAACACGCTAGTCAAGTAGTTTTAAAGGATATCCCCTTTGAACCCAAGATTCCAATTAAAAAGGACTTGGTTGAAAAGCTAGAACAAAATAGTTTGTACGGGGCTTTATCAAAAGAAGCACAAAGCTTTATTTACTGGACTAATTATTCTCGTATCTACCCAAAAGAATTCAAAGAGCTAGCCTTGCTTCCTTTTTTAGAAGTTCAACCGAAACTGAAGGGGAAATATGCCAATAGTCTAATGGAAGACTTAAGTCAAACTCAAAGCCTCCCTTTCCTTGAACCAGAATCAAAACTTATTCGGGCTGCTCAATTACATACAGAAGATATTGCCAAAAACAACGGAAGGGTAAGTCATCAATCTTCAGATGGAGCAAGCTTTGGCGAAAGAATTAAAAGAATAGGATATAAAGCTTGCAGTGCAGAAAACATAGCAGTTGGAAACGATCCAAACGGACTTAGTTCACTTTTACTCCTATACTTAGACATCAACCTTCCAGACCTTGGTCACAGAAAGAACTTACTAAATCCCAACTACACCAAAATTGGGGTTAGCGTAAAGGAACTATCCAATAATCAATACCTTATCGTTCAAGAACTGGGTTGCCCAGAGTTAGCCAAAAACTAGGGCACTATCTAGAAAACACCTTCAACTTGTTCCACGGGCAACCGTTCCACCCCGAAACATTATTTGGATGTGACACGTGGAACATGGACCTTTAGGGTCTAATTAGCTTCTATGCAGCAAGAAAAAAGAAAATGGCAGATGGCGTTCAGGCGGTTTGTGCTTGAAAATGCCCCAAGTGAGCAATACGCACCCTATTTTGGTCTATGTAGAACCGATTTGAGAAGCTGGATTGAGGCTCAGTTTTCGACGAATCAAAACTGGGAGAACTTTGGGAAAATATGGCAATTTGAACACGTCATACCTGTATCTTGGTTTAATCTCTATTCTGAAGAAGAATTAAAAGCCTGTTGGAACTTCTTAAACTTTCGGGTTGCTCCTATAGATGGGACTGGACATTCTACAGATTTACTATTTGCCAAACATTATTTTGAAATGCTCTATCGGGCATCTGGTTTTCAAAGCTGTGTTTATTATATCGATAAGCTGGATACAATTTTAAAACAGCATACTGTTCCTGTAAAAGATTCGATTCTTTCTTTTATTCAAACGAACAAAACAGTTCTCGAGGCAATACCGACATTTTCTTCGGATGAATATCAGCAATACCTTGAATCTGGATCTGGAAAATCCATCTTAACAGAAAGAGAAATTTTAAAAAAATTCGGTTAGGGCTTTTCCTATAATATCTTTGCACTATGTTTTCAAAATACGATGTAATAGTAGTGGGTGCTGGCCACGCAGGATGTGAGGCAGCAGCTTCGGCAGCAAACTTGGGAAGTTCCGTTTTGTTGATTACCATGAATATGCAAACCATTGCCCAAATGAGTTGCAACCCTGCAATGGGTGGAATTGCAAAAGGACAAATTGTAAGAGAGATAGATGCATTAGGTGGATACAGTGGAATCATTACCGACTTAAGTACTATTCAATTTAGAATGTTGAACTTGAGTAAGGGTCCTGCTATGTGGAGCCCAAGAGCACAAAATGATCGTATGCTTTTTGCGGCTAAATGGAGAGAGTGGTTAGAGAAAACACCCAATGTAGATTTTTACCAAGACATGGTAAAAGAAATCATTATTAAGAATAACAAAGCTTGTGGAGTAATTACTGGTCTTGGTCATGAAATTATGGCTGAGTCGGTTGTGGTTACAAGTGGTACTTTTTTAAATGGCGTTATTCATATTGGAGAGAAACAGTTTGGAGGTGGTAGGGTTGCAGAAAAAGCGGCTACTGGAATTACAGAACAATTAGTTGCTTTAGGATTTGAAAGCGATCGATTAAAAACAGGAACCCCTCCTAGAGTAGATGGAAGAAGCCTAGACTATTCAAAAATGGAGGAACAAAAAGGAGACGAGCATATTGTTGGTTTTTCTTATTTGGATATTCCCAGAGTGAAGCCAGAGAACCAAAGAAGTTGTTTTATTACTTATACTAATCAAACCGTACACGATTTATTAAAAACGGGGTTTGATCGTTCACCCATGTATCAGGGTAGAATTGAAGGAGTAGGTCCAAGATATTGCCCTAGCATTGAAGACAAAATAAGTCGCTTTGCGGATAGAGATCGCCATCAACTTTTTGTAGAACCCGAAGGCTGGGACACAGTAGAAATTTATGTAAATGGTTTCTCAACTTCTCTTCCAGAAGAAGTACAAATGGCCGCACTTCGTCAAGTACCAGGATTTGAAAATTGTAAAATATTTAGACCCGGTTATGCAATTGAGTATGATTATTTTATGCCTACTCAATTAACGCACGCTTTAGAAACAAAGCAGATTAGCAATCTATTTTTTGCTGGACAAATTAACGGTACAACAGGATATGAAGAAGCTGCTTGTCAAGGATTAATTGCTGGAATCAATGCTCATCAAAAAGCTAAAAACCTTGAACCCTTTATCTTAAAAAGATCAGAAGCTTATATAGGTGTATTAGTTGATGATCTAATTAATAAAGGCACAGACGAACCTTATAGAATGTTTACCAGCAGAGCAGAATTTAGAACACTGCTCAGACAAGATAATGCCGATTTAAGATTGACCGAAAAAAGTTACAAGATTGGATTGGCTTCACAAGAAAGAATGCGTGCTGTGGAACAAAAGATTAGTGAAGTTAATCAGGTAAAAAACATATTAAATAATTTTAGCATAGAACCTGCTGAAATTAATACCTATTTAAATTCGATAAAATCAGCACCCATTCAAGAAAAACAAAAAGCTGCTAAAATTATTTTAAGACCGAATATTTCACTAGACGATTTAAAATCGACTATACCAACGCTTCAAAATACCCTAAGCGATATTTCAGACGATTCACTTTTACAAGCTGAAATACAAATCAAATACGAGCGCTATATTGAAAAGGAACAACAGTTGGTAGACAAAATGAGTGACCTAGAAAATATGGTAATACCTGTGAATTTTGACTACGATAAACTCAATGCATTATCCAATGAGGCTTTGCAAAAAATGAAAAAGATTAAACCAAGCACGCTGGGACAAGCCAGTAGAATCAGTGGTGTTAATCCTTCCGACATACAAATACTGATGGTTTACATGGGCAGATAACTTATCTTTAAAAAAACGATTGCCATTGAAACGTTTTCTTAAATGGTTGGGTTATAGCTTAGCTAGTGTAATTCTATTAATACTATTCCTGTTTTTTATTGCAAGTATTTATGTCAAGCAAAACAAATCTGAATTAATTGCAGAAGCAAGCAAAACCATTCTTGAGAAATACCATAGTAAGGTAAAAATAAAAGACATTCATCTTAGCCTTCTAGCACAATTCCCTAATCTTTCTATTCAATTAGATGAAGTAGATGTAGAAGGTCCTATGTTTCATCTACACCATCAGAAATTATTTATAGCTAAAGATATTTCTGTACGAATAAAAACATGGCCTCTATTTGGCGGTAAAATAATTTTCAGTAAAACCAAACTTAATAAAGGACAACTATTTATATATACTGACAAATTAGGCAATCATAATCTTGATGAATTCAAACAAAAAGAAGCAGCCAAAAAAAAGTCAAATTTCAAAATTCCTGAAAATATTGAACTTAATGATTTTAACATCATTATAAAAGATGATCAAAAATTGAAGACATTTCATTTTGATATTAAGTCATTAAATGTAAAATCGAAAGAATCTGATACCTTAATAAGCTTAAGCATTAAGAAAGATTTATTTGTAAAATCTTTAATCTTCAATCATTTAAAAGGAAGTTTCTTGAAAGATCAAAATCTTAAAGGAGACTATACCATTTACTTACATAAACAAAAACAAATATTGTCTTTTGATCCAATCAGTTTAACCATAGGTAAAACACCCTTTGTTTTGACAGGGTTTTTTGATTTAAAAAAAGAAGGACTATTCAATTTGAATATTAAAACTCAGGGTGTACCATTTGAATTTGCAAAATCAATCCTTACAAAAAATATAAATAAAGTATTAAACCAAATTATCATTACACAACCATTAATTATAAATGCATCTATTAAAGGACCATTAAGTGGTGGCGAACCCAATGTAATTGCGCAATGGCAAACCAAAAAAACTACAATAGGAACAAAACAGATTCAATTTACAAATGCCGATGTTGAAGGCATGTTCAATAATCAGATTGATAAAAAACTAGAACCCAATGATGCAAACAGTTCTATCGTATTATCTAAACTATCTGGGTATTGGCATGATATTGCAATTCAAACATCCAATATTGAATTAAATAACTTAAAATATCCGCATCTAAAGGGCGGTTTTAAAACACAATTCAATTTATCTCAACTAAACCCGCCTTTAAACACAGAAAATATAATTATTAAAAACGGGAAGGGTAAAATAAATATAGAGTATGATGGACCATTATCAGAAATGACGGAAACAAACACAAAAATTATTGCTGATTTACAGATTAGTAATGCAGAAATATTTGTTAAGCCAATTCAAAAATCAATTATTAATACACATGCTAACATACAAGTCAACAATAATACAATCGAAATTAAAAATTTAACCGCGCAAACAAAAGAGGGAAGTCAAATTACTATTACAGGCATATCAACACATTCATTGGCTGCAATTCCAAATACACCAGGAAAGGCAAATATTCAACTGAATATTAATAGCCCATATTTAGATTTAAATAATTTTAGTTCTTCTTTAAAAGAAACAAAAACGGTAAAGAGAAAAAACAAAAAGAATACATTTAGTAAGATTGATCATATTCTAGAAAATGAAACAATCAATATTAATCTAGATGCAAAACGCATTAAATGGCAAAATTTAATTGCCACTAATTTAAAATCATCAATCAACTTAAATACAGGTAATTGGGCGTTGAATAATTTAAGTATGAATGTTGGGAGAGGATCAATTCTGCTATCTACAAAAATGGTGGGAAAACAAAACAAAAAATCAATTACCGCAAAATACCAAATTAATAAAGTAAGGGCCGAAGACTTATTATATAGTATGAATAATTTTGGGCTAAAGGGTTTGTCTTATAAAAATATACGAGGAGAATTAAATATTAATGGTCAACTATCTAGTCCATTAAATCAATTAGGGGGTATTTCACCGAATCAACTAAAAGCAACAATAGGTTTTAAACTTAACGATGGTGCATTATTAAATTATGCTCCTTTGATTAAATTACAACAAAGCGTTTTTAAGAAAAGACACCTCGATTCGCTACAATTTGCAACCATTCAAAATGAACTAACCATAGAAAACGGAAATATTCATATTCCAAGAATGGAAATAGCAACTTCTGCATTAAATGTATTCGTTGGGGGAGATTACGGTCTAGACGGAAAAACCAATTTACATATACAAGTTCCGCTGAATAATATTACACAAAGAGACCAAACTAAAAAAATGAAAACCGCTTCAAACAAAGAGAGGGGCGGTACTAGTATTTTTTTAAAAGCCGTATCAGATCCATCGGGGAAAGTTAAATTAACAATGGATTCAAAAGGCGGTCAATACAAACGTGAACAAATGGCCCAATAAGCTATTAGCCCACTCATCATTTAATTAAATGGGCTTTTTTTAAAGAGGAACAATTGTAGTAGCTTTAGAATCCCACTTAAACAACCTTACTTATGAGAAAAATCAAGTTGTTGTTTTCTTGTTTGGTATTGACAACGATGTTGCGTGCCCAAGAAACATTTCCTGTAAATGGTATAGCTGACAAACGAGATGGCTGTTATGCATTTACCAATGCCACTATAGTGAAAGATGCCCAAAATACCATACAAAATGGTATCATGATAATTCGAGATGGTAAAATTATAGCAGTAGGCACCAATATAACAGTTCCTAAAGATGCTGTAATAGTAGACTGTAAAGACAAATTTATCTATCCATCATTTATAGATATTTACACAGATTATGGAATGCCACAAGCACAAAGACCTACTGGTGGTGGTTTTGGCGCTCCTGCTCAACTTGCTAGTAACCAAAAAGGAGCTTACGGATGGAACCAAGCAATTAAATCCGATATCAATGCTTATAAAATATTTAGTGTTGATGATGCTAAAGCAAAACCAATGCGCGAAGCTGGTTTTGGAACTGTATTAACACACCAACGCGACGGTATTGTCAGAGGAACAGGAGCAGTAGTTACCTTATCAGGCGAAAGAGAAAATTTTGCGATTGTTAAAGAAAAAGCTGCTGCACTATATTCCTTTAGTAAAGGCAGTTCTACTCAATCTTATCCTTCTTCATTAATGGGTTCAATTGCTTTGTTAAGACAAACCTATAATGATGCGGCATGGTACAAAAACAATCCGGAAGCTGCTACTAAAGAAGGGTTTAATATTACGCTACAGTATTTTAATTCAAATCAATCTCTTCCACAAATTTTTGATGTACAAGATAGAGGTGTTGACTTATGGAATATGATGAGAGCAGATAGAATTGGAGATGAATTTGGCGTACAATATATTTTAAAAACTACAGGTAAAGAATACCAAAGAATTAAAGAAGTAGCTGCTACAAAAGCGCCGTTGATTGTAACAGTTAACTTTCCGCAAGCACAAGATGTGGAAGATCCAAACGATGCTAGAATGGTGTCATTGGCTGATATGAAAAATTGGGAATTGGGACCTACAAATCCAGCTGCAATTGAAAAAGCTGGAATACCTTTTTGTTTAACAACAGCCGATTTGAGGGATCCAAAATCTTTTATGGCTAACCTTAGAAAAGCCATTGAATACGGTTTAACAGAAAAAGCAGCAATGGATGCTTTAACCAAAAATCCTGCAACTTGGTTGGGCGTATACGACAAAGTAGGTAGTTTGGATGAAGGTAAAATGGCCAACTTTGTTATTACTACAGCTCCTGTATTTTCAGAGAAATCAATTATTCTTCAAAACTGGATTAATGGAAATAAATATGCCATTAAAGAAGATGCTTGGAAAAGTATAAACGGAAATTATAAATTGACCGTACAATCTGAAAATGGAATTGAAACGTATTCACTTGAAGTTAAATCAAATAGTACAGCAACTTTAGTAGGTAAAGATACTTTGGCAAATAAGTTTAGCTATGACGGCAAAACCGTAAAAATAAACTTTGCACCAATGCAAAGAAGAATGGGAGGTGCTGGTCGTATGGGTATGGGGGCAAACGCACCAGCCGTATTACCTGTGAATGCAGCAAAATTGAGTGGTTTTAACAATGGCAAAAGTTGGAATGGAACTGGTGTAGATTCTTTGGGTAATCATATTACTTGGTCAGCAGACGAAATCAGTTTAACAACTGCCAAAACAGAGGAAGCAAAACCTAAATCATTGCCTAAAACAAGTAAATCATTTTATCCGTTCACAGCATTTGGCAATGACGAAGAAAATATTCCAAAGTCAGAAACCATATTATTTAAGAATGCAACTGTATGGACAAGTGAAAAAGCTGGTAAATTAGAAGGAACCGATGTTCTAGTTAAGAATGGTAAAATTGCAAAAGTTGGAAAGGGGTTAACAGATGCAACAGCAAAAGTTATTGATGCAACAGGTAAACATTTAACTGCAGGAATTATAGATGAACATTCACATATTGCATCAGCCTCAACCAACGAGGGGGGTCAATCTGTTACATCAGAAGTTAGAATGCAAGACAACCTTGATCCAGACGATATCAATATATATAGACAATTAAGTGGGGGTGTTACAAGTTCACATATTCTTCACGGGTCAGCAAATACGATTGGTGGTCAAACGCAATTAATAAAGCTTCGCTGGGGAACAGATGATAAAGGATTGCTTTTTGAGGGTGCTGATCCATTTATCAAGTTTGCATTAGGTGAAAACGTTAAGCGTTCTTCTTCAACCCAAGGTAATACTCGTTTCCCAGATTCAAGAATGGGTGTTGAGCAAGTATTAAGCGATGCTTTCAATAGAGCTAAAATATATGAAGCAGCTAAAAAAGAGCATGAAGCAAATAGTAAGAAAAAAGGTGCTGTTCAAACCACTTTTAGAAAAGATCTGGAATTAGAAGCATTGGTTGAAATCATGAATAGTAAACGTTTTATTACTTGTCATAGCTATGTAGCTAGTGAAATAGTTGTAGCTATGCACGTAGCTGAAAAATATGGTTTTAAAATAAACACTTTCACACATATTCTAGAAGGATATAAAGTAGCCGATAAAATGAAAGCACATGGTGCTGCAGCTTCTACCTTCTCAGACTGGTGGGCTTACAAGAACGAAGTACAAGATGCCATTCCTTATAATGCAACGATAATGCACAAAGTGGGATTAAACGTGGCTATTAATTCAGATGATGCTGAAATGGCGCGTCGCTTAAATCAAGAAGCTGCAAAGAGTGTAAAATATGGTGGAATGAGCGAAATAGATGCGTTAAATATGGTTACCATCAATCCTGCAAAAATGCTACACGTAGACAGTAAAGTAGGTAGTATTAAAGAAGGTAAAGATGCTGATTTAGTTTTATGGTCTGCACACCCACTAAGCATTTACGCTAAATCACTTTATACTGTTGTAGATGGTACCATTTTCTTTGATCGTTCAAAAGACGAAGCTATGAGAAAAGAAATAAAAGCAGAACGTACTCGATTAATCAGCAAAATGGTGGGTGAAAAAAGAACTGGTGCTCCAATGGCTCCTTTTACACCAAGCTTTAAATATGTTCACACTTGTTTAGATCATGGACATAAATTAGGCTTACTTGAAATTGAAGCCGGTGAAGAAGAAGGTATTGAACACACTAGCAACCACTAAAAAAATTATTATGAAAAAAATATTATTATCATTAAATGCATTACTCTTATTAGTAGGAGTTAGTTATGCACAAGAAACAGTATATCCAGCAAAGGCACAAAAGGGACTAATCTTTATTAAGAATGGTACTGTACATGTTGGAAATGGAACAGTAATTGAAAACGCAACCATTAAATTAAACAATGGCAAAATTGAAGAAGTAGGAAATAATATCGCAATTCCTCAGGGAGATGTTCAGGTTCTAGATGCTACTGGTAAACATATTTATCCTGGTCTGATATTACCAGCTTCTAACTTGGGATTACAAGAAATAACTGGGGTTAGGGCAACTACAGATTTCAATGAAATTGGAGAAATGAATCCAAGCATCAGATCAATATCAGCCTATAATGCCGACTCTAAAATTACTAATACCTTGAGGTCTAATGGAATCCTTCTGGCACATACAGCTCCGGGAGGAGCTTTATTGGCTGGCCAATCAAGTGTAGTACAATTGGATGCATGGCATTGGGAAGATGCTGCTTATAAAATGGACAACGGTATGCATTTATACTTACCTAGTTTAATTGGTAGACCTGGGGGTAGATTGGGTGCATTGTTTGCGCAGTTTATGCCACAAGCTCCAACAGACCCATTAAAAGCAGCTTTAGATAGAATAGAAATTGTAAAAAACTATTTTAGGGAAGCGAAAATTTATTTAGAAAATACTCCAAAAGAAGTCAACCTAAAATTAGAAGCTGCTCGTGGTTTATTTGAGAAAAAACAAAAATTATTTTTACATGGTAATCAGGTTAAACAAATGTTGTTAGCCATAGATTTTGTAAAAGAATTTGGCTTTGATGTGGTGATTGTGGGTGGTTCTGAAAGCTGGCAAATTGCCAATCTATTAAAGCAACATAATATTAGTGTTATCCTAAGTCAAATGCATGACCTGCCAACATTAGACGATGATGATGTTGATATGCCATATAAATCACCATCGGTTTTACAAAAAGCTGGAGTGTTATTTTGTATAAATGATGATGATCCACAAAACAGAGGAAGAAACCTTGCTTTTAATGCGGGCACTGCTGCTGCTTATGGATTAACCAAAGAAGAAGCTTTAAGCGCTATCACACTAAATGCGGCAAAAATACTAGGAGCTGACCAAATGACCGGTTCTATAGAAAAAGGTAAAGATGCTAATATTATTATTAGTACTGGCGATATTTTAGATATGCATACCAGTATTGTTGAACATGCATTTATCCAAGGCAGAAAAATTGTTTTAGACGACAAACACAAGCAATTGTATGAGCGTTATAAGAATAAATATGCCATCAAATAATTCATATTGAATAAAGTAAAGAAAAGCCCGGTCAATTAGTTTGGCCGGGCTTTTGTTATTTATAAACTAAAGAATAAAAAAGAACAGCAGCAACCTATTTATTATCTTAGCCTAATGGAGAAAAAACTCTTTTTGTTGGATGCTTTAGCCTTAATTTATAGAGCATATTATGCTTTAATAAGGAATCCCCGAATTACTTCTAAAGGAATTAATACCAATGCACAATTTGGATTTACCTCAACCTTATTTGATTTAATTAATAAGGAAAAACCAACTCATTTAGCTGTTTGTTTTGATACACATGCTCCAACAGAAAGACATGTTGACTTTACAGACTATAAAGCAAATAGACAAGAAGCTCCAGAGGATTTATTGGCATCAATACCAGATATTCAGAGAATTATCAGAGGCTTTAATATACCAGTAGTGGAATTGGATGGTTATGAAGCAGATGATATTATTGGAACGGTTGCCTGGCAGGCAGCAGATGCCGGATATGAAGTATTTATGGTTACACCAGATAAAGACTATGGTCAATTACTGGTAAAACCGCATGTATATATTTATAAACCACCATCCTATGGTAATCCTGAAGAAATCATTAATGCAGAAAAAATTTGTACAAAATGGGATATTGCCAAAGTTGAGCAAGTGATAGACATGTTGGGATTAATGGGAGATGCGGTAGACAATATTCCTGGAATTCCAGGTGTTGGAGAAAAAACAGCTGCTAAACTTTTGAAGGAATACCATACACTAGAAGGGGTTTTAGAAAATGCTGATAAAATTAAAGGAGCACTTGGAGAAAAAGTAAGAAATGGTAAAGAGTCTGCAATTATCAGCAAAAAATTAGCAACGATTATCACCAACGTTCCTGTTGAGTTTCATGAAGAAGATTATCGTTTAAAAGAATGGAATAGAGATGAATTGAATGCTGTGTTTACGGAACTCGAATTTAAAACGCTGGGCAAAAGAATCTTAGGTGAAACATTTAATGCCTTTCAATCAGCACCACAGGGTGTACAAACAGATTTATTTGGAAATGAGGTTGAACAAAAAGCGGTAGTGAATAAAATTGCTGAAGAAGTAGACAACACTCCAGCATATGGATTGGTTGCGGATAAAAATATTGATAATACACCACACGATTATCATTTAGTAGAAACAACAGAAGAAATTCAACAACTGGTTAAAGAATTGTTGGCTATTAAAGAAATATGTTTTGATACAGAAACAACAGGAACAGATGCCAATAATGTGGAGATAGTAGGTCTTAGTTTTTCCTATGAAAACAACAAAGCCTATTATATACCCTTTAGCAGCAATCAGAATGAGACTAGAGAAAGATTAAAACTTTTTGTTCCTCTTTTTGAAGATGCAAATAAATGTTGGGTAGGACAAAATATCAAATACGATTTATTGGTATTGAAATGGTATGGAATAGAGCCCAAGGGTGAATTGTTTGATACTATGTTAGCGCATTATGTAATTGAACCAGAAGGTAGACGTAGTATGGATTTGCTCAGTGCTCAATATCTAGGATATGAACCTGTTTCAATAGAAACGCTGATTGGTAAAAAAGGCAAGAACCAGGGAAATATGCGTGATGTTGAAAAAGAAAAAATAAAAGAATATGCTGCTGAAGATGCGGATATAACGCTGCAATTAAAAAAACATTTTGTTCCACTACTAAAAGAAAAAGAAGTTGAAAAAGTATTCTACGAAGTTGAAAATCCTTTAGTTAGGGTTTTAACTGATATGGAATTTGAAGGAATAAAAGTAGATGAAGCTTTTTTGCATGAATACAGTAGAGAATTAGAAATAGAAGCGAAAAAATGTGAAGAAAGTGTTTACGCACAAGCTGGAGTTAGATTTAACTTGGCATCACCAAAACAATTAGGGGAAGTACTATTTGATAAATTGCAATTAGATCCTAAGGCAAAGAAAACCAAAACGGGTCAGTATGCTACAGGAGAAGATGTTCTATTAAAGTTGGCAAATCAACATAAAATTGTTGATGATATATTAGGATTTAGAGAATTAACAAAATTGAAATCTACTTATATAGACGCATTGCCCGAAATGATTAACAAGAAAACGGGACGGGTACATACCTCTTATGCTCAAGCAGTAGCAGTTACTGGAAGACTGAGCAGTAATAATCCAAATCTTCAAAATATACCAATAAGAACGGCAAGGGGTAGAGAAATAAGAAAAGCTTTTGTACCTAGAGAGCCGGGAAGAATACTAATGAGTGCAGACTACTCCCAAATAGAATTAAGAATTGTAGCTGCTATTAGTGGAGATCCAAATATGTGTGCGGCTTTCAAAGAAAGGAAAGATATTCACACTGCCACAGCTGCTAAAGTTTATGGCGTTGATGAAACTGCAGTAACTAAAGAAATGAGGTATAAAGCTAAAAGTGTAAACTTTGGAATTATATATGGCCAGGGGGCTTTTGGATTAGCAGAAAATCTTGGTGTGAGTAGAGCAGAGGCAAAAGAAATAATAGAAAACTATAAAAAAGAGTTTCCTTACATTCAACAGTACATGGACAATCAAATAAAATTTGCAAAAGAGCACGACTATGTACAAACTTTAATGGGTAGAAAAAGATGGCTAAAAGATATACATAGTGCCAACTTTACTGTGAGAGGATTTGCTGAAAGAAATGCAATCAACTCTCCAATTCAAGGAACTGCTGCAGATATGATAAAAATGGCAATGATTAAAATTCATGCAGAAATGAAAAAATCAGATTGGAAATCTAAAATGATTTTACAAGTGCATGATGAATTGGTTTTTGATGCAGTTGAAACAGAAGCCAATGATTTACAATCATTAATAATCAACTGTATGGTTAACGCACTTCCTTTGCCTAATGGAGTTCCCGTTGAAGCAGAAGTAGGTAGGGGAGAAAACTGGTTACAAGCACATTAATACTATACACATGAATTGGGAATTATTTTTTACTGCAATAGAAAAAATTGGTAGCCGCTATTTTGGAGCTGCATTAATTGCTTTTTTGTTATTCTATATATTATTTAGAAAAAAATGGCTGTATCAAAAAATTCAACAAAAGTTTCCTAAAACAAAGGATTACTTGAGAGAAATCTCATATTCACTAACCACAATAATTATATTCAGTTTAATCATTGTAATCTTAAACAGTCCAACCATTGGACCGCATACTACTAGATACAAAGAAATTAATTCATTGGGATGGGGTTATTATTTTGCAGTATTTCCAATGATGTTTTTTATGCATGATTTATATTTTTATATCATGCACCGAATAATGCATCATGCATCAATTTTTAAATATGTTCACCTGGTTCATCACAAATCAACCAATCCATCTCCATGGGCAGCATATGCTTTTCATCCATTAGAAGCTATTATTGAGCAAGGAATTGTGGTTATCTTTTATTTTAGTTTCCCCATTCATATTACTCATTTGGCTTTGTTCTTCTTATTCTCTATTCTATATAATGTATATGGACACTTAGGATTTGAATTATATCCAAAGGGCTTTAATAAAACAATGATTGGAAGATGGATCAATACATCAGTAAATCATAACCAGCATCACCAATATTTTAAAGGAAATTATGGTTTATATACCCTAATATGGGACCGTCTTTTTGGAACTATCAGAAAAGATTATGACCAACAATTTGAGGAAGTAAAAAGTAGAACAATAGCCAACAAGGCTGTTCTTTAAAAAATGTTATTTCTTTTTATACAAAGGAACCGTACTGCATGGTTCACCATACATGATACTCTTTGCATAAGGTCTAAGGATAGATGTAATTTTTACATAAGCAGAAGCAGGCACAGGATCTTCACCACATCCTTTTACAACAACACGTTGATCTGTATAATCAACTCCATTAATTTCATTGAGTGCGTTTAATAGTAATTGTTCTTTAACGTATTCTTCCGTACCAAAAAATACACTTTTTGCAATTGGACTTAAGTAAACAGTAACTAACATATTGGCCCACATTGGAATAATTGCATCTGCGCTACAAGTAACTGCAACATTACAGTCTCTGTACTTTTCCCAATCAGTAGTAATAAGAGCAGCCCTAAAATCTTTTTCTTTTAAAATAAGTCCCATAAATAAATAGTCTTTTAGATCAAAAACAATCAATTTTTCCTTAGAAAAATAGGTTTCTAAATCAAGACTAATAATACCACTTTCGGCAACTTTATTAATAATGGGTTCCATAATTGCTTGTAAAATTAGCAAATTGAAAAATAATCTAGTTACGATAGCCGCAAAAAAAAGCCCACTTATTTAAAAGTGGGCTTAAGTATAAAAACTAATAAGACTAATAAAAACTGAAGCGATAATCTTTAACTGTTGCTGCTTTTCGTAAAGCTTCCACACTTCTGTATGTAGCCATTTTACGATTTTGAATTAAAGATTGCTTTACAGTTTCAGGTAAAGCATCAGCAGCTTTAGCTGAAACGTTCTCTACTTTAAGGGCAAATACTCCAGAAGTTCCTGCAATTAAACCAGAAACCTTATTTAGGATAGTTTTATTGAAAGCAGCTCCAACGATTTTTGGCTCATTACCCACTCCATTGATAAAACCAGAACCAAATGTTAAACTATCTGCTCTTAAAACAGAAGTACCTGCAGATTTTGCAATTTCTTCTAAGCTATTCCCTTTCATTTTAGTGTCAATGATAATTTTTGCTTTTTTATCATTTCTAATTAATCCTTCTACAAGAGGTCTAGCTTCATTCACACCTAATGTACCTGCTTTATTAATTCCTGTAATTGTAGCTACTATAATTTGATCACCTACTTCTGTTGGATCTGATACAGCACCTTCTTTATTTTCGTAAATCCATCTTACTAAAGAACGGGTATTGGCCATAGTTCCTACCGTAAAATCATTCTGTCTAATCTCACTTGCTGGAAGTATTGGTAATCCTAACTTACTAGCATTTTCATTAAACGATTTTACATTTTTAGCACTTGAAGCAAAATTAGCTGCAGCAGTATTCGCTTCATTAACCGTTTCATTGCTACTTAAAATAGGTTTAGCTAAATAAGCTATTTTATAGGCAGGAGCTCTGTTTTTCTGACCTAATATTTCAATGTAGTGATAACCGTAGTCGGTTTTCACAACCCCTTTTGTACCAACAGAATTATCAAAAACAAAGTCATTAAAAGGAATTACCATTTGACCTTGTGGAAAATAATCATAAACACCACCCTTCTCTTTACTTCCACCATCATCTGAATACTTAGCAACCAATGAATTGAAATCAGCACCATTCTTGATTGCTGTTTGAATACTATCAGCTAATTTTTTACCAGTAGAGTCGTCTCTAATTTGTTGACCATTTTGAGGATTACTTGTAGCAATAAGAATATGTCTTACAGTTACACTATCAGGCCATTGCTTAATGCCAACCATTTTCGCAATTACATAATTGGTTCCATCAATATACGGTCCATAAATACCTCCAAGAGGCAAGCGTAAAATTGAATCTTTGTTGGTCACTTGAATTTTAGATCCACCAAAATAACTATTATAAAAAGCCAATTCAGAACCTACTTTACCTAGATATGCAGCCGCATCAGTAGAAGCGGCAAAACCAGCACGTAATTCATTTATTTGAGCTAGTGTTGCTGCTGAATCTGCAGAAGTAGGAGCAGCACTAAAACTTACATAAGAAATTGAACGTGATTCTTCTTCGTTTTTATATTCCTTACTATGCTTCTTTACATAACTGCTAATATCTGCATCAGAAACTTTTACTGTTGAATCTGCAATAGCAACATATGGATAGTAAACATAAGAAGCAGAAGCAACGGCATTATTATCTGATTGTTGTTTTTCAACCATCCATTTTGGTACATAAACTGATTGAATCAAAAGATTTTGGTATTTATTACGCAAACTATTTTGAATAGTAGGTTCTATATACCCACTATTAATCATCTTAATCTGTTCAGCATTTTTACTCTTTTTAATTTGAGCAAATGCTCTTTTTGCATCATCCACTTTAAACTGACCCGTATTAGGATCTGTGAATTCTTGACGAAGTGGTGAATTTTCACCAAAAAGAATATCATTCAATTCTTTTGCAGATACAGTTAAACCAAGTTTTTCAAACTCTTGATTTAATACAATATTATCTACTTCCATATTGTATACAGTACCAATCAATTGATCACGGGTTGCACCTTGACCAGCATACATAGCTTCTTGAGATTTTAAACGCTCTTCAAAATCACCTCGCTCTATACTAGTACCATTAACTTTAGCAATAACAGAACTGTTAGAAAAAGCAGATCCACCACGTCCGGCTCCATCCTGTAAAATAAAAGCAATTAATGCAACAGCAATAATGACAAAAATAATCCAGGTGCCACGGTCTCGAATAGTTTGAATTACAGACATAATAAATAATTAATATATAATTTATCCCGCTTCATATACGGGGAGGCAAAAATAAGGGAAAAA
>JBMLPQ010000092.1:0-53441 GCA_049242025.1 Sediminibacterium sp.
TTTCAAAATCCAATACCGTAAATATGCACAGCTTGTGGATAAGGAAGGTGGATAATTTGCCAACTCAAATCCACGTTGGTTTTGACCGATTATACACAGGTGTCAATAAGATTTTTAGGTAATTAAAGGTTTATTCAGTGTTTACTCTTTTTGACCAAAAGGTTAAACAAAAGACTAAAATTGGTTTTCTGGCAAGATCCGGCTCAATAAATGCTTTAAACGAAAACTTTTCTGCATTTTTGCAAAGGACTATCTAAATTGGAATGAAGCACGCGATCTACACACAAATCACTCAACGAAAAAAGAATGGCAAGAAATCCTTTGCCGTACTCATAGATCCCGACAAAGTGAATGCTGAAAGTATTCATGAATTAGTAAAACTGTCTATTGAAGCGCATGTTGATTACTTTTTTGTGGGCGGCAGTTTGGTGATATCCAGCCATTTAGACGAATGCATTCAGCAAATTAAAGCGGCTTGTAATATTCCCGTAATACTTTTCCCCGGCTCTCCCTCTCAAATAAGTAAACACGCAGATGCTTTATTATACCTTTCTCTTATTTCAGGACGTAATCCTGAATTGTTAATAGGTCAACATGTTATTTCTGCTCCTTTTGTTAAAAAGTCAGGCCTAGAAATAATGCCTACTGGCTACATGGTTATTGATGGTGGAGCACCTACAACCGTCAGTTATATTTCAAATGCTTCACCTATACCTGCAGATAAAAGCGAGATAGCCATGTGCACTGCAATGGCAGGCGAAATGCTCGGAATGCAATTAATTTATATGGATGCAGGTAGTGGAGCTAAACGTGCAATAACGGAACAAATGATTGAAAGTGTGGCCAAACATATAGATGTACCATTGATTGTAGGTGGTGGCATTACTGAGCCAGAAAAAGCATATTTAAATTGTAAAGCTGGTGCCGATATCATTGTGGTGGGTAATGCAATAGAAAAAGACGTGTCACTCATTAAAGAAATTAGTGCCGCTATCCATTCTGTTGCAATTGTAAAAATGGGCTAAATAAGTGAATGATTCAATCGTCTCTTTTTGAGGAGGAACAACCGAATATATTGCCTTACGATGGTATTGCGCATTATTATGGCAGTATCTATAACCACGAAGAATCTAATTATTTTTTAAATACTTTATTGAATACGATAGATTGGCAAAATGACCAGATAAAAATTTTTGGTAAATTAATCGTAACCAAAAGAAAAGTTGCTTGGTATGGAAGCTTGCCATTTGAATATCGTTATTCTAACACTACCAAAAAAGCGCTTCCTTTTACGCCAGCGCTCATTGCACTAAAAGAGAAAATAGAAGCAGTTTCAGGTGAAACTTACAATTCATGTTTATTGAATTTATACCACAACGGAAATGAAGGAATGGGATGGCATAGCGATGCAGAAGCCGAATTGAAAAAAGATGGAGCGATTGCTTCACTTAGTTTTGGGGCCGAAAGAAAGTTTCTATTCAAGCATAAAGTATCTACGGAAAAAAGAGCGATTTTTTTACAATCTGGAAGTTTGTTGGTCATGAAAGGAGCTACACAAACGCATTGGGTACACCAACTTCCTGCAAGTAAAAAAATAAAAGAGCTAAGAGTGAATCTCACTTTTAGAACAATAGTAGAATGAAGAAAAATAAATTCTCAATAAAGGGATTTTGGAAAAAATTAGGACCAGGATTAGTTACTGGCTCTAGTGACGACGACCCATCTGGCATTGCAACCTATTCGCAAGCTGGGGCACAATTTGGGCTTACCACTTTGTGGACTGCATTTATTACTTTCCCATTGATGGCAGCTGTACAAGAAATGTGCGGAAGAATTGGATTAGTTACTAAACAAGGGCTTTCTGGCACTTTGAAAACCTATTACCCAAGACCAGTTCTGTATATCATGATCTTGTTTAGCTTTCCTGCTATTGTATTAAATATTGGAGCTAATATAGCTGGAATGGGTGCAGTGGGCACGCTTCTATTCCCCTCAATAGATGCTAATTATTTCAGTGTTTGTTTCACGGTTATTTTACTGATTTTAATTATTTATTTACCCTACGAAAAAATTGCTTCCGTATTAAAATACTTATGCTTGGTATTATTGGTGTACATCTTTGTACCTTTTTTTTACAAACAAGATGTTAAAGCAATTTTATCAAATACATTTTTTCCAAAAATTCATTTTACGAAAGAATACTTGGCAACATTGGTAGCCATTTTAGGAACGACCATTTCTCCTTATCTTTTTTTCTGGCAGGCTACTATGTCGGTAGAAGACTTAAAGCATAGAAAAAAGAAATTGGTAGTCGATAAAAAAATCATTGCAGCAATGCGCCAAGATATCGACACTGGAATGTTGTTTTCGAATATAGTTATGTACTTTATTATTCTAACCACAGGGACTGTGTTATTTAATGCTGGCATACATCAAATCAATACCGTTGAGGAAGCTGCGCAAGCTTTACAACCATTAGTAGGCGATGCCGCGTATATACTTTTTGCAGTAGGTATCATAGGCACAGGTTTCTTAGCTATACCCGTATTAAGCGGGGCTTTATCTTATATGATTACTGAAATTTTTTCTTGGGAAAATGGCCTAGATAAAAAGTTTCATGAAGCAAAAGCATTCTATACAATTATCATAATCTCCCTTTTATTAGGACTTACCATCAACTACATTGGTATTTCTCCTATAAACGCCTTAATATACTCAGCTATTTTGTACGGATTAACTGCACCTGTATTAATTGGCATTATTCTTCATATTGCCAATAATAAAAAAGTGATGGGAACTTTTTGCAATGGTATTTGGTCTAATATTTTAGGAGGCATAGCGTTGGTTTTAATGTTGGTTGCAGCGATTAGTCTATTGCTGCTGAATATTTTTTAAAATAGTGTACCTTTAAAAGAAGAGCTAATAGACTTAATTAAAACCAATGTCTAAAAAAATACTTTTATCGATTTTAGTACTTCTCTCCTTTTCTATTATTTCATTTGCGCAATTAAAAGAAGGTGAAGGAAAAACAAATGTTCATGGGGGTCAAATTTGGTATAGAGTGATTGGCAAAGGAAAGGGCACTCCTATTCTTATGCTGCACGGAGGTCCTGGAGGAACAAGCAGGTCTTTTTATCAATTTGAATCTATTGGTAATGATCGACCCATTATCTTATTTGATCAATTGGGTAGTGGAAGATCGGATTATCATACCGATACTAGATTATTGACCATCCCTTTTTTTATTGAACAAGTTAAATCAATAGTAACCAAGCTAAAGCTTGAATCATTTTATTTACATGGCCATTCATGGGGAACTGCTTTGGCATTAGAGTATTACTTACAAAACCCCAAAGGAGTAAAAGGTATTATATTCAACAGCCCTTACTTTAGTACTAAACTTTGGAAAAAAGATGCAGACATTTTAATTAAAACCCTACCTGATAGCATTCAAGTTGCCATAGCCAACGGGGAAAAAACAGGAGACTTTAATAGTGCTGCATATATAAATGCAAATACCGTTTACGCAAAAAATTTTGGTGTTAGAAATAGTAGGCTTACCAGTAAATTAGATACCATTATGGCTTCTAGCAATGGCTTTATTTATAATTATATGTGGGGACCTACTGAATTCACCGCTACTGGAACACTAATTAAATATGATCGAGTTAAAAAATTAAAAAACATCAAAGTACCTTCCCTTTTTATTACGGGAGAATATGATGAAGCGAGGCCGGAAACTGTTCGTTATTTTAGTAGTTTAGTTAAAAATAGCCAATTTGGAATTATTGAAGGAGCAGGTCATGGAACCATGCACGACAACAAAGAAAAAAATATTCAATTGATAAAAGACTTTATTCAAACAGTAGAGCAAATAAATAAATAAATTACATCATGAAAATTTTAGTAACCACCGACTTCTCCATGAACTCTAAAGCAGCTATCCAATATGCTGCAAACTTTTCTAAACAAATGAAAGGTGCAGAGTTGATTTTTTATTCTGCTGTTGAAATGATGCAACCTGCTTCTTGGAATTTATCTTTTTACAAAAAATATGCAACAGAGGAAAAAATCAGATTAACCAAAGACCTAGAAAAATTTGTAAAATCTACTATAGGTCCAAATAAAGCAGCCTTAATAGGTTGTAAATATATCATTGAATTTACCCAAGGAACTGAAAAAGCAATCATTGAATATGCGGCAAAAAGTAAATGCCAATTCATTTGTATAGCTACCAATGGCGCGGGCGTTTTAAGAAAATTAATGGGCACACACACTTCTTATTTAGTAAACCATTCCACTGTTCCAGTAATGGCAATTCCTTCTAAGTATAAAACTAAAGCCATCAAAAAAATTACTTACGTTTCAGATTTTGAGAATTTAAGTACTGAACTCAATAAGGTTTCTAAATTGAATGACTTACTTAAATCTCAAACAGAGGCTATACACTATGCACGCATGGGTACTAATCATCCTGAAACGATTAAAAAAAGCAAAATTTTTGCCAAACCTGCCTTTAGTGGAATTAAAGCAAATATATTAGAAACCAATATTGAATATTCATTAGTAGAACGCTTAACAAAATATATTGGGAAGCAACATCCCGATTTGATTATTTTATTTACGAGACAGAAAAAGGGATTCTTCGAGCAACTATTTTTGCCTAGCAAAGCCGCAGAACTGACTTTTTCTACAAAAATCCCCACTTTGATTTATCCAAAGAAATAATGCCCATTATGTCATTGGTACAATTAGGATTGGGTTTATGCATAACCTGCATATTGCATATTTCCACACAGGCACAAAGCACAAAGAGAGCTCGTGATTTTGGTATACATATTGGTGTTTTAAAACCAGGATTGTTAAATAGTATTACCGATGTAAATGGAGTTACTGTAGGACATAGTACCATCAAAAAAGGAGATACTGTTAATACAGGGGTAACTGTTATTATTCCCCATCAAGGAAATATTTTTCAGCAAAAAGTTCCTGCTGCTGTGTACACTGGAAACGGGTTTGGAAAGCTTGCAGGAAGTACTCAAATAAATGAATTAGGAAATATAGAAACGCCTATAGCACTCACCAACACTTTAAGTGTTTCTGCAGCGATGAATGGATTGATCAGTCATACACTTGACAAGGCAGGAAATGAAAAAATAAGTTCTGTCAATGCAGTTGTAGGGGAAACCAATGATGGATTCTTAAATGATATCAGAGGCAGGCATGTAAGCGAACAAAATGTATTAGAAGCAATTAAAAATGCTACTTCAGCACAAGTAATAGAAGGTGCTGTGGGTGCTGGCACAGGTACGGTTTGTTTTGGCTTTAAAGGCGGTATTGGAAGTGCATCTAGAAAATTACCTAGCAGCTTAGGAGGATATACTGTTGGCGTATTGGTTCAATCAAATTTTGGGGGTGTATTAACCATTGATGGAATTGCTGTTGGCGAATTCTTACAAAAATTTAGTTTCAGCAACGAGCTTTTAAATAATGTAGATGGATCATGTATGATAGTTGTAGCAACTGATGCCCCCTTAGATCATCGCAACCTAATGAGATTAGCCAAAAGAGCCATGTTGGGTTTAGGGAGAACAGGTGGGATTGCTTCCAATGGAAGTGGTGATTATGTAATTGCTTTTTCAACATTTGAACAAAACAGGGTTTTACACCAAACAAATAATGAGCCTAAATCAACCTTGATTTTACCCAATGATTCAAACTCGCCGCTATTTATGGCAACCATTGAAGCAACAGAAGAAGCCATTATTAATTCGCTTTTTGCTGCAGTTGACACAAAAGGCTTCAACGGAAACAAAGTTGCTGCCCTACCCGTTCAACAATTATTGCCATTATTTATAAAAGAGAAAAAATGAATGAACGGTATATTAGCGTGAATGGAGAAATAATGCAAGCAAATAGTTTGTGCATATCCGCATCCGATTTAGCCATTCAAAGAGGCTATGGCATTTTTGATTTTTTGGTTACGGTTAATAGCAAACCCATTTTTTTAGAAGACCATATCCGTCGATTCTATTCTTCCGCATTATCCATGCACTTACCAGTTCTGTTAAATCAGTCTGCGCTTATTGATGCAATAGATCAATTAATGCAAAAAAATAACTTACCCAATTCAGGCATTCGTATTACGCTTACTGGAGGGGACTCACCTGATGGCTATTCTATTGGGAATCCCAATTTAATCATTAGCCAATCCCACTTTAATTACCAAAATCAGGTATTTGAAAAAGGACTGAAACTAATTTCTTACGAACACCAACGACAGTTACCCTTTATCAAAACCATCGACTATTTAAAAGCCATTTACTTACAACCTACTATTAAGTCTGCAGGAGCGGATGATGTATTGTATTTTTTTAACGGTTTAGTTACCGAGTGCCCTAGGGCTAATTTTTTTATGGTAACTGCAAACGGGGAAGTACTTACGCCAAAAGATAATATTCTTCATGGTGTAACTCGAAAACACGTACTCAATCTAAAAGGTTATACTATCAAAGAAGCCAATATCTCTTTGGAAATGCTGGCTTCAGCCAAAGAAGCTTTTATCAGTAGTTCAACTAAAAATATTTTACCTGTAACTGCAATCAATGGCAATGCTATAGGTGATGGAATGCCTGGTCCTATTACACGTAATTTGTACCAACAATTAATCCAATTAAAAGATATTTCTTTTTAAATTTAGGAACCAAAAATTAAATCATACACAATGAATAAGTTCAATGTAACATTGGTGTTCTTCTGCTTGACTACACTGTTTGGTTGTATAAGGTTCAACAATGAAACAACTGTAAATAAAGAATATTTTAAACCTACTTCAAATTCTGTACAAAATGGTGGAGTTCAAATGATTCCAATTTCAACTAAAAGTGGAACGTTTAATGTTTGGACAAAAAGAATTGGGAATAACCCTACCATGAAATTATTACTATTGAATGGTGGTCCTGGCGCCACACATGAATATTTTGAATGCTTCGAAAATTTCATGCCAGCGGAAGGGATTGAAATCATATACTATGATCAATTGGCTTGCGGTAATTCACAGGATCCAAAAGATACGAGTCTATTTGATTTAGCGAGATATGTGGATGAAGTTGAGCAGGTTAGAAAAGCACTCAACTTAAACCAAGAAAATTTTTACTTATTAGGCCATTCTTGGGGAGGAATTTTGGCAATGGAATATGCACTGAAATACCAGCAAAACTTAAAAGGGGTAATCATCTCTAATATGATGAGTGACGCCATTGAGTATGGAAAATACGCTGATGAGGTTTTAGCAAAAAAAATGGATCCCAAAATTTTAGACACCATTAGAGGTTTAGAAGCAAAGAAAGATTTCGGCAATTCTAAGTATATGGACTTGCTTTACAATCATTTTTATACCAAGCATATTTTAAGAATGCCATTAAGCGATTGGCCAGAACCTGTAAATCGTTCTTTTGCAAAAATGAATCAAGGACTTTATGTTACCATGCAAGGTCCTAGCGAGTTTGGTATATCTGGAAAATTAACAACTTGGTCCGTAAAAAATCAACTTAATAAAATTAGTGTGCCCACATTAGTGGTAGGCGCAGAACATGACACCATGGATCCTGCTCATATGAAATGGATGGCAGGAGCAGTAGAAAACGGTACTTACTTATATTGTGCTAATGGAGGGCATATGAGTATGTATGATGACCAAGAAACTTATTTTAAAGGATTAATTCATTTCATGAATGGTGTAAATAAAGGAGAAAAGAAAAACATCACTCCTTAAATTCCTTTTACAGCTTAATCCAGAATTTCAACTCTTCATTACTACCTACTCCTACCACTTGGTAGGTACAAGGCATTTCATTTTCTGAACTGTGAAACGTAGCAATTCTGGTTCCTGCTGGTAATTTATTGAGTTGCTTGTATAATTTTCTATTATACAAATTGAACAATTCAGGACGCTGAACAACTGTTTGATCAATAGCATCATTGTCTATTAGATTTTCATAAAAAGCATTATAAAAATAGAAATGTTGGTATTGGGTAAAATCAATATCAGTAAAATTACCTGTTAAGAATTGGGTATTTGTTAGTGATAATTTATCCGACACTAGTTGGGCAATTTGGGTAAGTGGTTCCCGCTGTTCTATCCCTGTAAAAATGGCACTGGGATGAAATTGAGCCCCAATCATACAAAACTTACCAACACCACTGCCAATATCTAAAATTCGGGCATTTACACCAACTGCTAAGAAAGCAGCAGCTTCTTTAGCAACACTTAATGGCGTCCAATGCCTGCTAGCCAATGCCGAAATTTCAGTGGAGTAAAGCTGATTAAATTTTTCGTCAGAACTAAAGCAATCCATTTACAAATATCAATATTATAAAAGAGATTTAATTTGGTAATTACTCATGGTTAAATAAATAGCACCGGTTTTGGTTCCTGCTGATTTCATTTTTTTACGATCGAGCTCTGTATCTTTTCCCATAAAATTAATGGGGATACGAATTTTTTCAATCTCAAAATTTACCGTTACTTTATCTGGCAAGACTTTTGCATCAGTATTGTATTGAAAACTCAATAGGTAAGATCCATCTTTCTTCGTATTAATTTCGGACTCCATCACTCTTCTTAGTTTGGTGTCAATTAATATGGTGGCAATAGAAAAATCAGCCCTTTTATCAGTAGGAATGATATTAATTGCCTTATACATCTTGGTGCCTCGTTGCTCCAATCCCCTATCAACTGTTATAAAAGAATATTCCAATAAGCTGTTCAGTGAAAAGTCTAATCCACGCTTTGGTAACATCACAAAGTCATCAGATGAAAATTTCACTTTTTTACCCTTAGCATAATACATCTGTGCTTTCTTAACAGGCATATTAATAAATGAAATATCTACTTCCAATTTTAATTGGGTGCTAAACGATATGATGGAATCAAGCCTACTTTTCACTTTCAATAAATCTGCATCAATCTCCTGTGCAGATAAACCCATCCACAAAATTTGAAAAATAAATAGAATTGCTGCCCTTTTCATTACCCTATATCTTTTTTGTGAAACCAATATATACCTGCCCCCATAAAAAGCATGCAATAAGCAAAGCTTAGAACACTATTAAAAATGACTTGCTGCCAATTAATGGTATAATAAAAGAAGTACTGCCAGGTATCATTCAGTTTGGCAAAAAACAGTTGATTAAACCAATTGTCGCCAAAATCAACTTTCAATAAGATATTCGAAAGGATTAGAAAAAAGGCAGATACAATCCATGTTTTTGTAGCTTCTTTAAATAGAATTGCTATGGTTAAACTTGCAACTGAAAAAAATACCATCGATAAAGCGCCAGATAAAAATGACCACTGTAAGCGTTTAATAGCATCAGTTGCATCAAAAAAATTCAAGCCATTCAAATATACCACCAAGTCTCCTTTTCCAAAAAAAGCATAGGACAAACCAAATGAACTAGCAGCCAATAATCCAACAACTATCAGCGTAAAACCTATTGCTACTAAGTATTTACTTAAAATATATTTCCATTTGCTTACAGGTTGAAGCATAATGGTCTGTAACGTTCTATCTTTGTATTCTGATGTTAAAGTTCCTGATACCACTATCATAAGTATTAAAGGCAAATGAAACCAAAGGGTGTTGAGAATTAAATAAATTAATAAGTTTCCATTCAATAAAGTTCCTTCAAAATAAAATCTTTGTTTCAAGTTCTCTAGGAGCAAATCAATAATGGTGGTACCTTGAAAATAAGCACTAAATAAAATCAAAAGCTCAATAGAAAAGAGTGCCCCCAAAGCATAGTAAGTTTTACTTTGCTTAAAAAGTTTATATATTTCTGCCTTTAATAAGTATTGCATTAACGATTGGTTTCAAATAGTTTTTCCATACTCAATTCAGGAGTACAAGAAGTGATATAAATGTGTTCTTCCGCTAATAATTGAATTAAAGAAGGCACTTCTGCAGCTGAAATGGTAACTATTGCACAATTCCCTTTATATTCTACCGCATAGTTCTTTAAACATCCTGCTTTTCGAATATTGTCTGCACAAATATTATATACATAGGTATTATCTGCTATCAATTGTTGAGCTGGTCCTGCATTCACCAATTTGCCCTCTTTCAACACAAACAAAGTATGGCAAAGCTTACTCAATTCCTCTATAATATGCGAAGAAAGAATGATTGCTAACTTTTCTTTTTCTGCTAAATCGGCAATCAACCTCCTTAAAGAACTAACTCCCAAAGGATCTAATCCGGTAAATGGTTCATCTAATACTAGGCATGCTGGGTTATTCAATAGTGCAATGGCTATTCCTAGTCTTTGTTTCATCCCCATCGAAAAGTTTTCTACTTTATCGGTTCTATCTGTTGGCAATCCTACCTTAATCAAATGTGCTGCTATTTCTTGTTTGGTTAATTGCAGTCCTTGAATACTGGCAAATAAGTGAATATTATCTTGGGCATTCAAGTACTCATATAATGCTGGTTTTTCAATGATTCCGCCAATTGGTTTAACTGAATGTTTGGGTAATACAACTTCACCAGTATCGGGTGTAATTAAGCCAAATAAAATTTTAAATAAAGTAGTTTTACCTGCGCCATTAGCTCCTAATAAACCACAAATCTCTCCAGCAGCACAACCGATACTCACATTATCTAGAACTTTTCTTTTGCCGTATTCTTTACTTAGATTGGTTCCTGAAATAATCATGCTTGTAAAACTAGTTGTTGGTAATCAGAATATTTGAATTTAGGTTTATAATTGCCTTCAAGAAAGGTACGAGACCAAAAATTTTTTTTAAACCCAAACCAAGGGTCCTTAATCATAAAGTAAGGAACATAATGGTACCATTTTACTCCTTTTGCTAGATAATACGCTTTTACTTCTTCGCCAATACCTAGTTCTTTTGCAGCTTCTAAAGCTGCCATTCGTTGACATTTAGATCCTATATAGGTATCTACAATTCTACGATTAAAGCCATGCATGAAAAACTGATCTTTTGCGCGCTTGTAATTCTGATACCTGCTCCATCCGTCTGCCAGTACTAAGAAAATATGTATAAATGAAAACATAAAACTCCATGCCCAGAAAAAAATAACCCAGTTGGAGTAATAGGTATAGGCTTCATTCAACTTTACCCAATAAAACCAAGACTCAAGTATGAAAATGGCTAAAGAATAATACAAGAGCCTTCCAACCCTTAAATAGGATAGCAATGGGTGAGGCTGCTTAGGCAAAACACTAAAATACATATTCCTAAAGTTAACAATAGTAACAAATCAAATCAAAAAAATGTAATACCAGATAAATTGACTACCTTACATATATCCAGTTCCACCGGATTCTATCCTTTACCTTGTTCTAACAAGAACCTCAGGATTCTACCCACTTTCTCTGCACTTACATTATTACAACAATATTTAATACGGCGCACAAACGTTGCGCCCCATCATGAAAGTATACATAAAATATATGGTCAGCTTACGGTGTAAGCTAATAGTTAAAGAAATACTACAAAATCTAGACATCCCATACCAAAGAATCGACTTAGGGGAAGTATTAATGTCCCATCCTATAAATCAAGAAAAAGTAGAAAACTTTAGAAAAGTTTTACTCAAATATGGTCTTGAATTAATAGACGATAAAAAAGCGGTTATTATTAGCCAAATTAAGGGGGTTATTATAGAGATGATTCACTATAGCGAAGATGAACCAGAAGTAAATTTTTCAACTTATTTAAGTGAAAAACTTGCGTATAATTATACTTACTTATCTAATCTTTTCTCAGAAACACAGGGAAGTACCATAGAACAATTTATCATCTTACATAAAATTGAAAGAGTAAAAGAGCTAATTATATACAACGAACTGAACCTAACAGAAATTGCTTGGAAATTACACTACAGTAGTGTTGCGCATTTATCCAATCAATTTAAAAAAATAACCGGATTAACACCTTCCTTTTTTAAATCAATGGCCAACAAAAAGAGAGATAGTTTAGAAAATCTGTAAAACATACAATTTATTTATTCAATACTGTAATAAAAAAGAAAGTTTAAAATTGAAACTTTACAAAAACCATATAGCATGCTACCGAAATCAAGTGAAAAAGAAAATAGTGAAGTAGAAAAATCAAAAGTCTATATAACAGTTGAAATAATTGAATACATACCTAACTCAGTGGTGATAAAAACAATTCTACGTAAATCAACCGGCAATATAAGTGTAATGTCCTTTGATAGCGGAGAAGGCCTAACAGAGAAAAAAACCCCATTCGATACATTTATTCAATTAATTGACGGGGAAGCAGAAATCATCATTGATGGCAAACATCAGCTACTCAAAACAGGTGACGCAATAGTTATCCCGGCTCACTCAGCAAATACCATCATTCCTAATGGACGATTCAAGCTTATTCAGACTATCATTAAAAGCGGATACGACCAAGTATGATTACTGTTATCAAACACGGAATCATCATTGGTAAAAGAGTGAATGAATTTGAATGTGATGGAGTGTTGAATCCCGCAGTTATTATGCACGATGGCATCATTCATATGTTTTATCGCGCTGTAAGTACTGGCAATAGGTCAACCATTGGGTATTGCATTTTAAATCATCCAACAGAAGTGGGCTTTAGAATGGATGAGCCAATTCTTATTCCAGAATTAGCCTATGAAAAAGTAGGAATGGAAGATCCCAGAATAGTTAAAATTGAAGATTCATTCATGCTAACATATACCGCATATGATGGCATCAATGCCCTTGGAGCATTGGCTGTTTCAACGGATCTAAAATTGTTTCATAAAAAAGGAATCATTGTACCTAGATTAAGCTATCCGAGATTTAGTGAACTAGCCGAAGCTAAAAAAGATATCAATGAAAAATACCTACGATATAATGAACATTGGAAAAGTCATGGTCAATTAGACACCAACTTTTTACTCTGGGACAAGAACCTTATTTTTTTTCCTGAAAAAATAAATGGATACTTCTATTTCATGCATCGAATTAAACCTGATATTTTAATTACGCGAGTAAAAGAATTATCAGATTTAACAAAACCATTTTGGATTGAATACTTTATGCATTTTCAAGATTGCATCATGATTAGTCCTAAACATACGCATGAAATTAGCTATGTGGGGGGTGGGTGTCCTCCCATCAAAACACCAGCCGGTTGGCTGATAATCTATCACGGCGTTCATGATGAAATTGAAGGATATATTTATTCATCTTGTGCCGCCCTATTTGAATTAGAAAATCCAAACAAAGAAATTGCCAGACTCCCTTATCCCTTATTTCAACCCCAGGAAGTTTGGGAAAAAAAGGGTACAGTAAATAATGTTTGCTTCCCATCTGGGACTATTGTAGAAGACGGTATTCTATACATATACTATGGTGCTGCCGATGAAAGAATTGGGTGTGCTTCAATTAGTTTAAACGAATTAACGAATAAAATACTTACATATAAACAATAATATGGAAGCATTAATCAATTATAAAACACCCAACACTTATACACTTCAAAAAGCGGTTGAGGGTGCTCCAAAAACAGCTTTACCCATATTGGTAATGATTACTTCTTATCCTCCCAGAGAATGTGGAATTGCCACATATGCTAACGATTTATTCAATTCATTAAATAAAAAGTTTGATCAATCATTTACAATCCAAATATGCGCAATAGAGCAAAAAAACGCTCATTATTCATATGCTAAGGAAGTAAAGTATAAACTAAACACCAATAACCAAGAAAATTATATTGAATTAGCAAATCAGTTAAACAGCAATGAGCAAATACAGCTAATTCTTGTGCAGCACGAATTTGGATTTTATCACGGGAATGATCAAGCTTTTCAAAGTTTTCTATCATCAGTTAACAAACCAATCATTATTGCCTTACATACTGTTTTGGGAAAGCCCAATGAAACACAAAAAGTATACATGCAATTAATGTTGGCAAAAGCAATCAAGACGATTGTGATGACCAAGCATGCTGCTACTATTTTAATAGAGGAATACAATATTGAGTCAGCAAAAATTAATATAATTAGTCATGGCACTCACTTAGTTAAATATACCGACAAAATAGTACTGAAAAGAAAATATGGCTTTTTAGGTAGAAAAATACTATCCACTTTTGGATTACTCAACTCAGGAAAAAGTATTGAAACTACTTTAGATGCTTTGGTTCAAATTATAAAAAAAGAACCAACCGTTTTATTTTTAATAATCGGCATTACACACCCTGAAGTAGTGAAGAATGAAGGAGAAATATATAGGGAATCACTCAAAGAAAAAATAAAGTTTCTTCATTTAGAAGATCACGTTTTATTCATCAATCGATTTTTAGAATTGCCTGAATTATTAGACCATCTTCAGTTAACAGATATATACTTGTTTACTTCAAATAATCCGAATCAGGCAGTTAGTGGAACTTTTTCTTATGCAATTAGCAGCGGATGTCCTATTATCGCAACTGCTATTCCACATGCGCTAGAAGTATTGGCCAACAACACTGGAATTATTGTAGAATTCAATAATAGCCAGCAACTTTCAAGCGCTATTTTAACCTTACTAGAAAATCATCAAAAAAGAGAAGAATTTAGCTTAAATGGGATTCACAAACTTGCATCAACAGCTTGGGAAAATAGTGCACTAAAGCATGCTGCTATATTTAACAAAACAATCTCCACTCCACTCCATTTAAACTTTAGCATACCACCGATTAATTTGAGCCATTTAAAAAAGCTCACGACTAAATTTGGTATTATTCAGTTTTCCATTTTGAACAAACCAGATTTATCTTCGGGATATACCATAGACGATAATGCAAGAGCACTTATTGCAGCAGGAATGATTTTTGAAAATACTCGACAATTTGAATATTTAAACATTCTCGAAATTTACTTAGACTTTATACTGTTTTGTCAACAAGAGAATGGAAGTTTTTTAAATTACGTAAACCTGGAACAGGAATTTACAAATGATAATCTAAACTGCAATTTAGAAGACGCTAACGGAAGAGCTATATGGGCAATTGGCTATATCATTGGATTAGAAAAAATACTCCCTAGAAATATTATTGAAAAAGCAAAAACTATATTAAACAAATCAATATCCCATTTACATTCTATTCACTCTACCCGAGCAATGGCATTTATAATTAAAGGATTAAGCTATAGTATAAAAAATGATTTTGACAAACAAGCGTATGATACGATTAATATTTTAGCCAATAGAGTTTATCAGATGTACTTGCACGAATCAAAACCTAAATGGGAATGGTATGAATCTTATTTAACTTACGCAAATAGCCTTTTACCCGAAGCAATGTTGTATGCTTGGGAAGCAACAGGAAATGAATTATACAAAAAAACGGCAAAAGACAGTTTCCATTTTTTAATCAGTCAAACTTTTGATCCAACAGGCATTCATGTTGTATCAAATAAAAACTGGCATAACATTACTACCTCTAATGTCAGTAACTTAGTGGGAGGCGAACAACCTATTGATGTTGCTTATACCATTCTTTCTTTAATTAGTTTTTACAAAGCATTCAAGTCTCCATTTTATAAACAAAAAATCAAAATAGCTTTTGATTGGTTTCAGGGAAGAAATCACCTAAATGAAATCGTTTATAACCCCTGTACAGGAGACTGCTACGATGGATTAGAAGATAGTTATGTAAACTTAAATCAAGGAGCAGAATCTACCGTTAGTTATTTAATGGCTAGACTAGCTATAGAGAAATATGATTTTCCCAACTTTTAAAATTTAAATTATGAGTAATCTATTGTACACTGTTGCTGTTATTTTAATTATACTTTGGGCTATTGGTTATTTCGGATATCATACCGGAGGAATCATCCATGTTTTATTAGTAATTGCCATCATAGCAATTTTGCTAAGAGTAATAAGAGGAAAGAGCCCAATGTAAGTATTTGTGATAAAATCATTCATATTCGATCAAGTATAATTCATGTCAGATGAATTATATTTGAATGAATAGCCATAATATGTCTCAAGCACCATTTAATATAAAAGGACTTTCTGATCAAGAAGTCCTAAACGCAAGAAATCAGTTTGGCAATAACCAATTAACTTTTAAGAAAACTAGTGGATTTATAGAAGCGCTTAAAAGCATTTTTAAAGAACCAATGGTTATTTTATTGCTTGTTGCGGCAGCAATTTATTTTATTACGGGTAATATTGGAGATGGTTCTTTTTTAGCAGTTGCCATTATATTGGTTGCCACTATTTCGCTATTCCAAGATGCTAGAAGTAGGCAAGCACTCGACAAATTAAAGGATTTCACACAGCCATTTTGTAAAGTTATTCGAAATCATGAAATTGTTTCTATTCATGTAGATGAGTTAGTGATAGGAGATTATCTACTGGTTGAAGAGGGAAGTGCAGTTTCTGCAGATGGCACCATTGTTCAATCCAATGATTTCTCTGTAAACGAATCTATATTAACGGGTGAAACATTTTCAGTAAGTAAAACAGCAAACAGCAGCGATAACAAAATTTATAGAGGTACTTACGTAGTAGCAGGCTTAGCAGTTGCAGAAATTACTGCAATAGGCAACGACTCTAAGTTGGGTAAAATTGGAAAAAGTTTAGAATCCATTGAAGAAGAAAAAACACCCTTAGAAAAACAAATCAATCGATTTGTTCAAAACATGGCAATTATTGGGACAATAGTTTTTCTGGTAGTATGGTTTATCAACTTCAGACAGTCTAATAATTTACTGAACAGCTTGCTTCAAGCACTAACGCTTGCAATGAGTATTTTACCAGAAGAAATCCCTGTTGCTTTTACTACGTTTATGGCATTGGGCGCATGGCGATTAATGAAAATGGGGATTGTGGTAAAACAAATGAAGACTGTTGAAACACTTGGAAGTGCTACCGTAATCTGTACAGATAAAACAGGTACCCTTACAGAGAATAAGATGAGTATTGGAGCAATTTACAATGCCACAATACAAAAAACATTTACTCCTGGAGAAATAAATAAATATCAAAAAGAGAATGAGTCATTAGTCAATGTTGCAATGTGGGCAAGTGAACCAATTCCTTTTGACCCTATGGAAGTGGCCCTGCATCAGTTATATAAAGAACATCATTTAGTTGATGAACGCCCTCTTTATAAAATGGTACATGAATATCCTTTAGAAGGAAGACCTCTAATGATGACGCATATTTTTGAAAATGAAAAAGGTCAAAGAATAATTGCTGCAAAAGGTGCTCCAGAAGCAATTCTTTCTTGTTCCAATGCAAATAGCGAAACAAGATTAGCTACACAAAATGCCATTAACGATTTTACTGCAGCAGGATTTAGGGTATTAGCTGTTGGCGAAGCATTATTTTCTGGAACTAATTTCCCGTCAAAACAACAAGATTTTATTTTCAATTTATTGGGGGTTGTTGCATTTTATGACCCGCCAAAAGAAAACATGAAGAATGTCTTAACGCAGTTTTATCAAGCAGGTATAAAGGTTAAAATAATTACTGGAGACAATGCAGCTACCACCACTACTGTTGCTAATAAAATTGGATTCAGGGGGGCAGAAAAACAAATTAGTGGGGAAGAATTAATGTCGCTTTCTGATCAAGATTTAAAAGAAAGGGTTGCAGACACAGCTATATTCACACGTATGTTCCCTGAAGCCAAACTTAAAATCATCAATGCGCTGAAAAGTAATAATGAAATTGTTGCCATGACTGGCGACGGAGTGAACGATGGGCCTGCATTAAAAGCAGCTCATATAGGAATTGCAATGGGTAAAAAAGGAACAGAGATAGCGAAGCAGGCAGCATCCCTTATTTTAATTGACGACGACCTTGCTAAAATGGTAGATGCCGTTGCAATGGGTAGAAAAATATATACCAACTTAAAAAAAGCGATTCAATATATTATTTCTATTCATATTCCAATTGTACTTACTGTATTTATTCCCCTTGCTTTAGGCTGGATTTATCCGAATATTTTCACCCCCGTACACGTCATTTTTCTTGAATTAATTATGGGGCCAACCTGCTCCATCATTTATGAAAATGAACCCATCGAAAAAAATTCGATGACGCAGTTGCCAAGACCGTTTACCAGTACCTTTTTTAACTGGAAAGAACTTGCAACTAGTATTGTGCAAGGATTAGCAATTACCTTGGGTACTTTATATACTTACCAATATGCTGTTAGTAATGGTTTCGATTTAAATACCACTAGAACCATGGTATTTTGCAGTTTAGTATTTTCCAATATTTTTTTAACATTAGAGAATAGATCCTTCTATTTTTCAATATTTACTACCATCCGATATAAAAACAATCTTGTATTATGGATGATTATAATCACCCTATTATTATTACTCTCGCTCATTTACATAACCCCCTTTGCAGATTTTTTTGATTTCAATTCAATTAGCATTAGTGAATTATCCATTTGCTTTGCAGCAGGAAGTATATCTGTTCTTTGGTATGAATTGATTAAACTAATTAAGAGAAGCTAAATAAAAAACCCTTGCTACAAATGTAACAAGGGTACCTCAATCAACAAACTGTACTAAACAATCTTTAATTAGTTGGGATAATATCTATGATCACTGTCCTATTATAAAATCGCTCTTCTGGATATTTATTTTCAAATGGTGCATTGGCAACTTCTGCACCAAAGCCATACACTTCAAATTTAACATCGCGTTTACCCAAACGATTGGTGGCACGCTCCAATATTATTTTAGTTGTTTCAGCTCTATTATGAGACAATTGGTGATTGTATTTTTCGTCACCAATGATATCTGTATGGCCGTGAATAATAGCAGTCCCATTATCGGGAATTAAAGGTGCTACTACTTCAGTAAGAAACTTTTCATATGCTGCTATTGCATCTGATTTATCAAAATCAAATAATATGCTGTAACGTAATCCTTCTTGTTTTAAACTTTCAGACTTAGCTACACTAACAGAACTCTCTCTTTTGATTACTTCACCTGCTTTAGTAGTTCCAAACATGGTTACTTGATAATTTTTAGAGGCATTGTTTCCAAGAATTGTTTTTCCAGGAACAGAACCCTGGTCTAAATAATAAGGACCATAATTTTGTACTACACCCGCTTCATCCTTTAATTCTACTGTCCAAGAATTCAATAACGTTGTAGCGCCCTTATTTGTAAATATCACATAAGTATCTAATGGGTCTTCCTGATAAGATTTAATTTGAACAGGCTTTAGAAAAGATGATCTAGCACCACCTACTTCTAACAGCATTTCCGAAGAATTACTGGTAATATCTACTCTTCTATCCCCTTCCCTTAATAGATCTAATTCTTTGGTTCCTCCAGGTTGCTCAGAAGGAATAACCGGTTTATCTCTTCCTTCAGTTGTAATTCTTGATGAAGCAATATCATAATTGTTTACTAAATACTGCTTAATATTCTCTGCCATCAATCTACCTTCTGCAGGATCTTTATCGGCTGCACCGGTTAATACAATAGAAGTATTGGGATTATTTCGCATTCTATCGCCCATAATGTTTAAAATATTGTAATACACATTTAGTTGTCGTGCAGACCTTCCATTATTCAAATTACTTGGCTGTTGCTCTTGTAAAGCCGATTCTTTAAAATCAACTGAAGCTGTTTTATCTAGTTGAATATATCTTGAAGGAATTGCACTTGAACCCATGTTAAAAAAGACCGAGTTGCGCAAAGGAAACATTTCTTTGACCTGTCTTTCAGCAGGCACAATTTTAGGTGCCCTAACAGAAAATTGAAGGTTAGATTCTTTCACAGTTACTATCCTCACTACTTCCACAGGTGCCAAAGGCGTTTGTTTCAATGCTGCTGGTGCAGCAATTTTTCCAAACTTCAATGCAAGACCAGCTCTAATGGTATACATATCCCATGTTTCTACTGTTCTTGGTGCTTGAAATAAATTGGTTTGAAAAGAAGCAAAAGGAGAAAGCGTAACCTGACTTGGATTGGTTTTTTTAGATAATGGAATGTCAATACCAGCACCTGCTTGTGCAGATATCATTGTTTTTCTGATATCACTAAAGTCTCCTCTTTGGTCTATTTGTTTATCTTGAACATAAACAAAATCTTTATTGATATTGATACCAATAGTAGGGCCAGCAAATAAATAGAATGCAGAGGAAAATGGCGCTAATCTTAAACTAGGCTCAATAGAAAAATAACTCAAATTGGTTGACAAATCAGCAGGGCAATTACAAGGCGCCATTACTTGATTAAATCGAGCACTACGGTTATCATAAGCTAAGTTTAGCATCAACCCAACTACTTTATTTGGGCGATACTCCAATAAGAAAGAAGCATAAGGTCTCACGCTTTTACCTTTATGAAATGCAGTAGGTACCGTAGTAGCTGCATTCAACATTTGGGTTGTTCCATTGTACTGATTAATATTAGCCGCTACAGAATATCCAAACCACCACTTAGGCTGTACTCGTTTTTCTGTTTGTGCTAATATTATGGTGTAGCTGATGAGTAATCCAAACAACAAGAAGACTGTTTTTGAATGATTATTTTTGAAGTGTATCATAAAATATATTTAAATAAATAGTTAGATAGTTTATTGAACATTAATGGTTGTGTTCACTAATGTTACAGATGCGTTTAAGGAAAGTGCTCTACCGTTTAATACAGTTTGAGTTGCGTTACCTGCTGTTGAAAAAGTAACACCTGCATAAGCGATGATTGTTCCTACCATTACTCCACCACCTGCTCCATTAATGGTTGCTGCACTTCCTACATGCCAAAAAACATTTTTAGGTTGCCCGCCGTTAATCATGATAACTGATTTTGCGCCTGAGGGTCCTGCAATACCTACAGTTAAACCTGCAGCTGTTTGAAATACCCATACAGCATTCGGATCTCCTTGCGCATCAAGTGTTAGATTTCCATTACTGATGTTGAAGGTCCCACTTGCAGACTTATAAATACCTGGCGCAAGTGTTAATCCACCTAATTCTCCTGCTCCAGGATCAATACCACCTGGTTTAGCTGCTGGCGCTGTACTTAGGTATAATGCATTAGCATCAGCTAACCCCTGTGCTGCAATAACCGCCGAAGCTGCAGAACCTGGTGCTGGTGGTGCCGTATGGATTCTACCATTTACTCTTCCGATATTTAATGGAGTTTCTGTATATACGTCTCCTGTAATCATATCATTAAAACCAGTAATTAAAGTAGAAGCGGCAGTTGTACCAATACCTCCATTATTAATCACAGTATTTACTCCTTGATTGGTAATTCCTGCGCTTCCACCAAATACGCCAAACACAATTAATGTAGGAGGAATTACTGGAGGAATTACCACTGGAAGTAGGGTAGTAAATGTCCAGATATAATTACTAGCGATTGTATTACCAGCAACATCCTTAGCTGCAGTTGTAATTGTACCAGTGTATATTGTATTCTCTGCAAGATTACTTGTAGGTACAAAAGTTGCTACAACTCCTGTATAAGAAACAGCACCAGGAATAAGGGTAGAACCATTTTTTATTAAGAAGCTAGTATTACTAATAGAACTAGGATCCATATTTTCACTAAAAGTTGCAGTAATCACCTTATTTAAAAGCACGCCTGTTGCACCATTAGAAGGGTCTGTAGAGAGCACTGTTGGTTTAATGATATCTGCTAATGGAAGAGTAGTAAAAGTCCAACTATAATCAGTTGCCAATGTATTACCAACCACATCCTTAGCTGCAGTCGTAATTGTTCCCGTATACAAAGTATTGTTAGCAAGATTATTAGTAGGAACAAAAGTTGCTACACGGCCTGAGAATGTAACTGTGCCAGGAACATTTGTAGAACCATTTTTTACTAAGAAGCTAGCATTACTTATAGAACTAGGATCCATGTCTTCGCTAAACGTTGCAGTAATCACCTTATTTAACAGTACATTGGTTGCACCATTAGTAGGGTCTGTAGAAAGCACTGTTGGTTTAATGATATCTATAGTAGTAAAATTCCAATTGTAATCCACTGCCAATGTGTTACCTACCACGTCTCTAGCACCAATGGTAATTGTTGCCGTATATAAAGTACCGCTAGCAAGATTACTTGTAGGAACAAAAGTTGCTACACGACCTGTGTATGTAACTGTTCCAGGAATAGTTGCGGATCCATTTTTTACCAAGAAAGTGCTGTTATTTATAGAAGTCGAATCCATATTCTCACTAAATGTTGCCGTAAGCACTTTGTTTACTGGCACACTCAAAGTTCCGTTGGTAGGATCAGTAGCTATTACTGTTGGTCTTATTGCATCCAATAAAACACCTGTTCTAAATGTCCAAGTATAATTACTTGCAGTTGCATTTCCAGAAGAATCTCTAACCCCTGTAGTTATGGTAGCGGTATATAAAGTGTTCGGGAGCAATAAAACGGAAGGTTTAAATGCGGCAGTGTTACCTGTATAAGTAATTGCTCCTGATATTGGAGTTGTTCCATCACTCAATAAGAAAGTAGCTGAATTCATGGTGAAAGGATTCATTACTTTACTAAAGCTTGCCGTAATTACTTTATTCAACATAACATCTGTTGCTCCATCTTCTGGACTAGTTGATACAACAATAGGAATTGTACCTGTTGCAAAACTCCAAGTATAATCCGCAATCATTGCATTGCCAGCTAAGTCTTTAGACGTTTTAACAATTGTAGCAGTATAAACCGTATTCTCTAAGAAAGGAGCAATAGGAGTAAATGTAGCAGTAGTTCCACTATAAGTAACAACGCCTGCAATAAGTGTAGTTCCTTGCTTTAAAATAAAACTATTAGAATTGATAGTTGCTGCATTCATGGCAGTACTAAATGTTGCTGAAATGATTTTTATGAGCCCAACATTTGCAGCATTACTGACTGGATCAGTTGAAACAACAGTTGGAACAGCACCTGTATTAAAGGACCATACGTAATTTTGAATCATCGAACTTTTTAAATTATCCTTTGCTCCCATAGTAATCGTTGCCGTGTATACTGTATTACTTTTTAGGGGTACTGAAGGAGTAAAGCTGGCCGTACTGCCAGTGTAACTAACAGTACCAGAAACCAAAACAGTTCCCTCTTGCAATAAGAATGTACTATTATTAATAGTAGCTGGATTCATTGGCACATTAAATGTTGCTGCAATTACTTTAGTAGTAGGTACGTTAATTGCACCCGCAATAGGATCCGTTGCTATTACTTCAGGGCAAAGTGCAATGGTACCTGTTTCTTCCACTCCTTTTTTGCAACCCACACTAAATAATAAGAAGACCATCAATAATGTTATGGTCGGACTAAAGAGTGTCTTTAGTCTTTTCGGTAAAAATGTAAAAGTGCTTTTCATATTTTGAAAAATTAATTACCCAAATTTTCAAATTTTAAAAAGCGAACTACTTACACAATTGATACTGTTAATTACAAAAATCACAGAAAAAAAATAAACATGTGAATGATGTAATGAATAAGACAAATAGTATAATATCTAATCAACTAAAATTGCCAACCTTGCATTCATTACTAGAAAAAAAATTATGAAAAAGAACATTTTAATTGTAGCAATTATTTTATGTGCTGTTAGCATATATTCTACTACCAATGCACAATCTTACAAGACCGGCTTAGGTTTAAGGTTTGGAGGATTAACCAGTGGATTAACTTTAAAGCATTTTACTAATCAAACAACTGCATTAGAAGGAATAGTCAGTTTAGGTAGACAAAGTGTAGTTGTAACAGGTCTTTATGAAAAGCATGCACCATTAGGTGGAGCTGGTAGTGCAAAAATATTTTATGGTTTTGGAGGCCACCTCGGATTTTTCCAAGATGGTGGTAGATATTATTATAATGATAATAGGATCTATACCGCTTCTACCGTAGTAGGTATTGATGGAATACTTGGATTAGACTTTAAACTAAATAAAGCCCCCATCAATATTAGTATGGACATTAAACCATTTGTTGACTTTTTTGGAGGCAACTATTTTTATATGGATGGAGGTCTTAGTGTAAGATATACGTTTTAATATCCAATTATCTTAAAGTACTGGCATCAACTCTTGTGGGAGTCTCTTTTCCACTGATGATTCCTCTAGCACTTAAAGCAATAGATCGGATGATCTGAGTCATATTCGGAATATCGATGGTACTTAGTTCATCCGATGCTTTATGATAATAAGGGTCTACATCAATTTTAGTAGTTGAAATAGTATGAGCGGGCACACCCAATCTAGCTAATGTAGCATTGTCTGAACGATAAAATAAATTCTGACTAGTGTAAGGATCAGGATAGAAAGTAAAGTTGGTTCCTGCTAAATTTCCTTGCAAAATTTTACCCATATCCGTTTTCTCATATCCTGTAATAAAAGCACTGTTTTTACCCCACTTACTTTCACTACCAATCATTTCAATATTGAACATGGCTTTTACATCCAAAGGATTGAACTGCTTTGAAAAATATTGAGAACCAAATCCACCCACTTCTTCTGCCGTAAATGCAACGAAAATTAAAGTACGTTCATTGTTTTTTGCAGCAGCATAATATTTTGCCAATAACATCATTGCTGTGGTTCCTGCAGCATCATCATTGGCTCCATTATAAATAGAATCATTATTCACCATATTTCTGGTATTGATTCCTAAATGGTCGTAATGACCTGAAAAAATCACGTATTCATTCGGCAATTTTTTTCCAGGAATCATGCCCACTACATTGGCCAAAGGCATTTCTTGAATTTCGTGCTTCGCATCAATGGTTACCGACTTTATAGCAGTTTCAGAAGTCAAGATAAATACAACCGACTTATCAGCATAAAACATATTTCCTTTTAACTGAGCCAACCTTCCGAAACTACTAGTAAAAGAAGTGTCAACTAGAACAATCATATTTTTTGTTAATCCACTGTATTTGCGTGCCTCTCCAAATAAATTGGCTCCTTTTGCAATAACAGCCACTTCATAACCTGATTTTTCAGTAACCTGTAACTCTTTACTACAGGTTACAGCTATGATTTGCTTGGTATCTAAAGCCGATTCATTGAGCATGCCAGAAGCACTAACAAACTTTGGTCTAATCATAGCAAAAGACTGCAGAAAACTATTACTTCCTTTTAAAGGTTGTATGCCATAAGATTTAAATTCAGCAGCAATGAATGCAGCTGCCTTATCTATCCCTTTAGTGAAAGTTCTTCTACCCTCCATTTCATCGGAAGCCAATGTACCAAGTACTCTTTGCACTTCGGCATCTGTAATAATCGTTTGTAAGTCTTGTGCCTTAACAGCTACCATCAATCCCAACAAACAAAAGGAAACAAAAAACTTTTTCATATTTCAATAAATTTATAAACTCATCATTTCTTTAAATTTCACCGTTTGTCTACGGCTTACTTCAATTTTTTCACCTCCTTTTAAATCTAGGATTAATCCTCCATTAAAATAAGGTTCAATTTTTTCAATCCATCTTAGGTTAATAATATGTTTTCTATTGGCCCTAAAAAACATTCTATCATCCAAACGCTCTTCTAATGCATTCAATGATTTTAATATCAAAGGCTTATTTGTTCCAAAGAATACTTTGGCATAATTACCTACACTTTCAAATAATCTAATTTCACCCAACTTCACAAACCAACAACGTTCACCGTCTTTTACAAAAACCTGATCTTGCTCGGTAAGTGGGCCTCTGTTGTTTCCACTTAAGCCAATTTTTTCTTTGAATAATTCTGCTTGCAATTTTTGAATAGCATCAGATAGACGCTTTGGCTCTATGGGTTTCAATAAATAATCCAAGGCATTTACTTCAAAAGCTTTAATGGCATATTCATCGTAAGCAGTAGTAAATATTACTTTAGGGGCCTTCTCTACTTCGGCCAATAAATCGAAACCCGTTTTACCAGGCATTTGAATGTCTAAAAAAATTAAGTCTGGGTTCAGCGTTTCAATTTTTTCTATACCCTCGTCTACGTTGGCTGCCTCATCAATCACTTCAATATCACCATGGTCCTGCAACAATTTTTTTAATTCATTTCTTGCCAATCGTTCATCATCAATAATAATTGCCTTAATTGCCATAACTGCTCATTGTATTATTGTGGTTAAGCCGGCACACCTTGTACTGGCATAATAATTTTTGCTTCTACTATATTATTCATAGCTGCTTCAATGGTAAAGCTCGCCTTGTTACCAAATAGTAATTTCAATCTACTTCTTGTACTATTTAAACCAAACCCTTCTGCGTCGGGAATTTCGGCAATTGTTCCCGAATTCTGTACAATTAATTCGTGATGAGATTGTCTAAAATCAGAAATTATTTTAATGGTACCGCCTTCTTTTGATTTGCTAATACCGTGTTTAATGGCGTTTTCCACTAAAGTTTGCAACATCATTGGGGGTATAGGTTGATCTAAAGTGTCTTCATCAATATCATACTCCACATTTAATCGATCTTCAAAACGGATATGTTCTAAAGCCAAATAATCTTTTACAATATTCAATTCTCTTTCAAAAGGAACTGTTTCTTGTTTTTCAGCCTGCATACTGCTTCTCAACAAATTACTCAGTTCTGTAATAGCTGTTCTAGCCCTTACTGGATTTTCGTCTACCAATGCTCTAATACTATTGAGGGCATTAAAAATAAAATGGGGATTAATATGGCTTTTAATGGTTTTCAACTCCATCTCTTTTACCAAGCTTTCCAATTTTATTTTCTGAAATTCAGTTTTAGTTCCTAATTCTATATAGTGCCATAGGTAATAAATAGAAACCCAAACCAATATCAAAGGAGAATCGGATACCAGATTCACTAAAAATCGTTTGTCTACAGAAACCTTTGTTTTAGGATTATATAAGTGCAGCCATTCCGCAATTGCTGAATTTGTCAGGTTAAAAAGGACCAAAATCAACATCAGAACCCCTGTAAACTGTACCCATTTTTTTGATAATTCAGGAGGCAATAGATTGAACAGCTTGATTAGCTCTCTTAAAACATGAGTAAAAAATAAACCAGAAATAATGATTACTAATAGCTTGGGATAGAAAATGCTATTGATTTTGCTATCAAAAACAAAGGCAAAAAACACCATTGTTAGGCCATAGAGCAGCCAGCCGCCTAATTGACACCACCAATATAGTATTGCTTTACGTTTTATTCTCATGACTTACAAAGCTAAATATAGCTAAGTGCCTGAAAAGGAACAAATTGGATTAAAGGCAAATTCAGCTTCTGGTTGGCTTAAAATAATGTACTTGAAGGATGAACCTTCCTTTTTATCGGATGTTATTGTATTTTTACTACTTAAAATAACTAGTACATGGAGTTTGTTCCCGGTCCTTTACTCAAAAATATCAATAGTCCTGAAGATCTTAAAAAACTCAGCAGAGCACAATTACACCAAATTTGCGACGAATTAAGACAATATATCATAGATGTGGTAAGCGTTCATGGCGGACATTTTGCAGCTAGTTTAGGCGTAGTGGAATTGTCGGTGGCATTACATTATATCTATAATACCCCTTATGATCAGCTAGTTTGGGACGTTGGTCATCAGGCTTATGGGCACAAAATATTGACAGGAAGAAGAGATAATTTTCCTACTAATCGCAAATACAAAGGATTAAGTGGTTTCCCTAAACGTTCTGAAAGTGAATATGATACTTTTGGCGTTGGGCACTCTTCTACTTCTATTTCTGCAGCTTTAGGAATGTCAATTGCGGCAAAGCACAAAGGAGAAAATAGAAAATCGGTGGCCATTATTGGAGATGGATCAATGACAGCAGGTATGGCTTTTGAAGCAATGAACCATGCAGGGGTTGCTGACAGTGATGTGCTTATCATTTTGAACGACAATTGCATGAGCATCGATCCTAATGTAGGCGCCTTAAAAGAATATTTAACTGATATCAGCACTTCTCCTACTTATAATAAAGTCAGAGACGAAATATGGAACCTAATGGGCAAATTGCCGGTAGGAAAAACCTTCAGTAGAGAGATGGCTTCAAAAATGGAAGCCAGCATCAAGGGAGTAGTTAATAAAAGCAGTAATTTATTTGAAGCGTTGAAGCTGCGTTATTTTGGCCCTATCGATGGTCATAATATTACCAAATTAGTAGATACTTTAAAGGACCTAAAAGAAATACCTGGTCCTAAATTATTGCATATTATTACCACTAAGGGGAAGGGATACGAACTAGCAGAGAAGGACCAAACAAAGTGGCATGCACCCGGCTTATTTGACAAAACAACAGGAGAAATTTTCAAAAAGAAAATAGATATCCCACAGCCACCAAAATACCAAGATGTATTTGGACATACCATGATTGAATTAGCAGAAGCCAACCCCAAAGTAATGGGTGTTACACCAGCTATGCCTAGCGGATCTTCGCTCAAATTCATGATGGAGAAAATGCCAGATCGTGCTTTTGACGTAGGTATTTGCGAGCAACATGCTGTTACTGTTAGTGCAGGTATGGCTACCCAAGGCTTAAGGGTATTCTGTAATATTTATTCTTCGTTTATGCAACGTGCTTATGACCAAGTAGTACACGATGTTGCATTGCAAAAATTACCTGTTGTATTTTGTTTAGACCGTGCTGGCTTAGTGGGTGAAGATGGGCCTACTCACCATGGTTGTTACGATATTTCATTCATGCGTTGCATACCTAATTTAATTATTGCAGCACCCATGAATGAAAAGGAATTACGCAACTTAATGTATACCGCACAATTGGATGAAACGCAGTATCCTGTTGTAATACGTTATCCAAGGGGAGAAGGCGTAATGCCAGAATGGAAGACTCCATTCGAAGCTATTACCATTGGGAAAGGACGCAAATTAAAAGATGGCAAAGAAGTAGCTATTCTCAGCTTTGGGCATCCTGGTAATTTTGCACAAACAGCCATTCGTAATTTAAGAACAGAAGGTATTGATCCTGCTCATTACGATATCCGATTTGTTAAGCCAATTGATGAAGCATTACTGCACGAAGTATTTAGCAATTATTCAAAAATAGTAACTGTAGAAGATGGCACCGTTGTAGGGGGATTTGGATCGGCAATATTAGAATTCATGAACGCGAATGGTTATAAAGCAGATGTAAAAATCTTAGGCATACCAGATAGATTGGTAGAGCATGGAACACCTAAAGAATTACACAGAGAATGCGCTTATGATGCGGAAGGAATTGCAGATACAGTGCGTGAATTAATGAAAAATCAAGTCAATATTAGTAGCAATATTTTACAATAATATTTAACGCTAACAACAAAAAGGGCAATGTTTTACATTGCCCTTTTTTATTATTCAAAACTTCCTTCTTGTTCGGTTCTTTCTTCCTCTGTTAAACCCTCATCCGCTATATCAGCTTCTCTATTTTCATTCCATTCAACAATAAAATTATTCATGCCTTGGCCCACCAATAATTTCATGTATTTCTGTTGAGATAATTCTAAAATGGATAAGAATAAGAAAATGGCATGAATGCGATCTTCGCATATTTCAAATACTTTTTCAAAAGCGACCGTCTTCTCTCTACCAACAAAATCGAGCATATAATCACGGCTGCCTTCCATGGTATAGTTGTAGCGGACCACTGTATGAACAGGCTTATTCTGTCTATCGTGAACGCGTTGCATTACTTTTTCAAAAGCTTTCATCAGCTTGAATAAAGTAATATTCTGTATTTCCGTTCCTTCGGATGCTTCCTCTCCAATGGATGAAATCTCTCTTTGTAAATTACCCCTTTTCACCATCAACATCCGCATGGCTTCCATCTCAGCCATTTGAACAGCTGCTTCTTTGAATTTTTTATATTCAAGTATTTTGTCAATCAATTCTTGACGTGGATCTATTTCATTACCAGATGCATCAATTTCTTTTCTTGGCAAAAGCAATCTCGCTTTAATGCGCATTAAAGTAGATACAAACAAAATAAATTCAGAACTCAACTCAATATTCAACTTTTCTGAGCCATGTATAAATGCTAAAAAGTCGTTGATGATTTTAGTGATAGGAATATTATAAATGTCTAATTCATCCCTTTCAATAAAGAACAATAAAAGGTCAAAAGGGCCTTCAAATTGGTCTAGTTTAATTTGATAGTTTACAGTACTCACGTTCCGATTTTTTACAAAGAAAAGAAAACAGGGCCTAATATAGCCCTGTTTCACGAATAGTTATCCACCAAAATGGCTTAATCTACTTTTTTAGAGAATCACGTATTTCAGCAAGGAGTTTTTCGGTATTGCTGGGTTCTGGAGGCGTGGCAGGTTTTTCAGGAGCTTCCGTTCTTTTTAACTTATTCAAGGCCTTAATAACCATAAAAACAGCAAATGCTACAATGATGAAGTCGATCAAATTGGTAATAAACTCGCCATACTTAACAGATACCTCTGTAATAGCAGGAGTTACCACATTACCAGTAGCATCTTTTACTGCATCTACTGATTTTTGCAATACCAATTTTTTATCATTGAAATCTACCCCACCAGTGAGCATACCAACTAATGGCATTATGATTCCATCCACAAAAGAGGTAACAATTTTTCCAAAAGACACCCCCATTACAAAAGCTACAGCGGTATCTACTAAGTTGCCTCTAACGGCAAACTCTTTGAATTCTTTTATCATGCCCATATTTAATGATTTATTGCTGAAATATACTTATTTCTTTAAACCTGGAAATCGCATCTTCAATTTTTTTAATGTAGTTAGTATGGTTTGAGCTACTAAATACTCTTTGTACCAGTTTTGATCTGAGGGAATAATATGCCAAGGCACTTTATTACACTTATTAAAACAATCCTCATAAGCATGCATATACTGGTCCCAAAGCTTGGCTTCCGCTAAATCTTGTTCATTGTATTTCCATTGCTTGGTTTTATCTTCTAGTCTTTCCAGCAACCTTTGATTTTGCTCTTCAGGGCTGATATGCAAATAGAATTTTAGAATATATGTTTGATTATGCACTTCCAGCATTTCTTCAAAATCATTGATGGCTTTCATTCTTTTAATAGCCAAGGCATCGTTGCACCAATTATGTACCCTTGTAATTAAGATGTCTTCGTAATGTGAACGATTAAATACTTGAATCATGCCCTTAGAAGGGGCATGCATATGTATTCGCCATAAAAAATCATGAGAGAGTTCTTTTGAAGTAGGTGCTTTAAAAGACTCTACTTGAACCCCTTGCGGATTCATAACACCAAAAACATCTCTAATCAGCCCATCCTTACCACTGGCATCCATTCCTTGAATCACAATGAGTAAAGAGTATTTTGATTCTGCATATAATAAATTTTGCAATTCAGTCAGTTCCTTTAATATTAAAGCCGTTTTTTCTTTTGTTTTTTCTTTATTAAATGCTTTTGGAGCTCTCGTACTTATTTTGCTTAAGCGAACTGTTTGCATAATCCATTGTTTACTTAAATGTATTGATTTAGAAGCGTAAATACTTCATCTTTGATAAAATTTTACTGTGCAAAAACAAGTATTGAATTGGCTCATTTTTAGTTTACTCTGCATTATTTGGGGCAGTTCTTTTATTTTGATGAAGGGAGGCATGAATGTATTAAGTCCTTATCAAGTTGCTTCCATACGTATTATAAGCGCTGGTTTAGTGTTACTTCCTTTTTCACTGAAAGCCATAAGGAATATCCCTAAAGAAAAAAGAGGGGTTGTAGTATTATCAGGATTATTAGGAAGCTTTTTCCCGGCTTATTTATTTTGCATTGCAGAAACAAAAATAGATAGTGCACTTGCCGGAATTATGAATGCACTAACCCCGCTGTTTGTGATCATCACTGGTATCTCTTTTTTTCAATTAAAGGTTAAGAAGCTGCAATTATTGGGAATCATTGTTGGATTTATTGGCCTATCGCTATTGGTTGCTGCTGGCTCCAATATCAACTTAGAATATTTCTCTTATTCCTTGTTGGTTTTATCGGCCACTTTACTATACGGCATTAATGTAAATATGGTGGGCAAACATATGCAAGGAATTGGATCATTAGAAATTGCTTCCATGGCTTTTGTATTCCTGTTGATTCCTTGCTCAATTATTTTATACTTCACAGGTTTTTTTGCACTGCCTTTAACGGAAGATGCTTATTTACTTTCAACCGGAGCTTCAGCCATTTTGGGGATTTTTGGAACCGCAGTTGCTTCTGTATTATTTTACATGTTGGTAAAAAGAGCAGGAGCATTATTCGCTTCTATGGTCACTTACGGGATACCGTTTGTGGCAATCGGATGGGGTATCTGGGGAGGCGAGCAGGTAAACCTTATTCAGGTTACCTGCTGCGGAATTATTTTGATTGGAGTTTATTTAGCTAATAAGAAATAATTATACAGTCATCATTTCTTTTTCTTTGGTAGCCAAATGTTTTTCTACCAAGGCAATATGTTTATCTGTTAATTCTTGAATATCTTTTTCTGCATCTTTTGCAGCGTCTTCACTTAAACCTTCTTTCTGTAATTTCTTCACGTCTTCAATAGCATCTCTTCTGATATTGCGAATTGCAATTTTGGCTTGTTCTCCTTCCCCACCCGCTTTTTTTACCAATTCCTTTCTTCTTTCTTCGGTTAATGGAGGCATAAACAACCTGATTTGCACCCCATCATTTTGTGGTGTAATACCAATATTGGCGGCCATTATTGCGCGTTCAATTAACGCTAGCATATTTTTTTCCCAAGGTTGAATACTAATAGTTCTAGCATCTAATACGGTAATATTAGCTACCTGAGCAATAGGAGTAGGAGATCCATAGTAATCTACGGTGATTCCATCTAACATATTGGGGTTGGCTTTACCAGCTCTAATTTTAACTAGTTCTACCTCCAAATGGGAGATGGCTTTTTTCATAGTATCGGTAGCATCGTCGATGATCATTCCTAATTCTTCAGACATAATTAAAATTTAAGTGCGGCAAATTTAATAAATCAATCCATACTTGTTGAACAAGTTTAAGGCAAAATAGGTCAAATATGCCCCAAATGCTTTTATCTTCGCTGTAAATTACCGAATTTGTTATGGCAAGTATAGCTGATTTAAAAAGCACGGCAACCCAAGTAAGAAGAGATATTGTGCGTATGGTGCACGGTGTTCAAAGTGGCCACCCTGGTGGATCTTTGGGATGTACTGATGTAGTAACTGCACTTTATTTTCATATTATGAAGCATGATGTGCATTTTAACATGGACGGAAAAGAAGAAGACTTATTCTTTTTATCAAATGGTCATATTTCACCGCTACTCTATTCTGTTTTAGCTCGTGCGGGCTATTTTGATGTGAAAGAATTAGCAAGTTTTAGAAAAATCAATACCCGCTTACAAGGACACCCTACTACGCACGAACATTTACCAGGGATAAGAATTGCAAGTGGCTCATTAGGGCAAGGGTTGAGCGTAGCTGTAGGGGCAGCACTCACCAAGAAATTAAATCAAGACCCTCATTTGGTTTTTTCTTTACATGGTGATGGAGAATTACAAGAAGGACAAATTTGGGAAGCAGTGATGTTTGCGGCTCACAATAAAGTAGACAACTTAATCAGCATAGTGGATTTGAACGGACAACAAATAGACGGACCTACCAGCAAAGTATTGTCTTTGGGAAGTTTGCGCAGTAAGTTTGAAGCGTTTGATTGGACAGTGCTCGATATGGATGGAAATGATATGGATAGCGTGGTGGCTGTTTTAGACAAAGCCAAGTCAATGACAGGAAATGGCAAGCCCATATGCATTTTAATGAAAACAGAAATGGGTAAGGGAGTAGATTTTATGGAAGGAAGCCACGAATGGCATGGTATTGCTCCTAGTGATGACCAATTGGCTAAAGCCTTAGCGCAGTTGCCAGAAACATTAGGCGATTATTAAAAAATAATTAGTTGGGGTTTACCCATTCTATTTAAGTGCGCAGCTCAAAAGGTTGCGCACTTGTTTTTTGTGCAGTAACCCAAGCAGCTGTAAAGGAAATTGCAGTAACAGTCAATAAAACCAGTAGAAAGTCTAATGGCAATGTTTTTACCGGATAATAATCTATGATAAACGTAGAACCTCCCAATTTTATCAAATGAAATTTTTCTTGCACCCAGCATATTCCTCCTCCCAGAAGAATACCAGCACCCGCTCCAATTGCAGCAAGCAGCAATCCCTCTAATAAAAAGATAGTTCGAATTCGATTACCTGAGGCACCCAAAGCGCGCAATACCGCAATGTCTTTTTGTTTTTCTAAAACCAACATACTCAAAGCTCCAATCATATTAAACGCTGCCACTACCAGAATTAAAGAAAGGATGCCATATATAACCCATTTTTCTAATTGCATAACCGAATACAATGCTGCGTTCTGCTGGTACCGAGTTTGTATTTGAACTTGATTACCCAAAATCGTTTGTAATTGCTTTACTAAGTTGTTATTGTCCTCCTTTGCATTAACTTCTATGGAACTATATTCATTGGCTTTTAAGCCCAACATATACTGCACAAATGCCAAGTTGGTAAACGCATATTTATTGTCAAATTCTTGTTGTACAATAAATGCTCCTGATGGAATTACAGAAAAAGAATTCAACCCATCGCCCGTTAACAAATTACCATTTCGGTTAGGAAAATATAAAGTAGCTGCTTCTAATACTTTCTCGGTATTAATACCAGCGGCGTTTTCAATCCCTCCACCCATAACGATTCCAGGGATATTGGCATCACCCAATTCAAAGTTTCCTCTTCGGATATATTTTTGAATAGGGTTTACTTGATTATAATTTTGTTCTACCCCTTTAATGGTGACAATCGTTTGATAAGCGCCTGTTAAAAGTGCTTTTTCTTCTGCAACAAAACTAAAAGCTTTAATGTCTTTAATGGCTTTTAGTTGTTTTGATTGAGCAGGGCTGATTTCAATGGTTTTTCCTTTTAAAGGCACCACTTTATAGGCGGGATAAAAATCTCCGTACAAGCCTTTCACCAAGTCTTCAAAACCATTGAAAACACTAAGGATAATAATTAAAGATGCTGTACCAACAGCTATAGCAGTGATGGCAATCCATGCAATGATATTGATTGCATTGGTTGTTTTTTTAGAGCGAAAATAGCGCCAGGCAAATAGCAGGTTCATTCGCCTTTTTCATTAATTTTCTTAAATACTTCTTCCATTTTGAAAACATAATCCAGCGTATCGTCGTTGTAAAAATGAATTACAGGTATTCTTCTAAGTTGATGCTTCATTTTATCCGCTAACTCCTTTTTGATTTCCCATGCTTTAGATTCAATTTTTTTCATCACAGCAACTGGGTCTTTTACTTGAAATAAACTCAGGTAAACCCTTGCTTCTAATAAGTCTGGTGTTACTTTAACACTGGCAATAGAAACCATCCCACCATCAATCATAGACAGGTTTAATCTTCTGAATATATCGTTAAATTGTTCTTGTAATGCGCCGGCTACCTGCCGCTGTCTTTTTCCTTCCTCCATAATATCAAGGTTTATGGGTGTAAAATTAGTTACTTTGCCTTGTTTCACCATTTATTCCTGTATGAAGCGTTTTGAGCGAATCTTATTTTACCTGCGTAGCCAACAAAAAAACATAGTATTATACGTTGTTTTTAACCTGTTGTCCATCTTGTTTTCATTGGTGTCTTTGGCAATGCTATCGCCCATATTGAAGCTCCTATTTACAGATAAAAAAGAAGTCATCGCCAAGCCTGCTATGTCCTTTTCTTTAGAAGGACTACAAAATGCCACCGAATATTTCAGGTACTATTTTAATGAATTGATTTCTCAAAAGGGCCCTATTTACGCTTTAGGCACTGCTTGTATCATCATCATCATTGCCATTTTCTTTAAAAATATGTTCACCTATTTGTCTTTTAGAGTGCTGGCACCCATGCGTAATTATGTGATGACCAAATTAAGGTCTGACTTATATGCAAAGATTTTGGAATTGCCAATTGGCTTTTTTACAGAGCAAAAGAAAGGAGATATTATCAGTAGGATGAGCAATGATGCCAACGAGATTGAATGGAGTGTGATGAGCACCCTAGAGGGTTTGATTAGAGACCCATTAAATATCTTAATCATTTTAGGTGTCTTAATTTATATTAGTCCGGTACTATCTTTATTTCTATTGGTGCTCTTGCCAATTACCGGTTTTTTAATTGGTAGAATCAGTCGTTCCCTTAAAAAACAATCTACCGCTTCTGCCGAAGAGCTGGGTACTTTGATGAGTATTTTAGATGAAACCTTGGGTGGATTAAGGGTAATTAAAGCATTCAATGCAGAAAAAATTCTTAGAAGTCGTTTCTTCAATACCAATAATAACCTGAACCATATTCGCAATAAAATGAATTTTAGAAAAGACTTGGCATCACCCATGTCTGAGTTCATGGGTGTAATGGTGTTGAGTTGTATTTTATGGTTCGGCGGAAGATTGGTTTTAGGACATGAAGCAGGATTAAAGGGAGACAGTTTTGTCAATTATATTCTCATATTTACACAAATCATCAATCCTGCCAAATCCTTATCCACAGCATTTTACAACGCACAAAGAGGCAGTGCAGCCATACAGCGAATAGAAGAAATTTTGCAAGCACCTGTAACAGTTACAGACTTGCCCAACGCCAAAAACTTAACCCAGTTTGAAGATTCCATTGAATTTAAAAATGTTGGCTTCTCTTACAACGACACGCCAATATTAAAAAATATCAACCTCACTATTCAAAAAGGGAAAACCATTGCCTTAGTAGGATCTTCTGGAGCAGGAAAAAGTAGCTTGGCCGACTTGGTTCCAAGATTTCATGATGTTACCAGTGGTGAGATTTTAATTGATGGGATAAATATTAAAGCATATACTTTACACAGCATAAGGAGTATGATGGGTATAGTAACACAAGAGCCCATTCTATTTAATGATACGATTGCAGGTAATATTGCATTAGGGATTGACAATGTGAATGATCAAGACATAGAGCATGCAGCCAAAGTGGCGAATGCATTGGATTTTATACATAAAAAAGAAGAAGGTTTTCAAACAAATATTGGGGACCGTGGTGGCAAATTGAGTGGAGGAGAAAGACAAAGAGTTACCATAGCAAGAGCAGTTTTAAAAAATCCACCCATCCTTATTTTAGATGAAGCAACTTCCTCATTAGATACAGAAAGTGAAAGACTGGTTCAAGATGCCATTAATAATATGATGCAAAACAGGACTTCCATTGTGATTGCACATAGACTTAGCACCATTAGACATGCAGATGAAATTATCGTTTTACAAAAAGGAGAAATTGCAGAACGAGGCACCCATGACGACTTGTTGGCTAAAGGCGGTATCTATAGAAAGTTAGTAGACATGCAGGAAGTAAAATAAAAAGCCCCGAAAAATTCGGGGCCCTATATCAGTTAGTTTGGTTGAACTATTTAATCTTGATTAGGTTTTACCAATCCTAATTTAGCTTCTAAGCTTAAGGTAGCATGTGGTACTGCACGCAACCTTGCTTTGTCAATTAAACGGCCGGTAACTCTACAGATACCATAGGTCTTATTTTCAATACGCATGATTGCTTTTTCTAGATGATCAATATAAGTGATTTGACGACTAGCCATTTGACTTAATTGCTCTTTTTCCATGCTCATTGTTCCATCTTCCATGGTCATGTAACGCGCATCGTCATTATCTCCGCCCATTTCGTCTTTACGAGTAATTAAACCCTGTAAATACGCTAACTCTTTTTTAGCGGCTTCTAACTTTTTATTAATCAGCTCTCTAAACTCTGCAAGATCGGTATCATTGTATTTAACCAATGGACCCTGAGGTTTAGGTGCTTCTACTCTTTTTTCTAATGGGGTATAGCCTGGGCTATAGGTAACACTCGATTTGGTATTGATCTTAGGTACTTTCACGTCTTTTATAGGACCTGGCACTTTTTTTACTGGTTTTACAGGAGGTGCAGGTGGAGCTTTAACCACTGGCTTTGCGGGAGCAGCTGGTTTTGCAGGCACTGGTGCTGGTGCAACAGGCTTTGCAGCAACAGGCGGTGCTTTCACTACAGGCTTGGCAGGAGTTGGAGCAGGCTTTGCGGCTGGTTTAGCAGGTGCTTTGGCAACTGGCTTTGCTGGAGTAACAGGTTTTGCAGGAGCTTTGGCCGCTGGCTTAGCAGGTGCTTTTGCAGCTGGCTTTGCAGGCGCTTTTGCAGCCGGCTTTGCAGCAGGTTTAGCAGGCGCTTTTGCAACAGGCTTTGCGGGTGCTTTTGCAGCAGGTTTTGCTGGTGCTTTTGCAACAGGCTTTGCTGGCGCTTTTGCAGCTGGTTTTGCTGCAGCTTTTGCGGCAGGCTTAGCTGGTGCCTTCACAGCAGGTTTTGCTGCAGCTTTGGCTGGAGCCGCCTTTACAGCTTTTTTGGGAGTTGCTTTGGGGGCTGGTTTTTTTGTAGCCATAGGTCTTATCCTTTTTTGTTTACAACCACGGTTAATGCAATGTCATTTACTTCTATTGGTGTTCCAGATACAAGACCTGGCACCCATTCAATGGCATCTGCCAATATTTCGCGGCAAATATAGTCGTTAAATTTAACAATAGAAGGCATCAAGGGGGTGCCTTCGGGTAACTCTACGAATATACGGTCTGTTAAATCAAATCCTGATTCTTTTCTAATATTTTGTACACGATTCACGAATTCTCTTGCGTCCCCCTCCTGTTTTAACGCTTCGGAAAGGGTAATATCTAATGCAATGGTCAATTTTCCCTTTGAAGCCACACTCCATCCAGGTATATCTTCAGCAGTTATTTCTACATCTACCAACTCAATCATAAATTGACCAGTAGAAAGAGAAAGCTCAATTGAACCAGCACCCTCTAATGAAGCAATTTGTTCTTGAGAAAACCCTGCAATAACCGAGGCAGCTTCCTTCATAGAAGCACCCAATTTAGCACCCAATGTTTTGAAGTTGGCTTTTATTTTTTTACTAATAATGCCCTGTGTTGCAGTGATATATTCCATCTCTTTCACATTCACTTCGGCTTTTATTAAAGCTTCCATTTTTTCTAGTTGCTCTTTCATTTGAATATCAAGCACAGGAATCATCACTTTTTGTAAAGGCTGACGAACTTTGATATTTACTTTCTTACGCAATGACAATACCAATGAACAGGTTTCTTGTGCCAATTGCATGCGTTCCTCCAATAAAGGATCTACCATAGATTCATCGTATACAGGATAATCAGCATGATGAACCGAAGCAACATCAAAGCGACTGGTAACTGCATTCAGATTTGCAAAAACCGCATCACTAAAGAATGGAGAAATAGGGGCAATTAAACGAACGACTGTTTCTAAACATTCGTACAAAGTTTGGTACGCACTAATCTTATCAGTTTCGTATTCACCTTTCCAAAAACGTCTTCTACATAAGCGAACATACCAATTGCTCAATTGAGCATCTACAAATGTTTCAACAGCACGACCTGCCAAAGTTGGCTCAAAGTCGTTCATGTAGTTGGTCACTTGTTTAATTAAGGTATTTAAAGAAGATAAAATCCATCGATCTATTTCTGGTCTTTGTTCTAGAGGGATTGGAGCCTCCTTGTAAGCAAAGCCATCTACATTAGCATAGAGGGTAAAGAATTGGTAAGTGTTATATAAGGTACCAAAAAATTTGCGCTGTACTTCTTGAATACCTGCCATATCAAACTTCAGGTTATCCCATGGAGAGGCGTTGGTAATTAAATACCATCTGGTTGCATCTGCACCATATTGTTCAATGGTTTCAAATGGATTCACCACATTACCGAGGCGCTTACTCATTTTATTTCCATTCTTGTCTAATACCAATCCATTGCTCACCACCGCTTTATAGGCAACACTATCAAATAGCATAACGCCCAATGCATGGAGGGTATAAAACCAACCGCGAGTTTGATCCACCCCTTCTGCAATAAAATCAGCAGGAAAAGCTTCCCCTTTATCAATTAATTCTTTGTTCTCGAATGGATAATGCCATTGAGCATAAGGCATGGCTCCACTATCAAACCATACATCTATCAAATCGGGAACACGGGTCATTGGTTTACCTGATGCGCTCACTAAAATGATATCATCTACAAAAGGCTTGTGTAAATCTAAAATGCCACCGTGTAAATAATTTTTATTGATCTCTCCACCCAACACTTCATTGGCTTTGAGAATACCCTCATTTAATTCGGCAATGGAGCCAATACAAACTTCTTCAGCCCCATCTTCTGTTCTCCAAACTGGTAAAGGCGTTCCCCAATAACGGCTTCTGCTCAAATTCCAGTCTACCATATTTTCTAACCAGTTTCCGAAACGGCCTTCGCCGGTAGATTTGGGTTTCCAGTTGATGGTTTTGTTGAGTTCTACCATTCTATCTTTAACTGCAGTGGTTTTAATAAACCAAGCATCTAAGGGATAGTATAAAATGGGCTTATCAGTTCTCCAACAATGCGGATAACTATGTTCGTATTTTTCTACTTTAAATGCACGATTGGCTTTTTTCAAATGCACACAGATATCTACGTTAACATCTTCATAAGCCGGATCGTCTTTATAATTTTTTACAAATCGATTGCTAAAAGGACCTAATCCATCCACAAATTTTCCTTCACGATCAACCATAGTAAGAATACCAATATTGAATTTCTTACCTACTTTGTAGTCATCCGCGCCAAATGCAGGTGCGGTATGAACGATACCTGTACCGTCTTCAGTGGTAACAAAGTCTCCACTAATTACACGAAATGGTTTTGCGTCTGGTGTGATTGCCAAAATTGCTTCTAAAGAATTGGATGCATAAGGCAATAATTGCTCATACTCCATTCCCTCTATTTCAGAACCTTTAAAATTGGCTAGAATAGTCCAAGGCAATAACTTGGTTTTCTCATTAAATTCTTCAAAAGAAGCATTCTCCCCCTCTGGCTTGAAATACTTACCCAGTAAGGCTTTGGCTAAAATAACATTCACTGGTAAAAAAGTGTATGGGTTAAATGTTTTAACCAATACATAGTCAATATTAGGTCCTACAGTTAAGCCTAAGTTAGAAGGCAGGGTCCATGGCGTGGTAGTCCAAGCCATAAAGAAAACTTCCTTGCTAATAAGTACATTTTGATCAACCCCGTTAAACCATTTGCTATTATCTAAAGATGCTTGCGTGGCTTTAAACATAGCAACAGCAGAAGTATCTTTTACGTCTTTATATGTACCTGGCTGATTTAGTTCATGGGAACTCAATCCTGTTCCAGCAGCAGGAGAATAGGGTTGAATGCTAACACTCTCGTATAAGAATCCTTTTTTGTAAAGCGTACTTAAAATCCACCAAAGCGATTCAATATAATTATTCTCAAAAGTTACGTAAGGCTTTTCTAAATCTACCCAATAACCCATTTTAGTGGTAATATCATCCCACTCTTTTTTATAGCGTAATACCGCTTCACGACACTTCTGGTTATAATCTTCAATGGAGATTTTTTTTCCAATATCTTCTTTGGTAATGCCCAATTCTTTCTCTACGCCTAATTCTACTGGCAAACCATGGGTATCCCAACCACCTTTTCTTTTTACTTGAAATCCTTGCATGGTTTTATAACGGCATACCATGTCTTTCAATGTTCTTGAAATAACGTGGTGAATACCTGGCATACCATTGGCACTTGGAGGTCCTTCAAAAAACACAAAAGGCTTTTTGCCTTCTCGTAAATCAATACTTTTTTCAAAAGCAGATTCAGCCTTCCACTTGGCCAATATTTCTTGCTCTATAGCTGGTAAGTTTAACCCCGAAAACTCTGCATACTTTGCGCTCATGATATTCTGCGGATAGCTTGTTAAAAAATTCGTGCAAAGGTACGGATACTAACACGAATAAAAATTGATGTTGCTGGCTTTCATAATGGGTATCTATGGGTATATTTGAGTATGAAAACGGTGTTCTTTAGTGCGCAGCCTTACGACAAGGCTTTTTTTACCCAATTTAACAAACAGAATCACGAATTAGTATTTATTGATATACCACTGAGTGAACAAACAGCTGATTTGGCCGCAGGGGCAGAAGCAGTTTGTGTTTTTGTAAACGATAAAGTAACTGCAGCAGTTATTCAAAAGCTGGCTGCTGGCAATACCAAGATCATTGCACTTCGCTGTGCTGGATTCAATAATGTTGACTTAGAAGCGGCAAAAGCCGCCGGCATAAACGTTTGCAGGGTGCCAGCATATTCACCTGAAGCTGTGGCCGAACATGCAGTTGCAATGTTGCTAACACTTAATAGAAAAACCCATAAGGCGTACAATAGAGTACGTGAGCAAAATTTTTCTTTGCAAGGATTATTGGGTTTTAATTTGCATGGGAAAACAGTGGGAGTAATAGGAACAGGTAATATTGGAAAAGCTTTCTGTAAAATCATGTTGGGCTTTGGCTGTAAAGTGGTTGCCTTTGATTTAATCGCAAATAAAGAACTAGAAGCTGATGGGGTAGTTTATCACCCTTTAATTGAAGTACTAAAGTCAGATATTATTTCTCTACATTGCCCATTGAATGAGCAAACCAAACATTTAATCAACAAAGACACGATTGCCTTAATGAAACCCGGGGTTGTATTGATTAATACCAGTAGAGGCGGCTTAGTAAACACCCGTGATGCAATCAAAGCCCTTAAGTCTGGCCTAATTAGTGCTTTAGGAATTGATGTTTATGAACAAGAAGAGAAGTTGTTTTTCAGAAATTTATCCGAAGACATCATCCAAGACGACGAAATTCAACGACTGATGAGCTTCCCCAATGTTTTGATCACTGCGCATCAAGCATTCTTTACACAAGAAGCCATGGAGCAAATTGCTACAACAACGTTAAATAATATACAGCTCTTATCTGAAAATGCTAAATTGAACCCTCAGGCTGCATTATTGGTGTAAATTTTATCTTTATTTTAATGAAAAGGATACTGTTTTCTTTATGGTTATTGGCAACAGCTGTAATAACTCTGGTTGGATGCTCCAAAGAGTTTAGTACAGAAGGACCTGGCTTTGGGGGCACTGCTACTGGTACTTTATTGGACAGTTCGGGCAATTGCAAACAAATTGTAATAAAGGGCCAATACAAAGAAATGCAAGCTTTAACCGACAGCAATTATGTTTTAGTATCTGCAAACTATATTAGCCAGGGCAAGTATGCAATTTTTACTGATACGGTAAATGGTATGTGGTTCAGAGATTCAGGATTTGCATTCATCCAAGGCGCCAATACTATCAAACTAAAAGGTTATGGCCAAGCTATTTTGCCAGGTACTTTTACCTTTCAAGTAAATTTTGGGAACAGTACTTGTACATTCAATATCACTACAACAGGAAGCGTAAATAATGGATCTCGTACCAACGATTATTTACCCATTACCCCAAATGGATATATTGATTATGAATTGAACCCTGCATTCCCAAATACGGCTGGGGGATTTATTCCACAATTTAGGTCTACTATTTCGAGTGGATTACTTTCTCGAACATATTTAGGCGTACCCCAGAATTATACCCGCTATTCAACCAATACCAATGACCAACTTTTACTAAGAAAAGATGGAACAGGGAAGTATTATCAATATGGAACTCCAGAATTTGATTACCTATACATTTATGATAGCATTGTAGATAACAAAAGAATAGAATTTATTTACTTGGATGAAAGTAAAAATCCAGGTCAATTTTATGAAACAGATAGTTTGTATGTTGGCGTAGACATCAATGGTACCCTACAATATGGCTGGGCTAAACTTCGAATTACAACCATTTCAAAAGGCAGACAAATGTCTTTGTTGGGAACACTGTTCACAGATATTATTACTGTACGAAGAGATTTGTATTTAAAACTAGACGGCTCACCCAACTACATACCATTAAACTTACAATCTGAACATTCTTATGCAAAAGGAATCGGTTTAGTGGATCAACGGGTTTTTGAATCTACTGCAACAGGAACAACTATACAGTCCATTACCATCAAAGGCTGGAACGGATTATAATTGTTCCATTATTTAAGTAATTCGCAAGGCTTCAAGCCAGTATGCTTTTTAAAAGCTGCTGAAAAATGTGAGATTGAAGAATACCCTAGTAAGGCAGAAACATCTGTAACGCTCAAGCTTTTCTCGTATAACAGATATTTTGCGTGTTCCATTCTTTGCTGTTGATAAAAATCAAAAATGGTGGTCCCAAAAACTTCTTTAAATCCTTTTTTTAAGTAGCATTCATTCATCGCCACTTTTCTACTTAATTCCTTAATGGTAATTGGATCTCCAATATGTTGTAATAAAATATCTCTAGCTTGATAAATCCTTTCCTTTCCGCTGTCATCGGCCAAAAACTTACAAGCAAATCCATCTTCTTTTTCGTGTACTAAACAATCCATGCTATATAAAAGCAATTCATGCACTTTAGCATTGACGTAAATATTTTCCATTGAACCAGAGTAACTATGGTTCAATAAGGCATCAAGAACATTTCGATTTCTAATGCAAAGTGGAAATAATTTGGTGAACGCATTGGGATGCTTAAAAGCCAATACTTCGTCTTTTCGATTAGCCAACTTAACATTGTGAACAAACTGCTTTAAAAAACTAGCTGTAAAGTGAAAAGTGAATACATCTAGCGTTTGGTTCTTACCACTACAGTTCATGGTAGGTAATTCTGTGCACAATGAACAACTGCGTTCAGCACAATACTTATTACCCGTAATACAAAAGCGAAGCTCTAAATAATTTTCTTTAGGTTTTTTTTCATTGTAATGATAAACCATCATTCCGCTATCATCAGCCACCCAAGGATGTTGGGCATAATACCTACGAATGGTGTATTGGATAGAGCCTGGAATATGCTGTTCTTTTTTATACAGCAAATCCATACTGGTATCTACTTTACCCTTTTGAGCTTGCTTTAATATGTCTAATACAGCGTTCATGCACCTGCAAAATTAATGTATAAACATCTATTTGGCAAATCTGGCCTAAATTTAACAAATAGGATGAAAACACTTGAAGTGAATAAACTAATCGCTCATACACTATTCGGAATAAGGCAATTCAACAATAATTGTAGTACCGATATTAGGTTCACTTTCAATATCAATATTTCCATGCATAGATTCAACTTGGGTTTTGGTAATAAATAAACCTAATCCTTTTGCGTCTTTATTGCCATGAAACGTCTTATACAAGCCAAATACTTTACTACCGTATTTTTTCAAATCTAGTCCTCTACCATTGTCACGAATAACCAATTTTGAATAGCCTTTTATTCTTTCAAACGTGATATGAATTTCAGGTGGAGTATCCGGTTTTCTATATTTTATTGAATTGGTAAGAATGTTCAGTAAGATGCTATCTAAATAAGCTGGATTTGCCTGAATTAAATCATTTTCATCAAAATCTTGGTGAATGGTTGTATTTGTTTCAGATATGGTTAGGCCCAAACTTTTCTCGGCCAATTGAACAGCGGATGAAAGTGAAAGGGGCTTTATCTGAATATCGTCAGTTGTTTGAATGGTAATGATATCATTTAGGTGAATCAGTGTTTCATCTAAGGAATTAGCTACTGAATTTACCATGTCGCAAAATTCCAATTTTTCTTCATTTGTAGCTGAATTTGCAAGCGACATAATTCCTTTTAAATTGGCCACATGAGACCTGAAATTGTGGGAAAGAATATGGGTAAACTGAATGAGTCTGTTTTTTTGATGCAAATTAATGTTCAGCAAAGATTGTAATTCTTCTTGTTTTTTTATCAATGGGGTAATTTCATGCCCCAAACATAAAATCTCGTTTGGATTTCCTTGGTCATCTTTTAAGACTTTGAACTCCCACTGACTCACAATAATGCCCGATGGGCTAGGTTTGCGAAGTGTTGTCCAAAATGTTTTATCTGGCTCTGACAAGCATTTTTCTACCGTTTGTATACAAGCGCCATGATCTTCTGGAATAATCAACGAGAAAGAAGATTTTCCAATCAAATCTTCGAATTGCACGCCAAACATATCAGAAAAATATTGATTGAAATAAGTATAATTTCCAGCCAAATCTGTTTTGATTACATAGAAAGAATTATTCTCAATAATAGACTTATTGTATAAACTCTCTTTCTCAATTAATTTTTCTTTTGCTTCAAGTGAGATATATAAATTCTTCAGATTAGTAACATCTACAAAAGTAATCACCACCCCATCTACCTTCTTGTCAATTGTTATAAAAGGACTAACTCTTCTAATATAATAATGATCAAAGTCATCTTTAAATTCATCCTCAATAGTGCCTATTTCCACTAATGCTAAACTTGCATCCTTAATCATTTTCAATCTAACTTCCTCTTTAAAATTACCTGCAAAATTTGAAATGGAACGACCAATATCTTGCTCATTTAATGCAAAATGCTTTTGCAATGAGGGCGTAAACTTTCTGATCTTTAGTTCGGAATCTAAAAACAAAGTACCTACATCTGTACTGTCAAATAAATTGTTGACATCATTATACAATAAATAAGTTCCCTGTTCTTGTCTTGTAGTTCAAAATTGACCGTATACAACTCTTCATTTACAGATTGTAATTCTTCATTCGTGCTTTGCAACTCTTCATTAGAAGCCATTAATTCTTCATTGGAAGCTTGCAATTCTTCGTTACTTGTTTCTAATTCCTCTACAACATATTGAAGTTGATTTTTATTTTGTATCAATGTCTTCTCTAGTTCTTTGATCTTTAATTCATTCAACTCTGAAACCTGAACTTTTGAAAATTCAATTTCCTTTTCAATTTCAATAACAGTGTCTTCAAAATGAATGAGATAAGTATCTTTAAAACCATCTGCTTCATTCACTTTCTGCAAATACAAATTAAAAGATAGTGGAGATTGGTCTTTAAACACCAAATTATCTTTAATTAAAATGGCTTTATCAGACTCTTGTATTTCGCTTACCATGGTTTGTAATAAGACTCCCAAACCTTCCCCCAACATTTTCAAAAGATTACTTTGAAACATTCCTTCAGGAAACTTTAGATACTTCCCAGCATCTCCTTTGATGTATAAAATATTAAACCCTTTATCAAAAAAAATACAAGATGGACTATATTTTTTAGTTAAAAACTTTAGATACTCTAAATCAGCATTTGCTTTAATATTTTCCGTTGTCTTATTAATGAATTCTTTAGGAGATTTGGTCAATAATTCTTTGGTTAATAAAGAAGGGGATTCAAAATTTGGCGTATGCTTAGACTTGGAAACATTTTTAAAAATTCTCCATCGCTGACTAATTGCTTTGAATTCATCCGCTGATTCATTGATAGACTCACTGGATCCTAAAAACAAATAACCATCGCGTTGAAGTGAAAACAAAAAATTAGACAAGACTTTCTGTTGAGAGGACGCGTTCAAGTAGATCAGTAGATTTCTGCATGAGACCAAATCCATTCGAATAAATGGCGTGTCTTTTAAAATATTATGGTTTGAAAAAACGATTTTATCCCTTACCCTTTTGATGATTTGTATACTATCTACGTTTTTAATAAAATAAGTGTCTAAATACTTCTTATCAATTTCAGATGCTACACCAACATTAAATTTACCTGCGCTTGCAGCTTGCAAAGCATATTGATCAACGTCTGTTGCAAAAATTTTAAAATCGTTTCTTAGCTGGTTTTCCTGAATAAACTCATCCAATAAAATAGCGATAGAATAAGCTTCTTCTCCTGTTGAACAAGCTACTACCCAAACTCGTATGGTTTCTGTGGGAAGCTTATTGGCAAAAAGAGCCGGTATCACTGTGCCTTTCAGTTCATCAAAAGCATCCCTATCCCTAAAAAAACTAGTGACACCAATTAAAAAATCTTGTTTTAACAACTCTACTTCAGTTATACTGGCTTTTAACAACTGATAATAATTGAGCAATGCATCAATATTGTTCAAACTCATGCGCTTCTCAATTCTTCTAATTAAAGTGTTCTTTTTATACTGTTTAAAATCAATCCCAGCATAGTTTTTTATCTCATCTAGAATATTAGAGAAAAGCTCGTCATTCGATTGATTATTGGATAATTCAGAAGCAAGATCCAGATTGGGAATTTGTTGTAAAACAGTTGCCATGGCTTCAGGTTCTGCAATAAATTCTGCTAATCCAGATGCAATGGCTGCATTTGGCATGCCGTTAAATTGTGCGGAAATTGGGTCTTGTACTAAAATAACTCCCCCAGATTCCTTGATGGTTTTTATCCCCCTTGATCCATCAGTACCTGTTCCAGATAGAATGATTCCTATTGACTTTTCTTTGTACTCTTCACCCAATGATTGAAAAAAAATATCAATAGGTAAATTCAAACTGTGTTTTGGTGCTTTTTCTAATAAATGGAGTTTATTTCCCTTAATAACCAGGTTTTTATTCCGATGCATTAGATAAATTGAATTGGGATATACTTCTAACTGGTCCTCTGCAGTAAAAATGGACATTGAAGTATGTTTGGCCAATAACTCTGGCATCAGACTCTTAAAATCGGGAGATAAATGTTGGATTATTACAAAAGCTATTCCGGTATTAGAGGGAAAATGGTCAAACAATTTTTGGATGGCGTCTAAGCCACCAGCGGATGCCCCTATACCTACTATATAGAAGTCTTTGGGTTCAATTTCGGGCATTTAAGATAGTTTAAGTCTAATCCGGGATTTTCACTAAAATTCATTCAATCGAAATCCATTTCTAATCAAACACCATATTTCACCGGACCTATCCAAATTTAAAAAAATTGATGATTGATTCACTTAAAATTTCAATTAAATTTCAACTTTTTATCTGTTTAAACATTCAATTAAAATATTCAACACAATCAACTTAGTAAGCTGTAAAAATGGGGAAAACTAGGCCTTTGAACCTGCACAAATCCTCCCCTAAAATCAGTACATTTGTAAGCTTGTGAAATTGAACTAAAAAGCAAGCGAGATAAGACTTTATGAGCGAAGAACTAGATAAGCAGCATGCTGCGGAAAACAAAAATTACGGAGCAGATAGTATACAAGTACTCGAAGGTTTAGAAGCGGTTAGAAAAAGACCTGCCATGTACATTGGTGATGTGGGTGTAAAAGGATTGCATCACTTGGTTTATGAAGTGGTAGACAATTCCATTGACGAAGCTTTGGCTGGTTGGTGTAAAAACATTTTCGTAACCATTCATGAAGACAATTCTATAAGCGTTCAAGATGATGGTAGAGGAATTCCTACCGCCATGCATACGAAGGAAAAAAAGAGTGCTCTTGAAGTAGTAATGACGGTGTTACATGCGGGGGGTAAGTTCGATAAAAACACCTATAAAGTATCTGGCGGTTTGCACGGTGTTGGGGTTAGTTGCGTAAACGCATTAAGTACCAAATTACATGTGACTGTTCAAAGAGAAGGAAAAATATTTGAACAAGAATATGGCATTGGTATTCCAAAATATCCGGTAAGAGAAATTGGCACTAGTAGTATCACTGGAACTAAAGTGCATTTTTGGCCCGATCTTTCTATTTTTCAAGAATCCGTTTATCGCAGAGAAATTTTAGAAGGAAGATTAAGAGAGTTGGCTTTCTTAAACCGAAAAATTAATATCACGCTTACCGATCTAAGAGAATTAGATGACGCTGGAAATGCTTATAGCAGTCATTTCTACAGTGAAGGGGGGATTATTGAGTTTGTTCAAATGCTTGATAAAAATGCCAATAGAAATCCTATTTTAAGTGCTCCTTTATTTGTTGAAGGACATGATGAAAGCACCAATGTTGCGGTTGAAGTTGCACTAACTTATAACGACGACTTTAAAGAGAATATCTTCTCTTACGTTAATAATATTAATACTATTGAAGGTGGAACCCATGTAACTGGTTTTCGTCAAGCCCTTACCCGTGTTTTCAAAAGCTACGGAGACAAGGAGGGACTATTCGAAAGAGCGAAAGTGACTGTAGAGGGGGACGACTTTAGAGAAGGATTAAGTGCAATCATCTCTGTTAAAGTGCCTGAACCTCAGTTTGAAGGCCAAACCAAAACCAAATTAGGAAACAGTGAAGTTAGTGGGGTGGTTCAAACCACTGTTGCACGTGCTTTAGAAGCATATTTAGAAGAGAACCCTAAAGAAAGCAAGCAGGTTATTTCAAAAATTATTTTAGCGGCCCAAGCCCGTGTTGCAGCTAAAAAAGCGCGCGACATGGTTCAAAGAAAAACGGTTTTAACAGGGGGCGGTCTCCCAGGCAAATTAGCAGACTGCAGCGAAAAAGATCCAGTTAAATGCGAATTGTATTTAGTCGAAGGAGATTCGGCGGGTGGTACGGCCAAGCAAGGAAGAGATAGAAGTTACCAAGCTATTTTACCTTTAAGAGGTAAAATATTGAACGTAGAAAAAGCCATGGAGCATAAAATCTACGAAAATGAGGAAATCAGAAATATGTATACTGCTTTGGGCGTAACGGTAGGTACTCCAGAAGACCCCAAAGCGTTGAATACAGCCAAACTCCGCTACCATAAGCTAATCATCATGACCGATGCCGATGTAGATGGATCGCATATTGCCACTTTGATTCTTACTTTTATTTTCAGATACATGAAGGAATTGGTAGAACAGGGTTGCGTATATATTGCCCAACCTCCTTTATACTTAGTAAAAAGAGGAAAAGAACAAGAATATGCTTACAGCGAAGAGCAACGTAAGGCTCTAATTGAAAGACTTGGTGCAGGAAAAGAAGACAGTGTAACCATCCAACGATATAAGGGATTGGGTGAAATGAACGCCGAGCAGCTATGGGAAACCACTATGGACCCTGCACGTAGAACTTTGAAGCGTGTTACTATTGAAAGCGCTGCCGAAGCAGACAGAATCTTTAGTATGCTTATGGGGGATGATGTTGCTCCTAGAAGAGAATTTATTGAAAGTCATGCTAAATACGCCAGAATAGACGTATAACAGAAAAAATCAGTAACTTGTAGAAACTAACCGGTACTCTATTACTAAAAATTAAATTCAACACACAATGGACACTTCAAAAATGATTAAAGCATACTGCCTTAAAACAAAGGAAAAAAATGTTCCTATGCAAGATGCAGTAGTTACCAGAACAGCAAAAGGTGGCTACATGGCCGGTGGTCATGATGGCAAAGGAAATAAAATGGCAGCTATCTTAAGTGAAGCAAAAGCTTTACAAGCAATTGCAGATGGCGTTGCTAAAAAAGGATTCTAGTTTAACCTGAATTTTTTGAAAGCCCCGACTAGTTCGGGGTTTTTTTATGCATGTAGATTAAGTATTTACCGTCGCAGCAATTGTGTTGCGCTTATCCAAAACAGTATTGTGCATTTTCTGTAAAAACTGGTGCATTTCTTCCATCCCTTTGATTGGCTCAACTACCATCAAGAACATTTTGCCCGCTTGTTTTAATCTACCCTTATTCGTACCTGTTTGTAAATACGCCAATACTTCCTTAAATAAATCAGATTCAAAATAGGGCGAATCGGGTCTATTAATAAAATAACAACGGAGGGTGTCGTCTTTCAAAGTCATTTTTTCGAAACCTAGGTCTACTGCTAACTTACGACACCTAACGGTTGTAAATAAATCTTCTACAGAAGCAGGTATTGGACCAAAACGATCTACCATTTCTGTATGAAACAACTGCAACTCAGCTTCGTTTTCACAACTATCTAAACGTGTATATAAAGAAAGTCTTTCAGTAATACTTTCTACATAAAAATCTGGTATCAATATCTCTAGATCTGTATCAATAGTACAGTCACTTACAAAATCGTCTTGCTTACTAATTTCTTCTTTAAATAGCTCTTTAAAGGAAGTTCGTTTTAGTTCTTTAATGGCTTCCTCCAAAATTTTCTGATACATTTCAAAACCTATCTCTGCCATAAAACCACTTTGCTCACCTCCAAGCATATTACCGGCCCCTCGAATATCCAGATCGCGCATAGCAATTTGAAAACCACTACCTAAATCACTAAACTGCTCTAAGGTTTGTAATCGTTTTCTTGAATCCACAGGCAAAGTGCTCATAGGTGGAGCAAGCAAGTAACAGAATGCTTTTTTATTACTTCTTCCTACCCTACCCCTTAATTGATGTAAGTCACTTAATCCAAATTGATGGGCATTGTTTACAATTATGGTGTTTACATTCGGAATGTCTACCCCGCTTTCTACAATATTGGTACAAACCAATACATCGTATTTGCGTTCTATGAAATCGAAAATTCTTTCTTCCAATTCGTGGCCTTCTAATTGACCGTGTGCAAACCCAATACTTAAATCTGGGCAAAGACCTTGAATCAGCGCACTCATTTCGGCCAAACCATGCACCCTGTTATGAATAAAGAAAACCTGTCCTCCTCTTTCTGTTTCAAAATAAATAGTATCCCTGATAAAATCTTGGTTAAATACTTGAACTTCAGTTTGAATGGGTTGCCTATTAGGTGGTGGCGTATTTATGATGCTCAAATCTCTAGCCCCCATCAAACTAAACTGCAAGGTTCTTGGAATGGGCGTGGCGGTTAAGGTTAAGCAATCCACATTTGTTTTTAAGGTCTTTAATTTCTCTTTATGCCCTACACCAAATTTTTGCTCTTCATCAATAATCATGATGCCCAAATCTTTGAAAGAAACTTCTTTCCCAAGTAATCCGTGGGTACCTACAATGATATCTACTTTACCTTCTTTTACTCTTTGTAAGGTTTCCTTTTTTTCTTTGGCCGATTTAAATCGATTGATATAATCTACCGTAACAGGAAAATCTTTTAATCGATCCTTAAATGTTTTGTAATGCTGAAAAGCCAAAATAGTAGTTGGAACCAATACTGCAGCTTGCTTTCCATCCACAACCGATTTAAAAGCAGCTCGAATGGCAATTTCAGTTTTTCCAAATCCTACATCTCCACATACCAATCGATCCATGGGAGCTTCTTGCTCCATATCTTTTTTTACATCAGCAGTTGCTTTGCTTTGATCGGGAGTGTCTTCGTAAATAAATGAAGCTTCTAACTCAGTTTGCATATAATTATCAGGGGCATGTGCAAACCCTTTCTGAGCCTTTCTTTGAGCGTAAAGCTTTATCAAGTCAAAAGCGATTTCTTTTACTTTGGCTTTGGTTTTTTCTTTTAATCGGTTCCAAACATCACTTCCTAATTTATTTACTTTAGGAACAGTGCCTTCTTTACCAGTGTATTTAGAAATCTTGTGAAGTGAATTAATATTTACATATAAAATATCGCTGTCTTTGTAAATGATTCTTACTGCTTCTTGAATTTTTCCGTTTACTTCTAATTTTTGCAAACCACTGTATGTGCCAACACCATGATCAATATGGGTCACATAATCACCAGGCTGTAAATCGCGAAGTGTTTTTAAAGTGAGCGCTTTGTTTTTATTGTAAGCTTGTTTAACCTTATACTTATGGTAACGTTGAAATA
>JBMLPQ010000093.1:0-10797 GCA_049242025.1 Sediminibacterium sp.
ACATGTTTGTTCAAAACAGAGAAGAAAAAAAGAAAGCATTTCGTGCAGTTGATCTTTGGAAGATTCACAGAGAAATGAAGTCTGCAAATAGAAATTTTAAATCACAATTCTAGTTGCAGAAAACTTGTTAAAATCCGCTTCGCACGACTCATTGCAAAGCGGATTTTTTTATTTAGTTGATTTACTTAAATCCCATTTAACATAGTCTTTAAACCAACTACTATTCCAAAATTGATATCTTGGAATGGCGGTTCGTTTAATTCTTTTTAAAAAGTCTGTGTAGTTCTTTTTTTCAGAATTACTCCAAAGCGTTTCACTTAAGGCAGTCATTCTAGGGAATATCATATAGTCCACTTTTTTTTCATTGCTCATATATTCTGTCCAAACATTGGCTTGTCCACCAATAATTTTATTGCTTAGTCCTTTTTGAATTACAGCAGTTGGTATTGGATTATAATTGTACACAGCTTCTAAAGGGTTGTAACCATGAATGGCTAAACTATCTTTAGAATCTAAGGACTGATAATGATCAAAATAAAATGGTTTTCCAGGCGTATTAATCACTTTGAAACCTTTATTTGCTGCTTCTATAGCTTGCTTTTCGGTTCCCCAGTTCATTACAATCGTAGAAGTGTCTAAATCTCCCTCGTTAATTTCATGCCAACCTATGGTTTGTTTGCCTTTTGTTTTAAGATGATTGGCAATAAACTCAATAAAATAGGTTTGTAATTCCGTTTCATTTTTCAACCCTTTTTCTTTCATGAAAGCCTGGGTTGCTGGATCCTGCTTCCACCATATTTTACTGCATTCGTCTCCACCAACATGAATATAGGGAGAAGGGAAAAGCGCAATTACTTCATCAAATACTTTTTCTAAAAAGCGAAAAGTAGCTGGTTTTGGAGCCAATACATTGTTTTGTCGATTATACATTCCCCAAGTAGTAGCTACATTCCAAGTAGTATCTGGGTTAGTACTAAGTTCAGGATAAGCCGCAATGGCTGCTCGGCTATGCCCAGGTATATCTATTTCAGGTATTACAGTAATAGCCCTGATGGCAGCGTATTGCACAATATCTTTTATTTCAGATTTGGTATAGTATCCACCATATCGAACTCCATCATATTTGGCGGGGCTATCTTTAAAATGACCAATTAAGGTTTCGTTCCGGTAAGAGCCAATTGTGTTCAGTTTGGGATAAGCGTCCATTTCAATTCTCCATCCTTGGTCATCAGTTAGATGCCAATGAAAAGTATTGAATTTGTGAAATGCCAAATAGTCAATGTATTTTTTAATATAACTAACCGGAAAAATATGTCTTACTACATCTAAGTGCATTCCCCTATATGAAAATCTAGGTTGATCTTCTATATGAATTGGGGAAATATTTGCAGAATTAAATTGGCCAATTGGTATTAATTGCAATAAACTTTGAATACCATTGATAAGTCCTCGCAAATCGTAGTATTCAATGGTGATGGTTTGCTTATTTATATTTAGCTCATATTTTTCAGGGGTGTAATTTGATGATAAAATGGGAATAAGATAAATGCCCATTATGCTCCTTTCATTTGTTGGGGTATTTTTTTGGATTTCAAGATCAATGCCTGTTTGTTTTGCTATGCTTTCTTTTAAATATGCAGCTTGTGGTAGATAGGGGTCTTCGTAAAAAATGTTTAATTTATTTGTTAGTATAAAAGGCTCAGTACTTTGAGGGTAACTAATAAATGCAGGTTTGGGAATGATTGAATTGGCATCTTGCGAAAAACCAAGCAAGCAACTAGAAAGTAATATATAGGTGAAAAATATTTTTTTCATATCAAATTATAATATTGGATTTGCATAAAAATATCAAATTGATTGGCTATTTGGTAAATTGCAGCGAAGAATTTACACAAGCCCACAAAAAAAGTTATGCTGAAAGCAGAATTGCGCACCCAATATATTAACAAAAGGAATGAACTACACGGTGCAGATCGCTTAAAATTGGATGATTTATTATTAATACAATTTCAGCAAATCAATTTTGAAGAGATTCAAATGGTAATGACATACTGGCCAATCGCAAATAAATCAGAACCCAATACACATTTGTTTAATGGTTATTTAAGGCATTCCATCCCCAATTTGCAAATGGCTTATCCAGTGGTCAAGGATGGGGTAAATATGGAAGCCGTTTTGGTGGATGAAAACACTATTTATTCAACCAATCATTGGGGAATTACAGAACCTAAAGAAGGTCAAATAGTTCCGTTAAATCAAATTGATTTAGTATTAGTTCCATTATTGGTTTTTGATGAAGCTGGCTATCGGGTAGGGTATGGCAAAGGTTTTTATGATCGTTTTTTAGCTAATAAAGCAAGCCATACCGCATTAATTGGATTTTCTTACTTTGAACCAGTATCCCTAATCAGCGACACCCATGAATTTGATATACCTTTACATCTAGGTATTACCCCTAAGCGTATTTATGAATTTTAATACCATTTTTCTAAAATCATTCCGAGTACTGTTGTTGCCATTGGCAGCACTATATGGCTTAATCATTGTAATTCGTAATAGATTATTTGATAGGCAGATTATGAAGTCTTCTGCATTTAATTTCCCTATTATTTGCGTGGGTAATTTGGCCGTGGGTGGAACGGGCAAGTCTCCCATGGTAGAATATCTATTAGAACTATTGAGCCCAAGGTTTAAAATGGCCACTTTAAGTAGGGGGTACAAAAGAAAAACGAAGGGCTATGCATTAGCGAATGCACAAACTACAGCCCTAGAAATTGGCGATGAGCCAATGCAGTTTGCATTGAAGTTTCCTAATGTAGCTGTAGCGGTTGGTGAAGAAAGATTAGTAGCGATACCTCATTTATTGCAAGACCATCCAGCACTACAAGCCATTATATTAGATGATGCATTTCAACACAGAACGGTAAGGGCTGGCTTTAATATTTTATTGACCGACTATAGTAATCTATATACAAGCGACTTTTTTTTGCCAACAGGAGATTTACGAGATGAATGGGCGTCAGCAAAAAGAGCGCAAGTGATTATTGTTACAAAATGCCCTCCTGATATGGATGAGCAAACAAAGTCAACTATTCTGAGAGAGCTAAAACCATTGCCTTCACAGAAAGTGTTTTTTACTTGTATTGAATATGGGATGCCTTATCATATTTGCGATAAAAGTATTCAATATTCCATTCATTCAATAGATGAAGTGATGTTGGTATGCGGTATTGCAAATCCTAAGCCACTCAAGGATTATCTATTACAAAAGGCCACCACTTATTATCAACAAGACTATCCAGATCATCATATTTTTTCAATAGATGATTTAAAAGAAATGAAGCAGAAATTTGATGATATTTCTGCGGAAAGAAAATTGTTTATTACAACAGAAAAAGATGCCGTTAGGCTGATTAAATTCAAAGATGAATTAAGGGGTCTGCCTTTTTTTGTAATCCCTATACGACACCGAATCCTTTTTGATGAATCTTGGCATTTTAATGACTTGCTGATTAAATTCATTCAAGATTTTAATTTCAATCCAAACGCATGAGTACGAAAAAGCCAAAGTCTAAGCAAAAACAAAAAGCAAAAACAATAACAGTACAAACCTTGAAAGGGAAGCTAGAAGTAACTCGTTCAGGAATGGGTTATGTATTAATTGATGATCAATCAGGAGATGTTTTGGTTAAGCCCAATGATTTTGGAACAGCACTGAATGGAGACATGGTGAGAGTAAAAGTAATCAGAGAGAATGTACGAACTGGTAAAAAAGAGGGAAAAATTACGGAAGTAGTAGAACGTAAACAAACAGAGTTCATAGGTAGATTACAAGTGTCTGCACATCATGCTTTTTTTGTACCCGATTCTGACAAACCTATGCCAGACTTGTATATTCCAATGCAATCAATTAATGGAGCACAGCATCGCGATAAAGTACTGGTGAAATTAGTTAGATGGGAGAAGGAAGATAAAAAGCCTGTTGGAGAAGTCATTAGTGTAATGGCTCCAGATGATGTGAATGACGCAGCAATGAAAGAAATTTTAGCTGAAGCGGGATTCCCATTGAGTTTTTCAGATGAAGTTTTAGAAGAAGCGGGCAGATTAGTAGATATCATTGATGCGGCGGAAATTGCCAAGAGAAGGGATTGTAGGGCCTTGCTAACATTTACTATTGACCCTGTGGATGCAAAAGACTTTGATGATGCAATTTCTATAAGAAAATTAGGAGACAACAAATATGAAATAGGCGTACATATTGCAGATGTAAGTCATTATGTGGTGCCAGACTCTGCACTAGATACAGAAGCATATAGAAGAGCTACTTCGGTATATTTACCTGATAGGGTAAACCCAATGTTGCCTGAGCATATTTCTAATGAACTTTGCTCATTAAGACCTCACGAAGACAAGCTTACTTTCTCCGCTATTTTTCAAACCAATGAAAATGGCGATGTAAAACAATATTGGTTAGGAAGAACAGTCATTCATTCAGACCATCGATACACTTATGAAGATGTACAACAAATTATAGAAACCAAAGAAGGGTTGCATCAAGAGGAGATTTTACTATTAAATGATATTGCACAAAAATTAAGAAAGAAAAGATTCAGCAAAGGAGCCATTAATTTTTCTTCCCAGGAAGTAAGGTTTCAGTTAGATGAAAAAGGCGTCCCTATTGGTATTCTAGTAAAAGAGAGTAAAGAGTCGCACCAACTAATCGAAGAATTTATGTTGTTGGCCAATAGAACAGTAGCTGAAAACATTGCTAAGCAACATGTTAATAAAAAGCCTATTCCTTTCCCTTATCGCGTTCATGATCAACCCGATGAAGAAAAACTAGCACCATTTATACAATATGCTAAAAGATATGGCCATAGTTTTGATATATCAACTCCGCAAGCGATTGCACATAGCTTTAATGGGATGTTGGCCGATGCCCATGGTAAACCTGAACAACATGTATTAGAACAGCTCGGTATTCGAACCATGGCCAAAGCAATTTATACGCCAGAAAATATTGGTCACTATGGTTTAGCATTCGATCATTATTGTCATTTTACTTCTCCCATAAGAAGATACCCTGATGTTTTGGTTCATCGTGTATTACAAAGCGTACTAGATGGGGCCCCAATGATTGATAAAAAAATGACTGAGAAATGTAAACATACCAGTGAAAGAGAACGTGCTGCAATGGAGTGTGAAAGAGCAGGAAATAAATACAAACAAGTAGAATTTTTACAATCTCATGTAGGTGAAACCTTTGAAGGTGTTGTAAGTGGGGTAACTAGTTTTGGATTCTTTGTAGAAACAGTTGACCATAAATGCGAAGGATTAGTAAGTATTGTTAGCCTTAGCGATTTTGATGATTTTAGGCTGGTAGAATCCGAATACAGTTTAGTTGGTAGACGCAGTGGAAGAATATTTAAAATGGGCGACAAAGTTACCGTTACACTTGTAGCAGCTAACTTAGAAAAGCGTCAATTAGATTTTGAGTGGGAGTTAGGCTAAATCTTACCAACCACTGGCTAACACATCTGCCAAGTGCATCATTTTCATATTCTTGCCTTCGTGCTTTGCACAGCCATCAATATGCATTAAGCAACTCATATCGGTGCTAATCAGTAAAGATGCTCCCGTGTCTGAAGCATTGTTTATTTTTTGATTTCCCATGGCAATACTGATGGGTTCAAATTTTACAGCAAAAGTGCCGCCAAACCCACAACAGGTTTCAACATCATTCATTTCTACCAATTCTAAACCTGCTACATTATTCAATAAAATCCTGGGTTCATTTTTAATTTTACATTCCCTTAGTGCTGCACAACTATCGTGGTAAGTAGCTTTTTCAGTGAGTACTGCACCAAATTCAGTCTGTTTTAAAACATTTACTAAGAAATCAGAAAATTCAAAAATACGCTCAGCGGTTTTGGCCGCTTGCGTTTTATGTGCAGAGTTCTCAAATAATTGTTTGTAATAATTTTTTACAAAACCCACACAGCTTGCACTAGGGGCAACAATATAATCAGCGCCTTCAAAGTCTTGTAAAAATTTTGTACATACTTCTTTTGCTTCTCCATGAAATCCGGCATTAAATGCAGGCTGACCACAGCAAGTTTGAGAAGTATTATAGTGAACGTTACACCCCGCTTTTTTTAATACTTTAACCATATTAAAAGCCACATCTGGATACAGTTGATCTATAAAGCAAGGAACAAATATTTGTACGTTCATCTTCTGTTATTTAATTGAACGATTCAACTGGATCATTTTTAGCGCAGTTATTGCAGCTTCTTCGCCCTTATGTCCATGCAATCCGCCAATCCTTTCAATCGCTTGTTGTTCATTTAAAACAGTTAACACGCCAAAAACAACGGGCACATCAATTTGTAGGTTTAACTGCATGATCCCATCGGTTACCCCTTTGCATACATAGTCAAAATGCGGAGTGTCGCCTTGAATTACGGCCCCTAATACAATATAAGCATCTGGTATGCGCTTGCTATAGGTATAATGTTGTTTAACCGCAAAGGGTAATTCAAATGCACCGGGTACTATTAATGTTTTAACAGAAGATGAAGCTGCTTTTAAAACTTTTTTAGCGCCTTTTTCCAATGCGTTGATGATAGTGCTATTCCATTCCGTTTTAATGATAACAACAAAGGCATCCTCTAGGGTAGGGATGCCTTTGTTTAATGATGTATTTCCTTTAGTAGCCATTATTCAGCAAGATCATTTTTTTCGATACTCAAACGATAAATGTATTTATCTGCTTGAAAACCTTTATCTGTTTTAGGAAATTTAGTTTTTAATTCTTTGTATAAATCCAATGCCTCAGTGGTTTTACCAGTGGTTTCTAACAATAAAGCTGCACGGAATAAATATTCAGAGGAATTGGTTTCATCTTCTATAAAAGTAGCTGCTGCTTTTTTGTAAGCATCTATTGCTTCTTCTTTTTTATTTAGTTCTGCATATGCATCACCTAAACAACCAGTTGCTAATAGTTGCACTTGCTTAGCATCGGATGAAAAATCCTTAAGGTGTTTTACTGCATTGTCAAACTCGCCTAATTTTAAGTAACTAATACCTGCGTAATAATGTGCTAGGTTAGCTGCTTTAGTTCCGCCAAATTTGCTAATTACATTCAATACTCCTTTATTCTGTCCGTCACCGTTTAAAACCAATCTAGAAGAATCTAATGCAAAATATTGCTCTGCCTTAAATAGGGCTTCAGCTGCTTTCTCCTCTTTAGGTTTAACTATATATTGTTGGTAAGCAAACCAGCCTCCGCCAATCACTAATACAGCTACTATAGCGCCAATTAGTGGCTTTTGAATTTTTGCAAAATTTGATTCTACTTTATGTGCTGCCTCTTGAGATACAACTTCAGGCGCTTGTTTTTCGCTCATTATAATTGATTATACTGTTTGATAAATTAATCTACGATAAATGGATAGTTCTGGTCAATGTAAACGTCTTTCAATACTTCGTTATCATCTGGCCATGGACTTTCTTCTGCAAACTTAACAGATTCATCTACTATTGCATTAACGCGTGCATTAATAATATCTATCTCAGCTTGAGTTGCAAATCCATTTTCTAAAATTGTTGCAGCCACTTTGGTAATAGGGTCTTGGTCTTTGTATTCTTCTACTTCCTCCTTAGATCTATATTTTTGCGGATCAGAAACAGAATGCCCTTTGTAGCGATAGGTTTTCATTTCAAGTAGCGTAGGGCCATCGCCTTCTCTAGCTCTTTTAACTGCTCTTGCAACCGCGTCATGCACAGCTTCAGGAGTCATACCATCTATTTTGTCTGCTGGCATTTCATACGCATCTGCTAACTTATAAATGTCAATTACATTGCTGGTTCTTTCAATTGAAGTACCCATAGCATAATTGTTATTTTCACAAATAAAAATTACGGGTAATTTCCAAAGCATCGCAAGGTTAAAGGTTTCATGCAACATACCCTGACGAGCAGCGCCATCTCCAAAATAACAAAGCACCACATTGTTGGTACCCTTATATTTTTCAGCAAATGCCAAACCAGCTCCAGTTCCAATTTGTGCTCCCACAATACCATGTCCGCCAAAAAACTTGTGTTCAAGACTAAAGAAGTGCATACTGCCTCCTTTACCTTTGGCGCAACCAGTTGCTTTACCGTATAACTCTGCCATACAAGCGTTAGCTGATACACCTTTTGCCAATGCCAAACCGTGATCACGATAAGCAGTAATAAAAGGATCATCTGCTTGAGTAGCTGTCATACAACCAGCAGCAATTGCTTCCTGACCAATGTAAGCATGAAAAAATCCACGGATTTTTCCAGCCATTTTGTACATTTCTTCTGATTTTAATTCAAACTGACGGATCAGCTGCATTAATTCATACCAATAGAGGTAGGTTTCTTTAGAAAACTTTGTAGCCACTTTTCAAAAATTTGAAGGCAAATATAGGGGTTATCGTTGATAGTTCCCTACCCAGCGTACTCCCGTTCTAATACTTCTTTCGGAGGGTAAGGTATACTGATATTATTTAGGTAGTTTTCCTCTAAAATATCTGCGAAAGTTGAAAAATATAGAATCACATCTTCTCTTTGATTTCGCTTTAGCCATTTAAATCCACCAGGCAGTTTTTCTAAAACCGATTTGTCGTCTAGATACTCTAAATGATGGATATCTGAAGGGGTTAGTCCTATATCCGTTAGCTTTTTAATCATTAAGTTAACAGGGGTATTGCTTACCGGGCAATATTCTTCTGCTAATTCGGTCCATTCTCCAAAACCAGTGTGCGCATAAGTCAAAATCTCTTCTTTACTCACATTAGCAACCACCTGCAATAAGTTGCCACAGTTACAAGCACCATGATTACCCCAAGCATAATGTGCACCTTCCTTTAAATTTTTGGCAGTTTGTCTTAATACGTCTACAAGAACCAGGTTTGGATATGCCATATTTTTCTTTTTTTTATTAACAAGGATAAATATCAAAAAGTTGATTCAAGCACTAATTTATTAACCTATTTTTTGGCTCATTTTGATTGTTCAATCAAAACCAATTTTACAGCTCAAATATCTCAACATTGATACCGTTCATCCCTAAATATGAGCCATTGTTTGAACCTTTTTCTTGTTTAGGAGTTAGATATAAAAAATTAAACAAAATATTTATGAAAATGCGCATTTTATCATTGACATTGGTTGCAGTAATGGGATTGTTTGGTACCGTAGCTGCACAGAACACAGTAGTGGATATTGCAGTTGGTTCTAAAGACCATTCTACTTTGGTAGCTGCAGTTAAAGCGGCTGATTTGGTTGGAACTTTACAAAGTGCTGGACCTTTCACTGTATTTGCCCCAGTGAATGCAGCATTTGATAAATTACCAGCAGGTACTGTTGCTAATTTATTAAAGCCAGAAAATAAAGCAACTTTGGTTAAAGTATTAACTTACCACGTTGTTCCAGGAAATTTAGATGCAGCTGCAGTAATCAAAGCCATCAAAGATGGTAAAGGTAAAGTGGTTGTGAAAACAGTTGCAGGAAATTCATTGACTGTAACATTAAAAGATGGTAAAGTAACATTAACCGATGAAAATGGTGGTGTTGCAACAGTAGTAGCTGCAGATTTAAAAGCAGGTAATGGAGTAGTGCACGTAATTGATACTGTGGTATTACCTAAGTAATTTAGATTAATGTGTAAGTATAAAAAAGTCCCGAAATATTTCGGGACTTTTTTATTTTAATAAGTGCCTCGTCCTAGTATATCAATACATAAAACAATCAATATGTAGGACAATCAGTAACATCATTTATGCTTCCTGTAAAAAAGGATATCCATAATGTACAGGAGGATTATAAGTCTCCTTAATGGTACGAGCGCTTAACCATCTGTATAGGTTTAACGCACTACCCGCTTTATCATTGGTTCCAGATGCTCTTGCACCACCAAAAGGTTGTTGACCAACTACAGCACCAGTTGGTTTGTCATTGATATAAAAGTTTCCAGCAGCATTTCTTAATTCGTTGGTTGCTAATTCAACTGCAGCTCTATCCTGAGAAAGAATTGCACCAGTTAAGGCATAAGGTGAAGTGCTATCAACCAATTTAAGTGTTTTCTCAAACTGCTCAGCAGGGTAAACGTAAATGGTTAATACTGGTCCAAAGATTTCTTCGCACATGGTAACCGATTTAGGATCCTTGGTTACAATCACCGTAGGTTCTATAAAATATCCCTTGGTTTTACTGAAATTACCACCAGCAATAATTTTTACCTTCTTATTTTTCTTTGCATTCGTAATATAACGGGTAATGCTTGTGTATGATTTTTCATCAATTACTGCATTTACAAAATTGGTGAAATCTTCAACAGTTCCCATTTTCATGGTACTAATGGCAGCCACTAATTTTCTTAAAATTTCGTCAGCTAAATTGCTTGGTATATAGGCTCTTGAAGCAGCAGAACATTTTTGCCCTTGGAATTCAAAAGCGCCTCTAGCCAAAGCAGTAACTACAGCATCTACATCTGCAGACTTATGCGCTACCACGAAATCTTTACCACCTGTTTCACCTACAATTCTTGGATAAGATTTGTACATGCCCATATTTTCACCAATCACTTTCCACATATTATTGAATACACCTGTAGAGCCGGTAAAATGAACTCCCGCAAAGTCTCTATGCGAGAAACATACTTTACCAATAGTAGGACCATCTACATAAATCAAGTTGATTACGCCATCAGGTAAACCAGCTTCTTTTAAAATGCGCATGAATAATTGTGCAGAATAAATTTGGGTA
>JBMLPQ010000094.1:0-7113 GCA_049242025.1 Sediminibacterium sp.
ATATAGCAAGCTTTACTCATATAGAATGGTTGAGGCTGCAAGATATAAGTTATCTTTGCAGAATGAGTGCCTCTTTACCCAATATTCGCCACCAAAGTCAACAAGATTTGGAAACTTACTTCGAAAGTATTGGCGAAAAAAAATTTAGAATCAAGCAGGTGCAGGAATGGATATGGCAAAAGCATGCCCACAGTTTTGATGATATGAGTAATCTTAGCAAAGAACTGCGGAATAAAATGGCTGCCGATTTTTCTCTGCCAGCTTTGCGCGTAGATGCTACCCAATACAGTAACGATGGTACTGTTAAGAGTAGATTTAAAACTTTTGACGGTCATTTAGTTGAAGGAGTATTGATACCTACCGACGATAGAAAGACTGCTTGTGTATCTTCTCAAATAGGATGCAGTTTAAGTTGCAAATTTTGTGCAACTGGCTATATGGAGCGCAAAAGAAATTTAACCTACGATGAAATAGTAGATCAGGTTGTTTTGATCAACCAGCAAGCTGAACAAGTTTTTGAAAAGAAATTAACCAATATCGTATTCATGGGAATGGGCGAGCCCCTATTGAATTACAATAATGTTTTAAAAGCCATCGAACGCATTTCTGCAAAAGACGGATTGTTCATGAGTCCTAGAAGAATCACCGTTTCAACTGCTGGAGTTGCCAAACAAATTCGAATGTTGGGCGACGATCAGGTGAAATTTAAATTGGCTTTGTCATTACATGCCCCTAATGATGCAAAGCGAAATCAAATTATGCCCATCAATGAAACCAATAATATCAAGGTTTTAACAGAGGCATTAAATTATTTTTATAAGAAAACGGGTAATGAAATTACCCTTGAATACATATTGTTTAAAAACTTAAATGACTCTGCAAAAGATGCAGAAGAACTAACCAAAGTTTTTAGACAAATACCAGCAGACTTAATCAATATTATTGAATACAATAGTATTGATGCATTTAAGTTTACCAAGCCAGATGAAGACGACACGCAATCTTTTATGGATATTCTTGCAGCCAATAAAGTAAATGCAAGATTGAGAAGAAGCCGCGGAAAAGATATTGACGCAGCTTGCGGACAACTGGCTAATAAAGGCTAACAAAACAATACATCATTTTAAATCCTGTTGTAAAACAGCAAATCAACACCATGCAAAAACGTACAGACAACTTCAGCAAGTTTGCGGAAAAGAAAAAAGGGGCAGCCATTAAAGAAGCTTATCGCCAAGAAAAAAGAAAGAATAAAGCAGATGCAAGAGCAGCCGGCGAAGAAATGAGGGCAAGAAAAAAAGCCAAAGCCCGAGGCGAAGAGTACGTAGATCCTAAAAAAATAGTAGCCCCCCCAAGATCTAAATCCATAGATAAATCAAGTGCTTCAGAGAAACCTGCTAGCCGAGCAGGAAGACCGGTAACGGCCGCAAAAGGACCTAGCAAACCTGCAGCGGGTTCTTATAAAGCTTTCAAAAGTGATAAGGGCAATGGAAAACCAGCTAAAGCTAGCTATCCTGGCAACCCAATGGATGCCGATAAAAAAGACGCTACTACTAGAGACTCTTTGATCCCCCTAAACAAATATGTTGCCCATTCAGGAGTTTGTGGAAGAAGGGAAGCAGCTGAGTTAGTGAAAGAAGGAAAAGTAACCGTGAATGGTGATAAAATTTTTGAACCAGGTTACAAAGTTTCTCAAGCTGATAAAATTTTAGTAAAAGGGAAACCTATTTTTTTACAACGCAATTCAGTTTATATTTTATTAAATAAACCCAAAGACTTTTTAACCACTGCCAGCGATCCACAAGGAAGAAAAACAGTGCTAGATTTAATTAAAGGTGCTACACCTGAGAGAGTTTATCCGGTTGGAAGATTAGATAGAAACACCACGGGTGTTTTGTTGTTAACCAATGATGGAGAATTGGCGCAAAAGCTAACGCATCCTTCATTTGAAGTGAAGAAGATTTATGAAGTAACCTTAGACAAGCCTGTTACTAAAAAAGACTTGGATTCAATTGTGAGTGGTATCACTTTAGAAGATGGATTTGTTGCAGCTGATTCAGTAGGATACGCCGATAGCAAAAGTAAAAATGTAGTAGGTATAGAAATTCATAGTGGTAGAAATAGAATTGTGCGCAGGATTTTTGAACATCTAGGATACGATGTAAAAGCATTGGATCGAGTAATGTTTGCGAACCTTACTAAGAAAAATGTAGAGCGAAGCAAGTGGCGTTTTTTAAACGACAAAGAAGTGCGTTTGCTTAAATTCATGAACAAATCTTTCCTTAGAAAAAACAAGTCAGAAGCCAACGCATGAGTATTGATATCATAGTAGAAACAGCCGATTTTGTTGCAGTAAACAAACCTTCTGGTTTATTGAGTATCCCTGATAGAATGGGCGTTGAAAAGTCTTTAAAAGATTTATTAAAACAGCGCTACGGGAATATTTATACGGTTCACCGATTAGATAGAGACACTAGTGGCATTATTATTTTTGCCAAACACGAAGAATCACATAAAGCCCTTTCCCAACTTTTTGAAAGCAGGGAAATGGAAAAATTTTACTTGGGTTTAGTGAATGGACAAATGATGAATACGAATGGAAGTATAGATGCTGCCATTATGGAACATCCTGGAAAAACTACTAAAATGATGACCCATGTAAAGGGTAAACCATCTTTAACTGATTATGAAGTGTTAGAACAATTTAGGTTGTTTTCTTGGGTTCGTTTTCAAATACATACGGGAAGAACCCACCAAATTAGGGTGCATATGCAGCATATAGGACATAGCATTGTTTGCGATGAAATATATGGAGATGCAAAACCCATTTTGTTATCTTCTATCAAAAAGAATTTCAAGTTGGCTAAAGTAGCAGAAGAAGAAAAACCCATTTTGGCAAGATTAGCATTGCATTCTTTCCAATTGAATTTTACTTACAATGAAATTGCCTATCAACTGGAAGCGCCATTGCCAAAAGACTTGCGAGCAGTATTACAACAATTAAAAAAATGGAAGGGGTAGCAGTTATTGTTTAAATACTTTACCTCCTTTCATAACAAATTGTACCCTGCTCATGCTGCTCACATCTTGTTGTGGATTGCCGTCTACTGCAATAATATCAGCCATTTTACCCTTTTCGATGCTACCAATTGAATCGTCGCCTAATAGATCTGCGGCATTCACTGTAGCACATTTTATGGCTTCTAAAATGGGCATGCCTACTTCGGTCATGTATTGAAATTCCATCCAATTTTTACCATGTGCATATACACCAGCATCAGTACCAAATGCAATTTTTACCCCTTTCTTATATGCTTTAGCGAAAGTGCCTTGAATAAAATTTCCAATCACCAAGGCTTTGGCTTTTACAATATCTGGATAGTATCCTGGTTTTTTAGCAGAGTCTGCTGTTGATTTACCAGCAACAATTGTAGGCACCAAATAAGTGCCTCTTTCTTTCATTAATTCCATGACTTCTTCAGTCATATAACTTCCATGCTCAATAGAATGAACCCCACCTAATACAGCTCTCTTCATGCCCTCTGCACCATGCGCATGTGCAGCTACTCTAAATCCATAATCATTGGCCGTTTGAACAATCGCTTTTATTTCTTCTATACTAAACTGCGCTCCACTTCCATCTTTAGCCATGCTTAATACCCCACCAGTGGCAGTAATTTTTATTAGGTCTGCTCCATCTTTATACCGTTGACGTACTGCTTTAGCTGCGTCTTCTACACTATTTACCACTCCTTCTCTAGGACCAGGATCACCCATTAAATCTTTTCGATAATTATTGGTAGGATCAGCGTGCCCTCCAGTGGAAGCCAACGATTTCCCGGCGGTATATACTCGAGGGCCAACAACCCATCCCTTATTGATGGCATTTCTTAATGCGATATTGACATTGGTACCTCCTAAATCTCTAACAGCAGTAAATCCACTCATCAGTGTTTTCTCTGCAAATACAACAGACTGAAAAGCAAAGTCTGCAGGGTTATAAGTAAATCCATTTAAATAACTAGCAGGGCCTGTTTCCGATTCTAAATGCACATGCATATCAATTAAGCCTGGCATTACTGTTAATTTCTTCAAATCAATCACAGTACTTCCTGCAGTAGCAGTAGTATATCCTTTTTGCACTTCCACAATTTTATTACCCTCTACTACAATGGTCATTGCAGGCAACTGAGTACTGTTTTTTACATCAATCAATTGACCACAGTGAATCAATGTTCTTTGTGCAATGATTGAATTACTCAACAATAATATTGCACCCAAAAAGTATTTTCGCATAAAAGGTTTTATAGGAAGTTAAGCATTCTATATTGAACAAAAAAAAGCCCGGTATTTGGCCGGGCATATTCAACAACTAAAAAATTTATAGATTGGGTTGTGGTGTATACCGCAAATAAGGCTTCACCACTTTAACACCTTTTGGAAACCGCTTAATTGCATCATCAGTGCTTACCGCAGGAACAACAATCACATCTTCCCCTTCTTTCCAATCTGCAGGCGTTGCCACACTGTATTGTGCAGTCAATTGTAAAGAATCAATCACCCGAATAACTTCATCAAAATTTCTGCCAGTGGATGCAGGATAGGTAATCATCAATTTTACTTTTTTATCAGGTCCAATAATGAATAAAGAACGAACCGTAAATGTTTCTGAAGCATTGGGATGAATCATATCATAAGCATGAGCAATGCTTCTATCTTCATCTGCAATAATGGGAAAATCTACATGGGTATGTTGTGTTTCATTAATGTCACCAATCCACGCAGCATGCTTTTCTAGGCTGTCTACACTAAGCGCCAAAACCTTCACGCCTCTTTTGTCGAATGCGGCTTTTAAAGCAGCTGTTCTTCCCAATTCTGTCGTACACACGGGCGTAAAATCGGCTGGATGCGAAAACAAAACGCCCCAATGATTGCCCAGATATTCATAGAAATCAATAGGGCCAATACTGGTTTGTGCAGAAAAATTGGGTGCTATATCGCCTAGTCTTAAAGACATTGTATTTAGTTTAGAATGCGAATATAGTATTTTCCTACCAATTTAGTAGACTAATAAATTATCCATTCGTAGGATTATCCTTTTCAGGAGATTTCACAGTTCGTGCTTTTTGTAAAGACCCTTTACCAAATTTATTTTTAACTGCATCAATGGCTTTATAGAGATCCCCTTTTTTATCGGTTTCATCAAACAAGGATCCCTGCAAAACGTGCGATGTTAATTCAGACAAACGCACACCCAGTAGTCGAATGGGTTCTCCTTTTTTATAAAGCTTATGAAACAAATCAATAGCTACTGGAATTAATTCGTCGTCTCGAAACGTGTAACTAATTGCGATTTGCTTTGAGGTGGTATCAAAATTGGGGTAACGAATTTTGACTGCAATACAACCAGCTAGCTTTCCATCTTGCCTTAATTCATACGCTACTTTTTCAGTCATTCTTACCAACTCACTTAATAAAAACCCTTCATCCGTTTTATTTTCTTCAAAAGTATTTTCAGTAGAAATTGATTTTGATTCGTGATAAGGCTGAACCACTCCTTCATGAATTCCCTGTGACTTTTTCCAAAGATCTGGTCCAACTTTGCCCAATACTTTTTCTAGTAAAGCTATAGGAGTATTACTCAATTGTTCAATGGTATAAATACCCATTTGATTCAACTTTGTATGCATGGATTCTCCAACACCAGAAAATTTATTAACGGGTAGTGGTGCTAAAAACTCTTTTTCCATTCCTGGTTGTACAAATAAATAGCCGTTGGGCTTGGCTTCATCGGTGGCAATTTTAGCAATCATTTTATTACTAGCCAATCCAAATGAAATGGGCAAGCCAGTGGTCTCTATAATTTCATTACGCAAATCTATTGTCCACTGATATGGATCAAAAAATTTATCCATCCCTGTTAAGTCAATAAAAAACTCATCAATAGAGGCTTTCTCAAATAAAGGCGCTTTGGCTGCAATAATTTCTGTTACCCATCTTGAATACCTACTGTACTCTCCACGTGTTCCTCGTACTAAAATAGCATGAGGACAAAGCTTCATGGCTGTTTTCATTGGCATAGCACTTCTCACGCCAAACTTACGAGCTTCGTAACTACAGGTGGTTACCACACCCCTATCGGCACTGCCACCAACTATTACAGCTTTCCCTTTTAATGTAGGATCATTGATCATTTCTACACTAACGAAAAAAGAGTCTAAATCTAAGTGTGCAATATATCGTTGTAGGGCTTGCATGGTCTTTAACAATATCGCGCTTTAGAGTGATTAGTCAGTTATAATCCCCTATAAATATCTAGTAACCCATCAGGTAAAGTAACATACACTTTTTGTGCAACCCGATCTATCTTATCCAATGTTTCTGCATGCAGTGGAATCAATGCTTCATTTCCTTCTAAAGTAACTCGCAACAGTACTTGATGCGGTTGCTCAATTACTTCTTCAATAGGTCCTAAATTTTCGTCCTCATCTGTGATTACTTCGTAGCCCAATAGTGATATGGGAGCATCTTTACCAGCTAGTTTTCTAAAGTCGGCATCTAATAACCAAACTGGTTTAGCTGTAAATCTTGCAGCCGCTTCTTTACTATTGACTCCTTCTAATTTTATAAAAGTTTCTTCCCCGTCTTTTGCTTTGGCCGTTTCTAAAAAGTAAGGAATATAGGAGCCCTTTGTTTCTTCCACAAAAATGGCAGATGCTTCTTTTAAATTGGATTTTTTTCCTAGAGAATGTTTTAAAATCAATTCACCCTTTACTCCAAAAACAGCTACTAATTTTCCAATATGAATATAATCCTTCATGCATGCAAGTTACTAATGAATAGGGATAATGAAAAAGGGTCCAGCTAACTGGACCCTCTAACAGATGTATGAATCATACAATTAAGCTTCTGCAGAAGCTGATTCTTCAGCTGGAGCAGCAGACTCTTCTTGCTTTTCTTCTACTTTCTTAACTACAGGAACATAAGCTCTTTTAGCAACTTGCTTGCTTTTGTGTTCGCTGTTTCTGCGATTGATATTTTCCTCATGTGTAGCATGCCACTCTTGGAATTTAGTCATTGCAGTTGCATCATCAAACAATCCTAATTTAACACCAC
>JBMLPQ010000095.1:0-1619 GCA_049242025.1 Sediminibacterium sp.
AAGGCGGCTACATCAAGGGCGACCAGATGATGCTGCGCATCCAAGAAGAAAGAGTAAGCATGAGTATCTACGATTTTGCCCTAAAAGGGAAACACAACAATTACAACACCATGGCAGCGGGTATTGCAGCATCTACGATTGGTATTCGAAAGGAAAAAATTCGTGATGCAGTTAAAAATTTCCATAGCCTAGAGCATCGCATGGAATTTGTTGCAATGGTTCGTGGGGTTGAATTCATCAACGACAGTAAAGCCACCAATGTAAACAGTACTTGGTATGCTTTAGAGAGCATGAATAAGCCTACTGTGTTAATCTTGGGTGGTGTAGATAAAGGAAATGATTATTCTTTAATTGCCGACTTAGTGAAAGAAAAAGTAAAAGCCATTGTTTGTATGGGAACAGACAATAGCAAAATATTTGCGGCATTTAAAGACATGGTTCCGATGATTATAGAAACGGATAGTGCAAAAAAGGCGGTGAATGCTGCTTTTAAAATTGCTGCTAAAGACGATGTGGTTTTACTAAGTCCAGCTTGTGCAAGCTTTGATTTATTCAAAAATTACGAAGACAGAGGAACTCAATTTAAAGAAGCTGTTAAGGAATTATAATGTCTGAAATAAAAGATACCCTATTTGCTCAAATACCTTCAGTAGAAGGGGTGCGCAGGCAACTGCTTACTCGTACTAGGGGAGATAAATATATATGGGGTATTGTGGTGGTATTGTCGTTGGTTTCTATTTTGGTAGTGTACAGTGCCACTGGCTCTTTGGCTTATAAGATGTACAAGGGCAATACCAATATCTATTTATTTAAGCAGCTTTCTTTTACTGTGTTGGGTTTAATCATTATGTATTTTCTGCATCGAGTGAATTACACACTGTTTTCGAGGGTAGCTACGATTTTGTTTTTTATTTCAATTCCACTTTTGTTGTACACTTTATTTTTTGGTGCAAGAATAAATGAGGGAAGCCGTTGGATTAAATTGCCCATCATCAACTTAACGATTCAAACTAGTGACTTTGCCAAGCTAGCCCTGTTTATGTACATCTCTAAAATGTTGAGTAAAAAACAGGAAGTCATTAAAGATTTTAAAAAGGGTTTTCTTCCAGTATTATTACCAGTTGTGATTATTTGTGGATTGATTATGCCCGCTAACTTATCAAATGCTTTACTAACTGCTGCAACTTCTTTATTGCTGATGTTTATTGGTAGAGTCAGCTTTAAACATATTTTTTTGACCATCTTTTTGGCAATGATTCCAGTGGCTTTGATTGTGTCAATTGCGGTTCTATCTTATGATGGTAAAAAAACAGAAGATATTGCTAAGCCTGTTGTGGCAGAAAAAATAAAATCGGTTGGTCGTATTGGTACTTGGGTGAAGCGGGTACAAGATTTTATGTATGCAAAAGACAGTGAAGTTCCTTACCAAGTTCAACAAGCTAAAATTGCTATTTCGAATGGGGGAATGTTAATTGGTTTAGGACCTGGTAATAGTCAACAAAGAAATTTTTTACCGCAGGCTTACAACGACTTTATCTATTCTATTATCATAGAAGAATATGGTCTCTTAGGTGGTGCGTTCATGATATTTATTTACCTGGTGTTCTTATTTAGGTGCA
>JBMLPQ010000096.1:0-1076 GCA_049242025.1 Sediminibacterium sp.
ACCCCCGAAAACAGTTCATTAGAAGACATTATTAAACAAGCACTCAAAAACCTCTGACCATCGAATTGAGCTTTACTTAACCAAGCGGGACTGTTCTTGAAGTATTCCGGTACATTGCTACTTTTTATTTTGACCATTTTGTGGTGCGATACTGCTATTGCACAACAGAAAGACAGTTTGCGTTTCCCTATACAAGATAGAAGGGGTGATGCTTTTAGTGCACCCAATAAAAATCCATTTGATATTAAAGACACAGGGTTGGTTAAGCGTAAAACAGAATACGATCCTAAAACCAAGTCTTATTTTATTTCTGAGAAAATAGGATCTATCTGGTACCGCAAACCCGCTGCAATTAGTTTTACTGATTTCTGGAAATTAGAGTCTAATAAATCGGAAAATGACTATTTTAAAAAAAGAGCAGATGCACTTTTTGTATTAAATCAGAAGAGTAAACGTCCTCCTTTACAAGCTTATCCAAGATTATTTGACCGAATTTTTGGACTGACTGGGCAAAATTTAAAGGTAGATATACGGCCTTCTGGTGAAGTGAATGTAATGGCAGGTTACCAGGGTCAAAATATTAAAAATCCTACATTGCCCGAGCGTGCAAGAAGAAATGGGGGCTTCGATTTTGATATGAATGCCAACATAAACTTGAATGCCAATATTGGCGATAAGCTCAAGTTTCCCATCAATTATAATACCCTTACCAACCTAGGTTTTGATAACCAGTTGAAATTAGATTACAAGGGAATGGATGATGAAATTATTAAGAATATTGAAGCGGGTAATATATCATTTCAATCGAAGGGTACACTTATCCCGAGTGCACAAAACTTATTTGGTGTTAAAGCACAATTGCAATTTGGAAAATTATTTGTAACTGGTGCATTAGCTAATCAACGTTCTTCTAGACAAAGTTTAAATTTACAAGGAGGTGCAGCTACCCAAACTTTTCAAAAGCGCTTAGATGAATATGAAGAGAATAGACACTTTTTATTAGGAAAATATTTCAGGGATAATTTTAATAAGACCATGCGCAATTTACCTGTTGTAAATTCTCAGGTCCAAATTCA
>JBMLPQ010000096.1:1176-15145 GCA_049242025.1 Sediminibacterium sp.
GATGATTTTGAAAAAACATTCGCGAGAAAACTTTCTACAAACGAATATTATTTTAATCCACAAGCTGGATTTTTATCGATTAATACACAGTTACAAGCAGACGAAGTTTTAGCAGTTGCATTCCAATATACCTATAATGGGAGGGTGTTTCAGGTGGGTGAATTTTCTCAGGATATTTCTTTAGACTCAAATAAGGGAGTACAAAAAGTATTATTCTTAAAATTATTAAAAGCCACTTCACAAAGAACCAATTTGCCTATTTGGAGTTGGATGATGAAGAATGTTTATTCACTTGATTTATTTGGAGGGATAGAAAGAACCGATTTTAAATTGAATGTACTATATGAAGAGCCGAGTGGTGGATTAAAAAGATTTTTACCAGAAACCGCTCCTATTGTTGATGGACAGCCCCTTTTGCGTATTTTAAATTTAGATCGACTCAACAATCGAAATGATCCACAACCCGATGGAGTATTTGATTATATTGAAGGCTTTACCATTTTACCTCAAATGGGTAGGGTGGTATTCCCCGTACTAGAGCCTTTTGGTAAAGACCTTGATACGCTCGCGTTTTCTGGGTTGCCACAAGCAACCAAGGATAAATATGTGTACTATCAATTGTATGATTCCATTAAAGCGATTGCGCAAACCTATGCTAATGTGAATCGATTTATTATGCAAGGCCAAGTAAAAGGGGCAGGAGGTAGTTCTGAAATTTATTTAAATACATTTAATATTCCGCAAGGATCTGTCTCGGTAACTGCAGGAGGGCAAATATTAAGAGAAGGAGCAGATTTTATTGTAGATTATAATTTAGGTACAGTAAAAATATTGAACCAAGGAATTTTAAGTGCCAATATTCCTATAAAAGTAAACTTTGAAAACAATATTGGTTTTGGGATGCAGCAGAGAGGTTTTGCTGGGCTAAGGGTAGATTATTTGGCTAGTAAAAAATTATCTGTTGGAGCTTCAGTAGTTAGGTTGGGCGAACGCCCTTTCTTTACCAAAATGGGATATGGCGACGATCCCATTAGAAATACCATGTATGGTTTAGATTTTAGTTATCGTTCAGAATTACCTGGCTTAACTCGGTTATTGGATAAACTACCTTTTTATTCTACTAAAACAAATTCTTCTATTAATGCATACGGAGAAGCAGCTTTATTAAAACCAGGACATCCTCCTCAAATTGGCAGAGGCGATCAAGGGCTTATTTTTATTGATGATTTTGAAGGCACGCGCGCATCCATCGATTTGCGTTTCCCTTTTGTTGCATGGGCATTAGCTTCTACACCGCAAGGCAATCCGCGCTTTCCTGAATCTACTTTAACTGATTCAATCAATTATAATTTTAATAGAGCAAAGATTGCTTGGTATAATATTGAACCAAATTTGCAAGACAAGAATAGCCCTAATAATCCTTTGCGCAGAAATTTGACAGAACTAAGTGATCCAAGGGTCCGTCAGGTATTTACCAACGAGTTATTTCCGCAACGTACTACCAATATTACCGACGTTCAGGCCCCTACTTTTGATTTGGCGTTTTATCCAACAGAAAAAGGTCCTTATAATTTTGAAACTAGAAATGGACAAATTAATGCCAATGGTCGTTTGAGTAATCCTACTAGAAGATGGGGTGGCATTATGAGAGCCATTGATCAAACAGATTTTGAAACAAATAATATTGAGTTCGTAGAATTTTGGATGCAGAATCCTTTTATTACTAATCCTGCAGGCAGAGGAGGAAAATTATTTTTAAATTTTGGAAATATTAGTGAAGATCTTTTGAAAGATGGACGACGCTTTTATGAAAATGGAATGAATACCCCAACCGTACCGGCATCGGTAGACAGTAGTAATACCTGGGGTAAAACGCCGGTGAATCCAATCCAAATTACCCAAGCATTTAGTAATGATCCTAATGATCGAGTTTTTCAAGACGTAGGTTTTGATGGTATAGATGATATTGCAGAACGAAGAAAGAAAAGTTATATTCTAAATCAGTTGGCCAATAATTTTGGTCCAGCGTCTGCAGTGTATCAGCGTGCTTTTCAAGACCCTTCAAATGACAATTATCAATGGTATAGAGACCCTGCTTTTGATGCGGTTGGAACAGGTATTTTAGGGAGGTATAAAAATTTTAATAATCCACAAGGGAATTCCCCTGTTGCAACTACTGGTGGTCAGTTTACTTCTGCAGCTACTTTGTTTCCTGACAATGAAGATTTAAACAGAGATAATACACTCAATGAAACAGAGTCTTATTATGAGTATGAAATTCCATTGGTGCCCGGGATGGATGTTGGCAGAACGCCTTATATCACCGATAAAAAAAGAGTGACTGTAAATTCTGCAGATGGAGTTACCAGAACAGAAGATTGGTTTTTATTTAGAGTGCCAATGAGAAGTTACACAAGAAAAGTGGGTAATATTCCTGATTTTAAATCAATTCGATTTGTGCGTTTGTACATGACCGATTTTGAAGATTCAGTAGTGGTTAGATTGGCCCGATTAGATTTGGTTAGAAACCAATGGCGTCAGTTTATTTATAATTTAGATACTACTGGTTCATACACTCCTATCAACACTACTACTGGAACCCAATTTAATACCCTAGCTGTAAACTTAGAAGAAAACAGCAGTAGAACACCGGTGAATTATTTAATGCCTCCAAATGTAGAGCGTGTTCAATTGTTGAGTAATAATGGGGTAAACCTTCAGCAGAACGAGCAAGCAATATCCATGCGCGTTAATAATTTACAGCCAGGTGATGCGAGAGGTATTTTCAAAACGCTCAATTTAGACATTAGGCGTTATACCAAATTATCTATGTATTTGCACGCAGAATCAATTACTGGTTTAAGACCAGTGGTAGATAATGAGATAAGGGCAGTCATTAGAATTGGTCAAGATTTTTTGAACAACTACTATGAAATTAAAGTGCCTTTAAAAATTACCCCTCCAGGTATTTATCCACGAGGACAAGAAGCAAGGGTTTGGCCAGAAGAAAACAATATTGATTTCTTGTTGCGCGATTTAATTGATTTAAAATTAGAGCGAAATAATTCAGGTGCATCTTTGAGTAATATCTATAGAAAAATAATTGGCAATAAAACCTTTTCTATCATGGGTAATCCCAATTTAGGGGAGGTCCGTGGATTTTTGGTTGCAGTAGAAAACCCTGCAAGACCCAATGGAGTTGCAGTAAATGCAGAAGTATGGGCCAACGAATTAAGGCTATCAGGTTTAGATGAAAAAGGTGGTGCTGCTGCTTTAGGAAGGGTAGACTTGGTATTGGCCGATTTAGGTACATTATCGGTTTCTGCCAATACCTATACCCAAGGATTTGGTACCATAGAGCAAAGAGTAAATGAAAGGGCTAGAGATAATTTAATGCAGTTTGATATTGCAGCGAATATTGATGCGGGAAAATTAGTTCCTAAAAAAGCGAGACTCTCAGTGCCTATTTATGCTAGCATCAATCGTTCAACCTTAACGCCTGAATTTGATCCATATGATATGGATGTAAATTATCGGGAAAAATTGAATGCTGCAGCCCCCAATAAACGTGACTCGATTAAAAATGCTGCTGCTGATATTACCACCATCAAAACACTCAACTTTACCAATGTAAGGGTAATGCAAGGGCAGGGTAAAGCTCGTTTGTTGAGTTTGAGTAATTTTGATTTTAGTTATTCTTTCACTCAATCAGAACATACTAGCCCGGTAATTACACAAAATAAAGTTACCAGACATAGAGGAGGATTGGGTTACACGTATATTGGTCAAAATAATTTTATTGAACCATTTAAAAAAATGATCAAGGGTAAGAGTCCTTGGTTGGCATTTATAAGAGATGCGAATATTAATTTGAAACCTTCTTTTTTAAGTTTCCGCGCAGATATCAATCGACAGTTTGGAGAATTTATTCCGCGCATTGTAAATACCATCAACAGTAAAGTTGATAGAGTAGATACTACTTACGATAAATTTTTTACGTTTGATCGATTCTATAATTTACGGTGGGATTTAACACGCTCAGTTAACGTAGACTTTAACGCAACCAACAACGCTCGAATAGATGAACCTTTTGGAAGAATTGATTCGAAAATAAAAAAGGATTCTGTGCGAAGTAATTTCTTAAAGGGCGGTCGTAATACATTGTATCAGCAGAAAGCCATAATGAATTATAATATTCCCTTGAATAAGTTTCCATTTGCTGATTGGATTACAGCAAGGTATAGTTATGGAACTTCATATAGTTGGATTGGTGCCAGCCAAATTGCAGTTAACTTAGGGAATACGATTGAAAATTCGCAAGAGAATAATCTGAATGCACAATTTAATTTTGGTAATCTATATGCCAAGTCTAGGTGGATGCGAGCGCTTGACAATATTCCGCCACCACGTTCTAAGAATGACCCTAAAGTTGCTAAGAATGCACCCCCTTCATTGAATCCATTGGGTTCTGTATTCCCTAGCAAAGAAGAAGTAATAGCTGGTCTTACTGGGCAAAAAAGAACTGATGCATTAAAACGTTGGAGACAACAGCGAAGAGATATTCGGAATGCAGAAAAAATGTTGAGTCAAAGTATGGTTCCCGAATTAAGTGGATTAGAAAGAACGGCAGGGAAGTTCATCACCATGTTTAAAAATATTTCCATTAATTATGGTGAAAACTTTAGAAGTAGATTGCCCGGATATATGGATAGTACCCAATTTATTGGGCAGAATTTTCAAAGTATGGCACCTGGTTTAGATTATGTATTTGGGAAACAACCAGATGCCAATTGGATCAATCAAAAAATTGGAAAGGGCTTATTAACTAGAGACAGTACATTTAACTTTTTGTACAGACAAAGTTTTGAACAAAGGCTTAGTGTAACCGCTCAGATTGAGCCAATTAGAGAATTATTGATTGATATTAATTTGGATAAATCTTTTACGAAAGATTATACGGCACTCATAAAAGACACTACCGGAACAGGGAATAATTTTGGACAATTAAACCCTTTGTTTAATGGCGGGTTTAGCGTTTCTTATATCGCATTTAATACATTGTTCGGAAGTAGTAATCCTAATGAATTGTCTGCTACATTCAAAGAATTTGAAGCCAATCGATTAATTGTTTCAAGAAGAGTTGCTGCATTAAATCCTTATTGGCAGCAATTACCCAATAACCAGAAATTCACTTCAGATGGTTATGCTACAGGATATGGTAGATATGCACAAGATGTATTGATACCCTCATTCTTAGCAGCTTACACAGGGAAGGATCCCAATACTATTGCGTTATTGCGAGAAGGGGCGAGTAGAATCAGTGCCAATCCATTTAGTGGAATCATTCCAAAACCAAACTGGAAATTGACTTACACTGGTCTTACTAAAATTCCTGCACTGGCTTCTGTATTCAGTAATTTCACCATCAGTCATGGGTATAATGGTCAATTGAGTATGAATAGTTTTAGTAGTGCACTATTGTACCAAGATCCATTTAGACTAAGTGCGCCAGGATTCATTGATACCACCAGTGGGAATTTTATTCCCTTCTTTTTGGTGCCCAATATCAGTATGGCCGAACGATTTGAACCTTTGTTAAAAATTGATTTTACTACTATCAGTCAGTTCAACTTCAATTTAGAATATAGAAAGAGCAGACAATTGAGCTTGAGTTTAATTGATTATCAATTGAGTGAGAGCAGAAGTTCAGAATGGATTGTTGGAGTGAATTGGAGAAAACGAGGATTTAAGTTGCCTTTTAATATCAAGGGCAAAGGATTGCAAAATGACTTGAATCTAAAATTAGATGTTTCAGTTAGAGATGTTTCAATAAGTAATAGTCGTTTAGATCAAACCAATGCGTATGGTACTGGAGGACAAAAAGAAATTACGATTTCTCCTGCTATTGATTATGTAATCAACAGCAGAATCAATGTGAAACTATTCTTTGATCAACGAAGGGTAACCCCTTATATTTCAACATCTGCACCAATCACCAATACTAGGGCTGGTGTGAATGTGCGCATATCATTGGCGCAATAATTTTTAAACCAATAATATTTTATGGCACACGAGCACAACTACAAACTAACTGCGGTTTGGACCGGTAATAAAGGAGAAGGAACTAAAAATGTTCGAACCTATGATCGTAGCCATACTGTTACGATTCAAGGAAAACCTGAATTGTTGTTGACGACTGATAATCCTGCAGTTGGTGACCAATCGAAGTTAAATCCCGAAGATTTATTGGTAACAGCTGTTTCATCCTGCCACATGCTTTCATACTTGTATGTGTGCGCATTGGAAGGAATTGTCATTACCGAATATACCGACCATGCTACAGGTATTATGATTGAACATACTAACGGGGGTGGAAGTTTTAAAGAAATAACGCTGAATCCGATTGTTAATGTGGCAGATAAAGGAATGGTAGAAAAAGCTATTGCATTGCACCACAAAGCTCACGAAATATGTTTTATTGCCAATTCTTTAAATTTTGAAATAAAGTGTAATCCCAAAATAAAGGGTCAACAGGGTTAAACTGTTGACCCTTTAAATATAAAATTGATTGGTTATTTAATTTTTTCTAAATGCCCATTTGCCAATTTCTTTCCAACCTACTTTCTTTCCGTACATTAATATGCCTGTGCGATACACTTTGCCGCTTAACCAAGTAGTAAGTAAGAAACTTCCTATTAAAGTGAGCATACTTGCGGCCAATTGCCAGTAAGGCACTGTGCCTGGAACGCCGTAGGCAATTCTAGCCATCATTACCATGGGAGAACTAAACGGAATGATACTAGCCCAAGTAGCCATAGAAGTGCTTGGATCTTCTACTGCTCTACTCATTATAATGAATGAGAAGATAATAGGCATAGTAATCGGTAACATTAAACTTTGTGCATCTTGTGGGTCTTCGTTTACAACAGATCCTACTGCTGCAAATAAAGAAGCATAAAATAAATATCCACCTAAGAAATAAAAGATAAAACATCCAATGATTAATGGCCAATTGGCAGTGCTCATGGTGTTTTGAAACTTATAGAGTTTTTGCGCAGTATCGCCTGCTTGTGCCATTGAAGCACCGGGTCCCATTTGTGCATTGGCTTTTTGCAATTCTGCTACTTGTTGTAATACGTCTTGTGGAATGAAAAATTGAGAAGCAGCAATGATTCCAAAAATCAATAATATCCAAACAAAAAATTGGGTTAGTCCAACGGCTCCAATGCCGATTATTTTTCCCATCATTAATTGAAATGGTTTAGCACTACTAATCATTACTTCTGCAATACGATTGGTTTTCTCTTCCATCACACCACGCATAACCATGGCGCCATAAATAAACATAGTGATATAGATGAGCATTCCTGATCCAAATCCAATTCCATAAGAGAGTGCAGCACTGCTTTCTTTTACTGAATCTCCAGACTCTTCTAATGACTTCATTTCTGCAAACTGAGAAGATGATTTAATAGAATCTAACTGTGCTCTATCAATACCTGCTTGTTGCAACATTTGGTCTTCAATTGCATCGTTGATACGATCTTCAATTTTAGATTCAAGACTTAAGCCAATTCTTTTTTTAGAACGTATAATATATTCTGCTTTGGCTGTGCCTTCAAACTTTGGTATGATAATGATATCAGTGAATCCTTTCTTTGAATAATTGGATGTGTCTACATCTGTAGGGAACTCAAATTTGATATCACTAGCATCTCTTAGGTTGCCTTTGAAAAATCCATTCTGATCTATTACTGCAATTTTATGTAACTCTTTATCAGTTGAAGCTAGGAAAGCCGCCCCTGCAATAAAGCCTACCATAATAAGTGGAGTTAAAATGGTAGTCAGTAGGAATCGCTTATTCATTACTCTACTGAGGTATTCACGTTGTATAATGATTAATATCTTGTTCATATAATTAGTTATCTATTTTTTGAAATGCTCTTGCTGTTGCGTGTGTTCCTTCTACCTGACTAATGAAAATTTCATTTAGCGTTGGAAGTATTTCATGAAATGATTCAATGCTACATTGATTGTTTAAGAAATGGGTTAAAATATCATTGCTTTTAAAGCCTTCATTAATTTGCAAAGTCAATTCATTGTTGTTTACATTCACAATATTGAATGCAGGTGCACTGAGCGTTCCAGGCAGTTCCGATAGTTTAATACTGAATTTATTCTCTTTAAACTGTTGTTTAATATTATGAACAGTACCGTCTAAAATTTTCTTTCCAAGGTTCACTAATACAATATGATCACAAATTTCTTCTACTTGCTCCATTCTATGTGTACTGAATATAACAGTGCTCCCTCTTTTGGCAAGCCCGTATATTTCTTCTTTTATTAGATTGGCGTTTAATGGGTCTAATCCACTAAAAGGTTCGTCAAGAATGATCAGTTTTGGTTCGTGCAAAACAGTGGTTACAAATTGAAGTTTTTGGCTCATGCCCTTGCTGAGGTCTTCCACTTTTTTATTCCACCAAGATTCCATTTCTAGTTTTTTAAACCAGAATTTGATTTTTTGCATTGCTTCCCCTTTGCTCAAACCCTTTAGCTGCGCTAAGTACATGGCTTGTTCACCAATTTTCATTTTCTTATACAGCCCCCTTTCTTCGGGCATGTAACCAATTTTGATGATGTCGTTTAATGGGTCAAAAGTTTTACCATCAAATTGAATATGGCCACTGTCTGGATAAAATATCCCAGTGATCATTCTTAATAATGTGGTCTTACCTGCACCATTGGGACCTAATAATCCAAAAATACTTCCTTGTTCAATGGAGAAACTGATATCATCCACCGCTTTTTGGGTGGCATAATGTTTTCTCAAATTGGTTAATTCTAAAATTGCACTCATATGATGGTTTATATATGAACTAAATGTAATGATTAGTATGTCCTTTCATCAAAATATTACAGAACCGGCTTGCAATTTGGCTAATTTTGTTGCAGAAATATAAATTATCTGTAATGAAGGGTTTTTCTAAGGGTCTTGTGGTAGTAATATTGGGTATTTTTTTAGTTGGTTTAAGTAGTTGGGGTTTTTTAGTCCATAGAACAATTCACCAATTAGCCGTTTATCAACTTCCTGCAGAAATGGCTGGATTTTTTCATAGTAATATGCCCAAATTAGTATATGATGCGCCAAGGGCTGATACCAGAAGAAATACAGATAGTACGGAAGCGCCAAAGCATTTTATAGATCTTGAACCCTTTAATGAGAAGCCAGCTTATCATTTACCGCACGATTTTGATAAAGCCATTGCAAAATATAGTTTGGATACCTTAACTAAATATGGCTATGTCCCATATCAAATTATTGTTCTGAAAAATCAGTTGACGAATGCTTTTAAAATGCAAAACAAAGATTCCATTTTGTTTTATGCAGCAGATTTGGGTCATTATATAGGAGACGCCAATGTGCCATTGCATACCACCATAAACTACGATGGACAATTAACCAATCAACAAGGATTGCATAGTTTATGGGAATCAATGATTCCTGAATTAGAAATAGAGCAATACAATTTATATAGTGGACATAAAGTGCGTTATCTCCGTAATCCAATCAAAGATGTTTTTCGTGCGATTAAACGTGCGCATGAATTACTACCTACTATGTTTGCTAAAGAAATAGAAACCACTTTAGCATTTACCGACTCTACCAAGTATCGTTATCAAATGCGTAATGGCAGACAATCTAGGTCTTACACCACTGCTTTTGCAAAAGCGTATTCTGAAAAATTAAAGCCTACTATTAATCAACAGTTATTGCATTCCGCAGATATGATTGCCAATTTCTGGTACACTGCCTGGATTGATGCAGGCAAGCCTGATTTAAGCGGTATTACCAATTGGTCTTCTGAAAAGAAAGAACAATATGCAACAGAGCAAGCTGCTTATCATATTAATTCTTTGATAAAAGAAAATTTGTTAGAGGCAAAGAAAAAATAAAAGAAATTTCCGGTTAAGCCCATACTGTAGCAATTTGCCTTGCCAGTCTTTGACCATCCATAGCAGCGCTTACAATCCCACCTGCATAACCTGCTCCTTCCCCACAAGGGTATAAATTATTGAGTTGTGGATGGGTTAAAGTTTCTGTATTTCTTGGAATGCGAATGGGAGAGGAGGTTCTGCTTTCTGTTGCTACCAATACGGCATCGTTGGTATAGTATCCTTTCATTTTTGCGCCAAACATTTTTAAAGCACCCTGTAAACTTTCTTGAATAAAGTTGGGCAATACTTCTTTTAAATTAGCGGCTGCTAATCCAGGTAAATAACTGCAATCTGGTAAATTACTGGATGGCTTATTGTTGCAAAAATCAACCATTCTTTGCGCAGGTGCTACAAATTTTCCACCACCTGCTTGATATGCTTTCTGTTCAACAGATTGTTGAAAATCCATTAGTAATAACGAATCTGCAGATTGCTTTTTGAAATAGCTTAATGCATCTGTTTCTGCTACTTGCACTACCATACCGCTATTGGCAAATGGATTGTTTCTTTTGCTGGGGCTCCAGCCGTTTACCACTAATTCTCCGGGGTCTGTTGACGCGGTGGCTATGATCCCCCCGGGACACATACAAAAACTAAATACGCCTCGTTGTTTTACTTGTTCTACTAAGCTATAAGATGCAGGTGGGAGGTATTCGCCTCTTACATCACAATGGTATTGGGCAGCATCAATAATGCTTTGTGGATGTTCTATTCTAACACCTAATGCAAAAGGTTTTGCTTCTATTAAAATATTTTTTTGGTGCAATAACCTAAAAATATCTCGCGCGGAATGTCCTGTTGCCAATATATAAGCATCTGCCGAAAAACGATTGCCATTCGCTGTGATTAGCTCGTGTATTGCATCTTGCTTTGTAACGAAATTGGTTACTTTGGTTTCAAAATGAACTTCGCCTCCTGCAGCGATGATTTGCTCACGCATCGCAGAAATAATCTGTGGTAATTTATTGGTGCCAATATGTGGATGCGATTGATATAAAATTTTTTCTTCGGCACCAAACTGATAAAACAATTGCAACACTTTATCTATACTGCCTCTTTTACTACTGCGCGTGTACAATTTTCCATCACTATAAGTGCCTGCACCACCTTCGCCAAAACAATAGTTACTATCAGGATTAATAATGCCTTCTTTATTGAGTACCGCTAAATCTCTTCTTCTTGCTTTAACGTCTTTACCTCTTTCTAGAATAATCGGTTTAATGCCTAATTCAATCAATTCCAATGCTGCAAATAATCCAGCTGGTCCTGCACCAATAATAATGACTGTTTTTGCTTTGGCATTAATGGGCAACAATGGAATGTTGATTCTTTCCCTTTCTACAAAAGGCTCATTAATAAAAGCTTGAAGGGTTAAGTTGATCCAAACTTGCTGCCGACTACGGGCATCTATGGATTGTTTGAGCGTTCTGTATCCTGAAACGGTTGAAATGGCTACACCAGAAGCTGCTGCAATCAATTGATGCACTAGTTCGGGTAAGGCAGCTTCTTCGGGCTTTAATTTTAAGGTGATTTGTTGTTGCATACTGTCAGGTGTTGATCCTAAAAAGTAGTGATGTATTAGAATGGTAAGTCGTCTACCACTTCTCCTGGAGGGGGCATATCGTTGTAATTGGCTGATGGCGGTATATCTCCGTCATTACCCAGTTTAACGGTTTCCATTCTCCATGCATCTAAATTGGTAATATATTTTTCGCGGCCATCTTTCATCCACTTCGTGCCTTTGATATTGAACATCACTTTTACTTCTTCTCCTAAGTTATAGCGATCGGGCATGGCTGTTTTATCTTGAACACATTGAAATTTTACATAATTAGTAATGGTTCTTCCGTTGATATCTTCTGATTTTTCTATTACAAATTCTCTTGTTTTAAAGCTTTCTGTACGTTGAACTATATCAAATTTGGCAACCAATTTGCCCGTAATTTCGTAACTCATACTAGTATTTATTTATTACAAAAGTAGGTTTTAATTTTCCAATTATTATTGTACCTTTCTCTTCATTCAATATCTATTCATGAGAGTAATTTCATTTGTTTATTCCTGCCTAATATTTTTATTCTTATCCTGTAGTACAGTTCAGGTTCCGAAGTCGGTGAGTTATGCTGGTTATGCAGTTTCTCCTAAAGCAGCTGCAGATACTGCTTTGCTAAATTTAGTTCAGCCTTACTCACTAGAAGTGAATAGGACCATGAATAAAGTGATTGGTTTTACACCTGCTACGATGACGAAGCGACTGCCTGAAAGTGGTTTGGGAAATTTCATGGCAGATTGTATGTTAGAAATGGGCGCCAAAAAATTTGGTATGCCAATCGACATTGCATTTATGAATCAAGGAGGCATTAGAGCCAGTATCAATAAAGGGAATATTACAATAGGCAATGTTTACGAATTAATGCCTTTTGATAATTTACTAGTTGTACAAGAATTAAAAGGTTCAGTATTAGAGGCATTGCTGAATCATATTGCTGCAGATGGTGGATGGCCTATTTCGAAGGGTTCATCCTTTAAAATTAAAAATAAGCAAGCGGTGGATATTATCATCAATGGAAAGCCGCTTGATCGCAATGCAACCTATATTACCGCCAATTCTGATTATATAGCACAGGGTGGGAGCGATGCCGCTATGTTAAAAGTATTTCCTTTTCAGAACAAAGGGTATCTGATTAGAGACGCGTTATTGGAATATATCCAATTAATTACCGCAAGCGGAAAACCAGTAGATGCAAAAATTGAAAACAGAGTAACAAGTAACAGCAATGAATAGAAGACATTTTATCAAACAAACAACATTCGCAGGATCTGCTGTTTTATCCAGCGCTTTAGTTGGAGCGTCTGTGTTGAACGCACAGTCTATTCCAGAGGAAACACAATTAACCATTTTGCATACCAATGATGTGCATAGTAGGTTAGAGCCATTTCCAATGGATGGAAGCAGGAATCAAGGATTGGGTGGGGTAGCTGCGAGGGCTACACTAATTCAACAAATTCGCGAAGAAAATCCGCATACAATCCTCTTGGATGCTGGAGATATTTTTCAAGGGACTCCTTATTTTAATTTGTATAAAGGTGAACCTGAAATCAAAGCCATGAGTAAAATGGGCTATGATGCTGTTACTATGGGTAATCATGACTTTGATGCAGGTATTGAAAATTTTGCGAATCAATTGCAACATGCGCGATTTCCTGTGGTGATTAGCAACTATGATTTTACCAATACTCCTATGGAGTCTAACTATAAACCTTATACGATTATTCAAAAAGGAAAACAACGTGTTGGTATATTAGGAGTAGGGATTGAATTAGAAGGATTAGTCCCTAAGAATTTATATGGCAATACAGTATACAAAGACCCTATTGTTGCTGCAAATGAAACTGCAGCAATTTTGCGTCAAAAAAAATGTGATTTAATTATTTGTTTATCTCATTTGGGGGATAAATATGGAGACAATAAAGTGAGTGATGAAGTGTTGGCGAAAGAGAGCCACAACATCGACTTGATCATTGGGGGGCATACACACCGCTTTTTTGATCAACCAAGAAAGTATAAAAACAAGGATGGTGGGGATATTTTGGTGAATCAAATGGGCTGGGGAGGCATCCAAATGGGTCGTTTGGATTACAATTTTTCGGAGATAAAAAGAAAAAAATCGCCGAAAGCCCATACTGTGGTTGTCATGAGAAAACCTAGCGAATAAAAAAATTTTTTTTTCAACATAAAGTCTACATATTCGCATCCCTATTTTATTTTCCAAACATATCCACATATGGGGAAAATAAGATAACTTGTAGCAAGAGAATTAACTTAACTGATTATATAAAATTGTTCACCTTTTTGTATGGCTAAGAACGCTGAAAATGTTTGGGTCAATTGTTTGAAAATCATCAAAGACATTGTTGAATGGCAACATTTTAAAACATGGTTTGAACCTATTACTCCTGTAGAATTAAAAGG
>JBMLPQ010000097.1:0-4033 GCA_049242025.1 Sediminibacterium sp.
AAGCGCTTTACCAAAGTAGAGCCATTCAATTGCAAAGATGCTCGCAGAAGAATTTCTGATCGCTTAGTGGCCGATAACGGATATAAAATCTAATTGATTGATGATATGTAAAATCCCCGTTCTGATTAATCAGAGCGGGGATTTTTATTTGTACATACTAATACTAAATATCAAAAGAGGAAAACTTATCTACGAATTTCAACCCGAGTTCCTACTGGCAACAAATCAAATAATTCCTGAACATATTTATTTTTCGTACTGATGCATCCTTCGGTCCAATTTCTGTATTGGTCTATGGCATAATCGTCATAAGGAACGGTACCATGTATGCCGATTTCTCCTCCAATTTTTGCATCTGCGGGTATTTGCCCCAAGGCTTTACGTTGATTAAACTTAGCATAGCTTTCTGCCGTTGGATAATCAATTAACATGAAACGTTCCCATTTAGCATGTTTTCGTTTCCCTGTAATATGAAACACCCCTTCGGGAGTTCTTCTATCGCCCTGGTATAATTTATCTCCTAAATCTTTGCTCCCAAACACTACTGGATAAGATGCCATCCATTCCCCATCTTTATCATAAATTTTCAACTCATACTCACTCTTAATTATATAAACAGAGTAGGTATCCTTATCTGCTTTGGAAGGATCAGTTACCCTATGCTTCCTGAAAGAAGTGGTGAAGGTAAATGCAGCAAAAAATAATATCCAGTAAAATAGCCTTTTCATAGTCTCTGATTAAGAAACGAAAATTAACTGTTCTAATTGTGGTACGAATGTTAATTTAAATTCACTTAACAAAGATAAAATAAGAACCCAATTTTTACCAAGTGCTTAACCTTACCCCAATTGAATAAGGGAATTGTTCTACGCGGGTAATATCTTTTTGCATTTTATTCAAGCTATATGAGCCATATAAACGAACCGGCCCCAATCCCACTTCTCCAATAGCCGCCAAGCGGAAGGGTTCCATGTAAAAGTCTGCCTTCTCTTTTTGCTTTCCTCTCTCTGCACTAATTTGTTTGTTGCTACTAGATATTAGATACCCGGCACTTACACCTGCGCTAAAACTAAATCCTTTGCGTTTATCTGGTGTTGCATTAATATTGATCATAAAGGGAACGGTAAGGTAACCTGCGTATAATTTGTTCTTGGTAAACCCTATTGAGTCATTAAATACATAAGGAGCTGGATCATTATTATAACTGATTCTAGAATCGTAACGGTAATTGTACATTTCTAATCCTAAGCCATATTTAAGGTTCAAAACATTCTTACTTATATTTAATTTTTGCATGAAGAACCAAAGATTCACGTTAGAAGATTTGCCTCTGTTTAATCGATAACTATTCTCGTTTACTGGACCATCTTGCGGACGCATTGTTCTAAAATATGATCCTGCTTGCGCAAATCCATAATTGGTATTATCACGCATATTAGCAAAGCCTAAATCAAGAATCCACCAATTGGTACTTAAATTTTTACGCTTGGCTGGCCTACGTTCTACGCGCAATAAATTATAATTCTCGCGATTGTTTCTTGAGGTACCAGCTGAGCTTTCATCGGACCCTTTCTTTTTAATGATCACGAAATTACCTACTTTAATGGTATCCGTCTCTTGTGTTGATTGAGCGGTTGAACTTAATGCAATGCATACCATTGCCACCATGCTTACAATTCTTTTCATACTATTTGCTTTTATTTTCTTTGACGAGTGTCTTCCTCTTGTTTTGCTTTTGAACGAAAGATCGTTCCTGCCTTGCGGAGTAATCCGCGCAATTTATCTTTATTTATTTCTAGTGCCCCAATAAAAAGGCTTTTATCTTCTTCAACATCTTCAAGTGCTGTATATACCGTTTTTACTTCTTCAGGAGCCGTTTCTACTTTTTCTTCAACAGGGGCCATATTTACTCCTTGATTAATACCGACGTCATTTTTCCCTTCCATTATATTATCGGAGATAGTGGCCTGCCTAGTGCTGATTGGATTAAGCTCAGCTCTTGCAATTGTTTGTTCTTCTTTTTTAACCGGCTCATTATTGCTAATTGTTACCAAAGAATTATTGCTTACTAATGGTTCGGCTTTGTTGACTTTACTTGAAAGTGTCTTAACTTGAACAGAAGCTTTAGGATCTACTTGTATTATTCTATTCTTAGAATTTTCTTCAGCAACTATTTCTCTTTTTTCTAAACTGCTTTCAGGCTTATTCCCCACCATTTCTGGTTGTGTTCCATTGATTTCAATGGTCGTTTTTAATTGATTATTTGGAGCAATCATCCAAATAGTCGCAATTAATCCAATCACAGCTGCAGCTGATGCATATCGCATCCAACGCATATATACGACTGGACGTTTTTGTTCTTCTTTCCTATATAATAATTCTTTGTTCTTGAATACCCATTCTTCAGGAGCCAATTTAGTTTGTACCAATAATTGAAACTCCGCTTGCAAATTAGGATGCTGCAATACAAATAACTCTACTTTTTGACGATCAGCTAATGACAATTCATTATCAATAAATAATAAAAACCAAGATTCATAATTAGCGAATGTTATTTCTTTGGTTGAATGTTTGAGTAACTGCTCTTTTCCTGAATAAACGATTTGCTCTTCTGGTACCAATTTAGTGTCTTGCAATAAAGCTAATTCTTCGGCTAAGTCTGGATGCTCCGCTATAAAACGTTCTACAGCCACCATCTCTTCGGGGGAGAGCTCTCCATCTACCCAAAGTAGAAAATACTGTTCGTAATTATTTCGGTTAATAGTCATCATTATAATACGTTTTCGGCGCTCACCAAATAGCTTTTTAAGGTTAATCTGGCCCTGTGCAAATACACTTTAACCTGACTCTCATTCAAATTCATGATTTGCCCAATCTCTTCATAACTATATCCTTCATAATCTTTCAGCATCACCAAGCTCTTCTGTGTTTCATTCAAACGGTTCAATGCTTCCATCAATGTTTTCTTTAAGCCAGTATGCTGCTGGTACTGAATGCCTGTTTGTTCTTCAAATTCTTCCTTTAATTGCACCCTTTTATTTTTGCGGATATGATCTATCATTTGATTGTACCCAACAGTAAATAAATAGGCTTTTGACTTGGCTGTTTCTACTTGATCTCGATTTCGCCAGAGTTTTTCAAAACTGGTTTGTACAATATCTCTTGCGTCTTCTTCATGCCGAAGATTTTTCACGATAAACCTAAAAAGGCCATCGGCATGGTTATTTACACATTCATTGTACTCAATCTCGGTCATATAAATAGAAACAGTTAGCTGGTTTGTACTTATGATACGTACTAACAAACATTATGTTACAGCTAATGGTATTTTTTTTATTTGAGACGTAAAAATAGCGCAAACCCTAAGGAAAAGGGTTTTAGTATACATATTTACTTAGATAAACAACCACGCCTGCAATGATAAAAAAGGAAAATAAAGACATATAAAAATATCTTCCTCCCCTTGTAATTACCAAATCTTTCTCTACCTCATCCATTGAATGAAATCGGCGAATAATATTCAAGAATATAATTTTCCCTCCATATGCACCAAAACTCATTGAATAAACGATTAATAGAAAAATAATCAAGCCAATTCTTCCTGCAAGCTCCCAATACTTAATAAATGCAAGAAAATCATAGATTTCTTTGCTGTGCTTGGATAAATACAAGTAAATGATGCCAATTCCCATCAAGGAAAGCACATTACAAACCCAAGCAAGACCAATCATATGAACGCCATTGGTCTTAATGACTTTTATTTCATTTTGTGTTCTTGCTACTGTATAGTCATAACATATTACTGATTCAAACAGATTCATAGTTTTATATTCAGTACAATAGGAATTTAATGCACTTAAAGTTACTATAATTAGTAATCAATTGTTTGCTCTACTATTGTCTCTGGTATTTCTCTCCAGCCATATTGCTGATTTCGCAGTTGTGGTTTAAAACCAGCCTCTATAATGGCAGCCTGTATGGTTTTATAGGTAAATCGGTGTGGAGCACCTGCCGCACTCACTACATTTTCTTC
>JBMLPQ010000098.1:0-7805 GCA_049242025.1 Sediminibacterium sp.
AGGGGCAAAAAGGCTTTTCAAGCAAGCTTCCCTATATTGTAAGCAGTAGAATCAATGAAAATCTTTACCAAAATTTACTCCAAGACAATCACCCGATATTCATGGAAGGGGTGCATTGTACTTATTTATTACAAGACGATCGCTTTAAAGAAAGGGCTTGTTTTGTGAGGCTGCACAATGTAGAATACCAATATTATCGAGACTTATACAAAAATGCAAGCTCTCTTTTAAAGAAAGCTTATTACTGGAATGAGTCTAGATTACTCAAGAAATATGAGGCCAATTTAGCGAGGAAAGCAACTTTTTGGGGGGTAAAAGAGGCCGATAACGATGTTTATCGCCATGAATTTGGCTGCAAGAATATTGAGGAACTGAGTTTGTATATACCTGATTGGAAACTCAGTTGTGAGGAAGGAATTGGTTCTTATTGTTTATACCACGGAGATTTGAGTGTAGAAGCCAATGAAAAAGCGGCTACCTGGCTTTTAGAGAAAGTCTTTAAAAACTTAGCAATCCCGTTTGTAATAGCCGGCAAAAATCCCTCCGAAAAACTAAAAGCATTGGCTTATTCCAGTAAATATTCTTGCTTAGTAGGCAACCCAACTGAAAAAGAAATGCAGGATATGATTGCCAAAGCGCATATCCATTTGCTGCCTTCTTATATTAAAACAGGCATGAAAGTAAAATTGCTGAATGCCTTATTTAATGGTAGGCATGTGGTGGTGAATGAAGCCACGATTGCCGATTCTGGCTTAGAACCCTTATGCCATATTGGAACCACCGCCAATGCATTCAAGGATTTGGTTGCACAATTGTATCACCAGCCATTTACCGAAGATGAAATTAGGCTACGCAATAAACTATTGGTTCCTCGCTTCAACAATGAAGCCAATGCAAAAAAGCAAATTGGTTGGATCTGGGGTTAGTTGGCTGTGGGTTAGTTGGCTGCGCTGTCTGCTACCCTTCCGTTTTCAGTTTTTAACATCCTACTTGGGTAACGATTGATGACGATAAAATCATGGGTAGCCATTACCACAGAAGTACCATAATCTTTGGCAATTTGAAACAGCAATTGCATGATTTCATCACTGGTTTCTGGGTCTAAATTTCCAGTAGGTTCATCAGCCAATATGAGTTTGGGCGAGTTAAGCAGCGCCCTAGCAATTTCTACCCTTTGTTGTTCGCCACCACTCATTTCGAAAGGCATTTTAAAGCCCTTGCTTTTTAAGCCCACTTTCTCTAATACATCGGCGATTTTTTCTTCCATTAAACGCTCGTCTTTCCAACCCGTTGCTTTTAGAACAAACTTGAGGTTTTCATGCACATTACGATCGGTCAACAATTGAAAGTCTTGGAAAACAACGCCCAAATTTCTACGTAAAAAAGGAACTTTCTTCCAATCCATTCCTCTTAAATCAAATCCTACTACAGATGCTTCTCCTTCGGTTAATGTGAGTTCGCCATATAAGGTTTTTAACAAGCTGCTCTTACCTGTTCCGGTTTTCCCTACTAGGTAAACAAACTCTCCTTTATTAATGGTAAAATTTACATCTTGTAAAATCAAGGTATTCCCTTGGTATATATTTACATTCTTTATAGAGACTACTGTTTCAGACATATTATACATAATATAGTATTACAAATATAAGTGCTCCGCCGCTAAGCTATCGTTAATATTGATAAGTTACTTCTCCAAATGACCCCTTCAACAATAAGGAGCATTCGTTTGATTTTGCTGCTTCTACCCTTCCTACAATTTGTGCTTCAATTCCTAATGTTGCAGCAGTTTCAATCATTTTATATGCGGTTGCTTCATCAGTGAAAATTTCTAAGCGATGCCCCATATTAAACACTTGATACATTTCTCTCCAATCTGCTCCTGAATTTTCTCTGATCAATTCAAAAACGGGTGGTGGAGTAAACAAATTGTCTTTAATAATATGCAAGGGCTTGGGCAAATACTTCATACACTTGGTTTGTCCGCCTCCGCTGCAATGGATTACCCCATGTATTTGATCAAAATGCATATCCAACAATTGCTTCATCAATGGAGCATAGGTTCTAGTGGGAGACAATAATAATTTTCCAATAGAAATGGACTCTCCATTAATTTGTATGGTATCGGTCATTTTGTTTTTACCGATGTACACCACACTGTCTTGCAATTGTGGTTCGAATGATTCAGGATATTGATTGGCATAATATTTTTCTAATACATCGTGCCTTGCACTGGTTAATCCGTTACTACCCAATCCACTATTGTATTCGCTTTCATAATGGGCTTTACCCGCACTGGCAAAACCAACAATTACATCACCTTCTGCTATCAAGTCATTGGTGATTAATTTATGCTTAGGCCATCTAGAAGTCATGGTACCATTCACTGCAACCGTTCTTACCACATCTCCTACATCTGCCGTTTCTCCTCCTAAGTAATGAATATGTACACCATATGTTTTTAACGTATCAAAGAATGCTTGCGTACCATTAATGATGGCTTCTAAAATAGCTCCATTAATCAATAATTTATTCCTGTCTATGGTGCTTGAAAACAACAACTGATCGGTTACTCCAACGCATAATAAGTCGTCTAAGTTCATGGCTACTGCGTCTTGTGCAATCCCTTTCCATACAGATAAATCTCCGGTTTCCTTCCAGTATAAATATGCTAGAATACTCTTGGTGCCTGCTCCATCTGCATGCATAATATTGACCCATTCAGGGTCATTGCATAAAAAATCGGGATAAATTTTACAAAAAGCATGGGCATACAATCCCTGATCTAATTTTTGTATCGCTTGGTGTACTTCTTCTTTCTGAGCAGAAACCCCTCTTTGAGCATATAAAGACATGTATCGCTTTTTATTATGTATTGAATTGGCGCAAAGGTACAAAAAGGGGGTATGCAAAGGGAAGGAACTTTGCCTTGGAGTACTTACTTTTGCGCCTGATTATGAAGGTACATCGTGAATTAGCCCCCTCGCTTCCCAATTTCAACCATGCGGTCATCACCATTGGCACTTTTGATGGCGTGCACCAAGGCCATCAACAAATTTTGGCTCAAATGAAAGCAGAAGCTGCTAGGGTGAATGGCGAAACAGTAATTATTACGTTTCATCCTCACCCGCGAAAAATTGTTTCTTCTGTTCCGGGTGATATCAAACTCATCAACACACTAGCTGAAAAAATTATTTTATTAGAACAAGCAGGGATTGATCATTTGGTGGTGATTCCTTTTGATCATGCCTTCTCTAATCAATCTGCAGACGATTATATTCGTGACTTTTTGTTTAAATACTTTAATCCAAGTGTTATCATCATAGGGTACGATCATCGATTTGGTAAAGGCAGAACGGGGGATTATCACTTGCTGGAACAATATGGCCGCGAACTGGGTTTTGAAGTGAAAGAAATTTCAGAAGAAATGTTGAATCAAGTTGTCATCAGTTCTACTAGAATAAGAGAAGCGCTTCTCAACAATGATATTGATACTGCCAATCATTTTCTAGGATACCCTTATTTTTTTGAAGGAATTGTGGTAGAAGGCAATAAGATTGGCCGTACCATTGGATTTCCTACCGCCAATATGCATGTCAGCAGCGAAGAGAAATTAATTCCTGCGAATGGAGTGTATGCCGTATCCATTTCTATGGATGCTGAAACGTTTACGGGCATGATGAATATTGGGGTTCGCCCAACTGTTGACGGAAAAAAGCGTGTGATTGAAGTCAATATCTTCGATTTTGATAGAGATATCTACGGAAAAAAATTAGCGATTCGTATAGTAAAATTTCTTCGCGGCGAAGTTAAGTTCAATGGCTTAGACGAATTGAAAGCGCAGTTGAATGCAGATAGAACCAATGCGATGCTGGTTTTTACGACATAATTTTAACCACTAATTCTTTCATCAATCCTGCGTCATTGGCGGATCCGTTGTGTACGCCCAAGCTTCTTAAATTGTATTCGTGCAATAATAGCAATACTCTTTCTACAGAAGGGAAATCATACTTGCGCGCGGCGGCGTAATAATCTTTTACAAAAAATGGAGAAACACCCAACGCCGCCGCAGCGCTGCTTTCGTTGGCATCTTTCAAAGAAAGTAACACATACAATTTGCTGAAAAAATTAAAAACAGATGGCAGGACCAATTGAATGGGACCCGCTTTAGGATTCGATTCAAAATATTGAATAATGCGAATGCATTTAGCCAAATCACGCTGCGCAATGGCCGCTTGCAGTTCAAAAGCATTGAATTCTTTACTTACTCCAATGAAATTTTCAACATCATCTTCGGTGATCGATTTACGAGCACCCAAATTGAGCATGAGTTTTTCAATTTCATTTTCAATTCTGCTCAAATCATTACCAATATGATCTACAAGAATCACCAAGGCTTTAGGAGAAATGGTTAGTCCATGGTTTTTCACCATTTGACCAGCCCAATCGGGCAATTGATTATCGTATAACTTTTTAGTGGTAAATACTTCTGCTTTAGTTTTTTTAAGCGCAGCCGCTAACTTTCCACGACCATCTAGCTTTTTCTCTTTATGACTAACAATAAAAATGGTAGAGTTTAAAGGCTGTTCTACATACCCAATCAGTTTTTCAACCTCCTTCATTTGCTGAGCTTCTTTCAATAAAACCACTTGCTTATCCCCAAACATGGGATATTTTTTACAAGCATTCACCACTTCGGTCCAGTCGGCATCTTTACCATAAAAAATGGATAAATTAAACTCAGCTTCTGCTTCAGTCAGAATTTTCTTCTCGGCATAATCTACCAAAGTATCAATAAAATAGGCTTCCTCACCTTCTAACCAATAAATGGGCTTGAAACTATTTTTTTTCCAATCAGATAAAATTTTCTCAGCAGACATGCAGCAAAGATGCTGCACCTAGTAGGAATTTCCATATTGAAAAAGGCTTTTTTGTACACAAAATTGAATCTTATTGGTGTTTTGGCACGATTTTGGAAAACAAGAGTGCGGAAGCAATCAACTTCTTAAAAAAAATTTTTATGAGTACAGTAAACAATGGCGGTGCACCAGATAACCGCAAAACCATCTACGGAATACTAATAGCAGCATTGGTGCTTACCTGGGGCTATATTTTCTATGACAAGAGTCAAACCAAAGAAACTATTATAGGCTTAGAAACCAAAATCAGCAATGTAGATAGTGCTAGATTGGCCATTCAGCAAGAATTTATGAATGTATCTGCAAAAGCAGATTCATTAACCAAAGACAATCTTGAACTGCAAGGAGACTTAGCAGAAAAAAATGCAGATATCCAAAAGCTAAAGGGCAATATTGGCTCAATCTTAAAAAAGCGTAACGCAACTGCAAAAGAATTAGCAGAAGCTAAGCAATTGATTGGTGAGTTAAATGGAAAAATTGATGGATTATTCGCAGAGATACAACAATTGAAAGGCGAGAACCAACAATTAACTACCGCTAATGAGCAACTAAATACAGAGAAAACGCAGCTTACATCAGAAAAGCAAAATTTAGAGAGTAATTTAAACACTACAAGAAGCGAGAAAAAACAATTAGAAGAAAAAGTAGACGTAGCATCTACCCTACATGCATCTAATATAGGAATCAATGCCATCAATGTTAAAGGCACTGGAAAAGAAAAAGAAACCACTACAGCAAAACGTGCAGACTTGATTAGAATTTCATTTGTAATTGATGAAAACAGAATTACCCCATCTGGTACCAAAGATTTTTACGTAGTAGTTACTGCCCCTGATGGAAAAGTAATTACAGAAGGAGCAAATTTTACCACCAGAGAAGAAGGAACTCGTCCTTATACCAATAAAGTATCGGTTAACTACGAACAAAACAAAGTAATCCCAGTGAGTTTTGATTGGAAACAAAAAGAAGCTTACAAAGAAGGAGATTATAAAATTGAGATTTACAACAATGGATTTAAGATAGGACAAGGTGTAAAAACTTTGAAAAAAGGTGGACTATTTAGTTAGTTAGTATAAGCAAGCAATCGTGTCAAGAGCCGCTCCAAACCAATGGGGCGGTTTCTTTTTTTAGAAGGGCTATGACTTAAATCAACCAAAAGCTTATTTTAGTAAGATGTTAAAGAGCTGGTTCAATTTTACCAACGCATTATTCATCATGGCCATTCTCATAGTAAGTGGTACAATAGTGTATTCACAATACATTGCGAAACAAATAGCCATTAAAGAAAGAATTGCCGTTGAATCTTGGGTTGAAGCAGAGAGAACCATCTTAAATTCTACAGACACGGTTTCCATCAACTTAGCCACTAAAATTATAACCGAGAATAATTTTATACCAATCATTGAAACCAATCATCAAGACCAACCAACAGGGAACTATGTCAATATTGATGAATTAAAAATAAAAGAAGACACGAATTATTTAGCACAACGATTACAAGAATTTAAATTATATAGCAAACCCCCCATTGAAGTAAAATTAAAAACAGGAGACTCCACTGCAATCCGTTACTATTATGGACAAAGCAAATTATTAAGAGAAGCCAAATGGTATCCCATTGTTCAATTACTATTGGTAATTATGTTTGTGTTGATTGTGATTTACTCTTTACGTACTCGCCATAAAAGCGGCCAGAACCAGCTTTGGGCTTCAATGGCAAAGGAAACAGCGCATCAATTGGGCACACCCGTGAGTAGTTTAGAAGGATGGTTAGAAATTTTAAAAGAAAAAGCAGACAGCAAAGATATTGCCACTGAAATAGCCAAAGATATCAATCGCTTACAACTCATCACCGATCGATTTGGCAAAATAGGTAGTACCCCAAAAACCGAATTGTGTAACCCGTTTGATCGTATTCAACTGGTGATGGATTACATGAAAAAAAGAAGCAGTGAGCAAGTATTTTTTCAGCTAAATGGAGATAACACTGAAAACCTCCAATGCCTGCTCTCTCCTACGCTCTTTGATTGGGTAATCGAAAATTTATTGAAGAATGCACTCGATGCCATGGATGGGAAGGGTAACATTCAGATTCAAATGCACCAAGAAAACAAACAATTAACCATTTTGGTAAAAGACAGTGGCAAAGGAATCTCCAATAGTCAATGGAGAAAAGTATTTCAACCAGGCTTTACCACAAAAAAGAGAGGCTGGGGAATTGGTCTATCCTTGAGCAAACGAATTATTGAGCAATACCACAATGGACAGTTATATGTACAACACAGTGAAATTGGAAAGGGAACTGTATTTTGCATACAGCTCCCCTTATAAACTATTGTCTTTTTACAGTACCACCACTGTTCACTTTAATATCGCGGATTAAGCCTTCTCCTTTGTAACGGATAGATCCGCCGCTGCTGGCTTTCGCATTCAATTCTTTTGACACATTTACTTGCACGCCGCCACCACTAGAACTTTCAGCCAAACATTTGGTAGTATTTAATTCATACCCTTTGAACATGGCACCACTACTTGCATCAACACTTAAGTCGGATGTGCTGCCTCCCAATTCGGCATATGCACCACTACTCATTTTAACTTCTAAGTTGTTGAAGCTTAAACTAGATCCGCTAATATGTGCACCACTGCTGGCTTTGATTGATTTCAAATCTTTATAAGATAAATACACGGTTACATTCCAATTCTTCCATTGGTTCCAAAATTTCCAATCCTGTTCACGGGTAATTTTTAACACCCCGTCTTTCACCGTTGTTTCAATGTATTCTAAATAAGCAGGATCACCTGCTGCAACTGCTAATTCTTCTTTATCGCCCTGTGTAAGCAACACTTTAATTCCAGAAGACACGTCAATACTATGGAAAGACTTTA
>JBMLPQ010000099.1:0-1557 GCA_049242025.1 Sediminibacterium sp.
AATGGCAACATTTTAAAACATGGTTTGAACCTATTACTCCTGTAGAATTAAAAGGAAATGTTTTGATGATTCAAGTTCCTTCTCAATTCTTTTATGAATACTTAGAAGAGCACTATGTTACTTTATTGGCAAAAACACTTAAACGTGAATTAGGAAAAGATGCTAGACTAGAATACCGTATTATGGTTGATAGTGGAAATACCAATAGCAGAAATGGATCTGTTGATATTCCTGCACGTGGTCCAAAATCAATCAATAACAATGAAATGAATTTTCCATTGGTGATTGATAATCCGGTAAAGAATCCATTTGTTATACCAGGGTTAAAGAAAATGCAAATTGATCCTCAATTGAATCATGGATATATTTTTGATTCATTTATTGAAGGAGACTGTAATAGAGTAGCTCGTAGAGCAGGTAAAACAGTAGCAGAAAAGCCAGGTGCAAATTCATTTAATCCACTGGTAATTTATGGTGGTGTTGGTTTAGGTAAAACTCACTTAGCTCAAGCAATCGGAAATGAAGTAAAAAGAATGCACCCTTCTAAAGTGGTGTTATATGTAAGCAGCGAAAAATTCATCAATCAGTTTGTAGACCATAGTCGCAATAATGCCATTAACGACTTTATTCATTTTTACCAATTGATTGATGTCTTGATTATTGACGATGTGCAGTTTTTTAGCAGAGCAGAAAAAAGCCAAGACGCTTTCTTTGCCATCTTTAACCACTTACACCAAAGCGGTAAGCAATTGGTGTTAACTTCTGACAAACCACCTAAAGATTTAGATGGAATGCAAGAACGTTTGTTGAGTAGGTTCAGATGGGGATTAAGTGCAGACTTACAAGTGCCCGACTACGAAACCAGAATTGAGATTTTAGAAAAGAAAATGAAGAATGATGGCCTTGATATGCCTAAAGAGGTAATCAAGTACGTTGCATACAATATCAATACGAATGTGCGTGAATTAGAAGGCGCATTAATTTCTTTGTTGGCACAATCTTCTTTGAATAAGAAAGAAATTGATGTAGAGTTGGCTAAGAAAGTATTGAGAAACTTTGTAAAAACCAGTAGCAAAGAAATCACCATTGATGCGATACAAAAAATGGTCTGCGAATATTTTGATGTTCCTTACGACCGTTTGCTTCACAAAACTCGAAAAAGAGAGATTGTTCAAGCACGTCAAATCACCATGTATTTGGCCAAAGCATTTACCAAGAACTCTTTAAAGACCATTGGAGAACATTTTGGCGGTAGAGATCATACTACTGTTATACACTCTTGTCAAACCGTGAAAGATTTGATGGATACCGATTCCATTTTTAGAGAAAACGTTATGGAATTGACGCAGAAAGTGCAGTTAGCTGCTATGTAATTTGATTTTTATTGGGTCTCAACATATTGTGCATCCTGTCTCTTGCAGACAGGATGTTTTATTTTATGAATTTTTGCATCATTTTTTGGCAGTTAAGCTTAGGAAACTTATTTTTGCAGCCCTCTCCCAAAAGGAGTAAGGACGGTGAGGTGGATGAGTGGCTGAAATCAGTAGTTTGCTAAAC
>JBMLPQ010000100.1:0-13087 GCA_049242025.1 Sediminibacterium sp.
ATATTGCCATCGGCGTCTCTTTGGGCTAGATCTGGGGCCACATTTCTAATAATGCTGGGCAAAATATCGTCTACTAAATTGAATAAACTGATTACTACCCAAATAGTTATACCAATTGGAGCCAATACAATTAAGCCCTGAAAAAAGTATTGCAATAAACGTTTTAACAAAGACTTGAAGGTCATAATGCCTGCAAGATACAGCAACTCTAGCAGTTGAGCCGCTTTACCACTTATCCTAGCATTGGTGCGTTTAACAATAATTTAATATAAAATAAACGTTGGAAACTTTGGTAACGAAAATAGTTTCCATAGTTTTGCGCACCCAAATAAATCAAACATGGAGCAAAGAATTGTAGAAAAAGCCCAGGAGCTCTTTTTCCGATACGGATTAAAGAGCGTCACTATGGACGATATCGCATCCAACTTGGGCGCCAGCAAAAAGACCATCTACCAATACTTTAAAGACAAAGACCATTTGGTGGATGCGGTTGTTCAAAGAGAAATTGAACAAGACATGCACGAATGCACCAGCATTGCCTGCAGTTGTGATAATGCTGTTCAAGAAGTATTTAGAGGGTTTGAGATGTTACAGGAAATGTTGACCACTATGAACCCTGCAATCATTTTTGAAATGCAGAAATACCATCCGGAAGCATATAAAAAAATGAATGCACACAAGAATAAATTTTTTGTGAACATCATGAAAGACAACCTGATAAAAGGAATCAATGAAGGTTACTATAGAGATGATATCAATGTAGATATTATAGCCCGCTATAGAGTTGAAAGCATTTTCCTAGGTTTTAATCCAGATGTTTTTCTACAAGGCAAGTTCACCCTAGTACAAGTAGAAATGGAATTAATGGAACATTTTCTATATGGAATATGCACACCTAAAGGTCAAAAATTAATTAATAAGTATAAACAGCAAAGAGAAAAATAAACAATATGCACACTAAAACTAAACTAATCACACTGCTATGTATGATAGCCCTGGTGCATACTAGTATGGCACAAAACGCCAATCGGTATGACTTCAGTGTTGATCAAGCAGTGGCTTATGCAAAAAAGAACAATGCGCAAGTAAAAAATGCTTTATTGGCCATTCAGGTTCAAATGCAAACCAACAAGGAAATTACAGCAGCTGCATTACCCACTATTTCAGGTTCCATTGGAACCAATCATTTACCGAATGTGGCAGTTCAAACATTACCCAATTTTATTTCACCAGCAACGTATCAGGTATTGATAGACCAAGGTGTAAGAGATGGGAATGGCAATCCAATTAAAATGCCAGGAGACTTTGGTTTTATTGCCGCACAGTTTGGTACCAAATGGAATGCAAGCGCAGGAGTTTCATTACAACAGCTATTATTTGATGGTCAAGTATTCATTGGATTACAAGCCAGAAAAGCCTCTATTGATTTTCAGGAAGCTGCTGCCAAAGTAACCGAAGAGACCATCAAGACTAATATTTATAAAGTGTATTATCAATTGGTAGTTAGCAAAACACAAATTGCATTGCTTGATGCCAATATTGACCGCTTAAAAAAACTAGATCACGATGTAAAAGCGCTTTATAAAAATGGATTTGCTGAAAGAATTGATATTGATAAAATAGCGGTTCAATTAAACAATCTTAGCACAGAGAAAGTGAAGGCCCTCAACGGCATATCAATGGGCTATATTGGATTAAAAACTTTAATGGGCATGCCAGTTAAAGATACGTTGGTACTAACCGACAATTTAGACTATCAAGCCATCAAGGAAGACATCACCAATGGCAACTACAACTATGAAGATCGAAAAGATTTTCAATACCTCAATACAGCAAAGCAACTGAATCAGTTTAATGTAAGGCGCTATGAACTGAGTAAGTTGCCAACCGTAGCATTAGGCGCCAATTACAGTAAACTAGCTCAAAGAAATCAGTTTAATTTCTTTGGTAAAGGCGATTGGTTCACTTCTTCTTCTATCGGAATCAATGTAGCTGTTCCAATTTTTAGCGGCCTGTCTAAAAATGCACAAATCAAAAAAGCCAAAATTGAATTGGAGCAAACCAGTAATCAGCTTGACAATTTAAAACTGAATATTGACCAATCAGTAGAGCAAGCGAAATTAAAATACAAAACCGCTATAGCCACTTTAGATTTTCAAAAAGAAAATATGGCTTTAGCTGAAAAAGTATATCAGCAAACCAAAAAGAAATACGAAGCAGGAACTGGTTCTAATACCGAAATCAATGCTGCTGATGTAGACCTAAAAACCGCTCAAACCAATTATATCAGTGCATTGTATGATGCAATTATTGCAAGAGTTGATTATTTAACCGCCATTGGAAAATTATAAAAATATTAAACCACCAAACATGAGAAAGGCAATCTATTTATTATCTATTGTTACGAGCATTGCTTTATTAAGCAGTTGTAGCAATGACACCAAACAAGGCAACGATTTGGCGTCTAAAAAAGCCGCACTTGAAAAATTAAAAACCGAACAAAACGCGCTTGCAGATAAAATTGAAGCACTACAAAAAGAAATTAATGCTTTAGATACTTCTGAAGCCAGTGCTACTGCAAAGTTGATTAATGTTACGCCTGTAACAAGAGAAAATTTTGTTCACTATATAGACTTACAAGGAAATATCACTTCTGATAATATTTCTTATGTATCTCCAAGAATGGGTGGCGGACAAGTGAAAGCCATTTATGTAAAACGTGGTGATGAGGTTAAGAAAGGTCAGTTGCTGATTAAATTAGATGATGCAGTGTTAAGACAATCTGTGATTGCAGGTCAAAAATCTTTAGAAACCTTAAAGACCCAATTGAACTTTGCAAAGGATTTGTACAACAGACAAAACAATCTTTGGAAAGAAGGCATAGGAACAGAAGTACAATTGATTTCAGCTAAAAACAATGTTCAGTCTTTAGAGCGTCAGTTGACAGCATCAGAAGAACAAATTAAAGTATCTGAAGAACAATTGCGCGGCACTAATATTTTGGCTGATGTAAGCGGCATTGTTGATGAACTGAATGTTCGAGTTGGTGAAATTTTTGTAGGCTTAGCGGGTCTTACGCCACAAATCAAAATTGTGAACACACAAAATATGAAAGTGGTTACACAAGTGCCTGAAAATTATAGCACACGCGTTAAAGCGGGCGCTACTGCTTTGATTCGTTTGCCTGATTTAAACAAGGAATTTAAAGCAACCGTTGCTACTGCCAGCAGAACCATTGATGCCAATACCAGAAGCTTTGATGTTGAAATTAAAATTCCTTACGATGCCAATATTCGACCAAATCAACTGGCACAGGTTAAGTTTCAAGATTATGAAGTACCTAATGCTATTTCAATCAATGTAAATACCGTTCAAACGGAAGAGAAAGGCAAATACGTGTATGTAGCCGAACAAGAAGGTAAAAAATTAGTTGCGCGCAAAAGAATGATCACTGTGGGCGAACTATATGGTCAACTCATTGAAGTAAAAACAGGGCTAACTGAAAAAGACCAATTGATTACTGAAGGATATCAGAATATCTATGATGGTCAAACTGTAAAGGTTTTAGGAAAACAATAAAAATATTTGTATGAATTTCATTGAAGGCATAGCCAAAAAATTCAAAGAGTTTAAACCCACCAGTTGGGCCATAGACAATAGAACGGCAGTGTATGTTATTACCATCTTGATTTCATTGTATGGTTTAAACAAGTTCACTACCTTACCCAAAGAACAGTTTCCAGATATTGTAGTACCTACTATTTCTATTTCAACTGTATACTTTGGTAATTCACCCAAAGACATTGAGAATCTGGTAACCAGACCTATTGAAAAGCAATTAAAAGGCATCAGTGGTGTTAAAGTGAACAAGATTCAATCAACCTCACAACAAGACTTCAGTTTGATTGTGGTAGAGTTTGATACGGATGTAAAACCCGAGTTGGCCAAGTTAAAAGTAAAAGATGCGGTAGACAAAGCTCAAACAGATTTGCCAACCGATTTAACGTCTCAACCAAACGTGCAAGAGTTTTCCATCAGTGATGTACCCATCATGTTTGTAAACATCAGTGGTGATTTTGATGGCATCAAACTGAAACAATACGCCGATAAACTACAAGACAGATTTGAAGAATTAAAAGAAGTGAATCGTGCAGAAATTATTGGTGCACCTGAACGTGAAATTCAAATCAATGTAGACCCTGCAAAATTATCTGCAGCCAGATTAACATTTAGAGATATAGAAAGTGCCGTTAACCTAGAGAATAAAGACATCAGTGGTGGTTTGGTTGAAGTAGGTGCTATGAAACGGAATATCAAAATCAAAGGCCAGTTTACTACAGCCTATGATATGCAGCATATCCAAATTAAAAATGTAAACGGCGCTCCTATTTATTTACAGGATGTTGCCGAAATCATTGATACAGTAAAAGAAACAGAAAGCTATGCTAGATTAGATGGCAAAAACGTTATCACTTTAAACATTGTAAAACGAGCTGGTGAAAACCTAATCAATACTGCCGAAGGGGTCAACAAAATTGTTGCAGAAATGCAGGAAAACGATGAGTTGCCAAAAAACTTAAAAGTGGTGATTACGGGTGACCAAAGTAAAGGCACTAAAACATCCTTTAATGAATTGGTGAATACCATTATCATTGGCTTTATTTTGGTATTGCTTATTTTGATGTTTTTCATGGGTGTTACCAACGCTTTCTTTGTGGCATTGAGTGTACCCTTATCGGTATTCGTGTCATTCATGTTTTTACCATTGGGTGAAATCATTGCAGGTGGTGCCATTACCTTAAACTTTATTGTGCTCTTTGCACTATTGTTTGGCTTAGGTATCATTGTTGACGACGCCATCGTGGTGATCGAAAACACACACCGTATCTATAACAATGGTAAAGTAAAAATTGTGCGATCGGCCAAAGAAGCAGCAGGGGAAGTATTCATCCCTGTATTGGCTGGTACAGCTACTACGCTGGCGCCATTCTTCCCATTATTACTCTGGAAGGGTATTATTGGTAAGTTCATGATTTACTTACCCATCATGTTGATTTTAACATTGGCAGCATCATTGGTAGTAGCTTTCTTTATTAACCCAGTATTTGCGGTAAGCTTTATGAAACCGGAGGGCCGTGAATACGAATCACCCAAAAATGCCATCTTCAAAAAATGGTGGTTCTGGGGATCAGCCATCTTAGGTGTGTTATTCAATTTAGTTGGCTGGCATGGGTTTGGTAATTTCTTAATCTTCCTCATGCTATTGGTAATCTTGGAAAGATATGTATTGAGAAATGTAATCCACTTTTTCCAAGAAAGGGCTTTACCCAGTTTAATGCGCCGTTACGAAAAATTATTACAATATATTTTGGTAAGAAAAAGACCCGTGTATTTGTTGATTGGTCTATTTGTATTATTCCCGATTTCTTTGGTTCTATTGATTTTAAGAGACAACCCCAAACCATTTTTTCCAAGTGGAGATCCTAAGTTTGTATATGTGTATTTAAAAATGCCCATTGGTACAAAAGCAGAAACCACTGATTCGGTTTTAAGAATTTTGGAAAGCAGGGTATACAAAGTGTTGGGGAATGACCAACCAGGAAAAGAAGGCAGCATTGTTGAAAGCGTTATATCTAACGTGGCAGTGGGTGCCAATAATCCAAGAGACAACAACAGAAGCACACAGTCTCACTTAGGCAGAATTCAAGTATCTTTTGTTGAGTTTGAACAAAGACATGGAAAAAGCTCTTCGGTTTTACAAGAAGCCATCAGAGCACAAATGAATGGCATTCCAGGTGGATCCATTGAAGTAAGACAAGAAGACGCAGGACCACCAACAGAACCACCTGTTAACATTGAAATTTCTGGAGACAATTTTGATGAATTGGCAAAAACAGCCATTCAATTACAAAATCACTTAGATACCAATCGAATTGAAGGCATGCAAAACCTTGAGATGGATATTGATTTGAACAATCCAGAAATCACTGTGAATATAGACAGACAAAGAGCACTAGCTGAAGGCGTTAGCACTGCTCAAATTGGTTTGGAAATTAGAACGGCGGTATTTGGTAAAGAAGTGAGTAAGTTGAAAGACGATGAAGACGAATACAAGATTCAATTGCGTTTTGACTCAAAATCTCGAAATGATATCAATGAGCTGATGAATATGCGGATTGTGTTCAGAGATTTCACTTCAGGTGCAATCAAGCAAATTCCATTAAACAGTGTAGCAACACTAGACTACACCAATACAGCAGGAGGTGTAAAAAGAAAGAATTTGAAACGAACCATTCAAATTCAATCTGCTGTAACGGATCCATCATTGACCCCAGTTATTAATGCTGCATTGGCCAAAAAAATTGAAGAGTTTAAAACCAAAACCGCTGTTCCTGCAGATATCACTATTAAGCAAACGGGTGAAGGTGAGCAACAAGCAGAAACCAGTTCATTCTTAGGCGGTGCATTATTGAGTGCCTTATTAATCATCTTCTTGATATTGGTATTGCAATTCAACAGCTTAAGTAAACCATTCATTGTACTCACTGAAATATTCTTCTCCATCATTGGTGTATTCTTGGGCTATGCATTAACAGGCAAGAGTATGGCTACTATCATGGTAGGTGTAGGAATCATTGGATTAGCTGGTATTGTAATCAAGAATGGTATTCTATTGATTGAATTTACCGATGAGTTAAGAGGAAGAGGATACAAAACCAGAGAAGCTGCCATTGAAGCAGGTAAAATCAGAATCATACCCGTATTGTTGACTGCATTGGCTACCATCATGGGTATGTTGCCATTGGCTGTTGGATTTAATATAGACTTCGTATCGATGTTTACCCATTTAGATCCTAAGATTTTTATTGGTGGCGACTCGGTTGTATTCTGGGGACCTTTGGCTTGGACCATTATCTACGGTTTGATCTTCTCATTCTTCCTCACGTTAATCATGGTACCAAGTATGTACTTGATTTCAGAAAGATTAAGAAGACCAATGGAACGATTCTATGGCACTAAGTACGTAGCCTTGTTTGGATTTACTGGACCTTTCTTCTTTATTTTTGTAGGCATCATGTTTGCAGTAAGAAAAATTCAGGGAAAGAAAGTTTGGATGGGAGAACAAAAAACTATTTTAGTAAAAAATTAAAAATATGCGAAATCACGAAATAGACTACCGCATTTTTGGTGAAGAAATGCAATACGTAGAAGTAGAATTAGACTACAATGAAACCGCTATTGCCGAGCCAGGAGCATTCATGATGATGGATGATGGCGTAATGATGGAAACTATGTTTGGGGATGGCTCACAACAAAACAATAGCATTTTTGGCAAGCTCTTAAATGCAGGAAAAAGAATGCTTACGGGCGAAAGCTTGTTCATGACTGCATTCACAAATGTGAATCATGGTAAACGCAGAGTGAGTTTTGCGTCACCTTATCCAGGAAAAATTATCCCATTAGATTTATCTGTTTACAATAATAGAATCATTTGTCAAAAAGATAGTTTTTTATGTGCAGCAAAAGGAGTGAACGTTGGCATTGAATTTCAACGCAAACTAGGCACTGGATTATTTGGTGGTGAAGGGTTCATCATGCAAAAACTAGAGGGCGATGGAATGAGCTTTCTACATGCAGGTGGCCATGTGTTTAAAAGAGATTTACATCCTGGAGAAACCCTTAAAATTGACACCGGTTGTATCGTTGGTTTTACCTCTGGTGTTAATTATGATATTCAATTTGTTGGGGGGATTAAAAACACTTTGTTTGGAGGCGAAGGATTATTCTTTGCTACCCTAACTGGGCCTGGTACCGTTTGGATTCAAACATTGCCGATCAGTCGTTTAGCAGGTAGAATCTTACAATATGGTGTTGGTGCCCGTAAAGAGGAAGGAAGTATATTAGGAGGATTAGGTAATATATTAGACGGAGATGGAAAATGGTAATTAAGAAGGTTCTAAGGTAACAATACCATTACGAATAGCATATAAGATTAAGCCGGCCGAATTTTTCGAGCCGGTTTTTTCTTGTAATGATTTTCGATATGCTTCTATTGTTCTAAAACTCATATTTAATTGATCCGCAATTTCTTTACTAGTGAATTCTGCACAAATTAATTGTAGGATAATTTTTTCTTTTTCATTTATTTCTGCAAACTTCAGTTTTTGATGTGGATGATATCTTCCTTCTATAATCAGCTGTTGTAATCGTTTAGTTGTTTCATTGCAATAAAATGTATTGCCTTCCCTAACAGCATTAATTGCATCAATTAATTCTTGTTTCTTGCAAGTCTTTATTAAATAGGATGGAAGGCCCATAGACATCGCTTCTAAAATCAATTGATCATTATTAACTGAACTCAAAACAATTAATTTACTATTTGATTCACTTTGCTTTAAAAAATTAGCAAGCCGAGAAATAGAAAGCCCTGGATAGTCTGAATCAATTAATATGATATCAGGTTGGAAGTCAAGAATAGTTTCTTCCACTGATTTATGATGCGGAGCTTGATCAATCCAATCAATTGATATTTGGCTTTTCAATAAATGCTTAACCCCGTCGGCAAAAATTTCATGATGATCTAGAATTAACATCCGTAGATGTAAATCCAATACACACATACTATTGGTTTTTCAAACTTTGTTCAAGTAATAGATTATGTCTTTCTAGTAATTGCACATACTTCTTATGTAAGATCTTGTATTGTGTTAGCGCTTCCTCAAAATTTTGGGGATCTAGTTCTTCAGGATATTTAGGATTTGGATCCTGCGTTTCAAGTACCAACAAATCGCTGAAATAATCCGTAAAGTTTATATTTAAGACCTTACCATAATCAAAGAGTATATCAAAGTCTAATTCGGGTTCTTCTATATGATTATAGTAACTAGACCTACTTACTCCTACCCTGTCAACTAATTTGGTGATGGATATACCATTTGCTTCCACTAATTCTTTAAGCAAGTGCCCACGATGCAGTTTTTTTCTATTGTTTTTCAATTCCGTAAAGAAATAAACAATAGTGTTTATTTTATTGGGCATTATAAGTGCATAAATGGACAATAATGTACATTTATGTTGATTTTTGAAGTCCTAAAGGCGCTTCAACCCCTCCACTGCTTTTTCTAAAGTACTTTCTTGCTTAGCAAAACAAAAACGCAAGACTTTATTATCTTGACCATTTTGATAAAATGCAGAAACAGGAATAGTTGCCACACCAAATTCTTTGGTAAGGGTGATGGCTAGTTCCTTATCGGAAACTTGACTAAAATGCGCATAACTATAGCATTCAAAATAACTTCCATGAGAAGGAATACAAGTAAATGGAGTATCGCGCATTAACGTTCTAAAGTAATCGCGCTTGGCTTGTATTTGTGCACCCAATTGTAAATAAGCATCTGCATTTTGTATATACTCCGTTAAGGCAACTTGTTGCGGGGTATTACAACAAAAACAATTGAACTGATGCACTTTTCTAAACTCTTTCATTAAGCTAGCAGGAGCCATACAATAACCCAACTTCCAGCCTGTACAATGATAAGTTTTTCCGAATGAGAAACAAACAAAACTACGTTCGAATAAATCAGGATACTTCAATATACTTTGGTGTTCAATCCCATCAAAAATTAAATGCTCATATACTTCATCACTTAATATCAAAATATTAGTACCCTCAACAATACTCGCCAAAGTTTGCATATCTATTGCAGACAATACTGCACCTGTTGGATTATGAGGAGAATTAATCATAATCATTCTAGTACGAGGAGTAATTTTAGCTTTTACTTCATCCCATGGTATAGCATAATTGGGATACTGTAACTGTATAGGAACCGCAATGGCTTTATTTAATTCGATGGTAGGAATATAACAATCGTAAGCTGGTTCAAATAAAATCACTTCATCACCAGGTTGCAAAACAGTAGTCAGCGCAGTATAAATAGCATAAGTACCTCCTGGTGTTACGGTGATCTCACTGGTTGCATCAACCAATGCACCATACAAGTTGGCCGCTTTAGAGGCAAGTGCTTTTAACAATGGAGGATACCCATTCATATGAGTGTATTGATTAAACCCATCTTTCATGGCTTTATCTACCAGATTGGTTAATTCGGTACTCATCATAAAATCTGGGAATCCCTGTCCTAAATTAACTGCCCCGTATTCATTGGCCAATTGGCTCATTACGGTAAAAATAGTGGTACCTACATGTGGTAGTTTGGACTGAATAGCTATAGACACTTTAAAAAAATTAAGGCTCAATAATATTGGCCAAGCGCTTAAGTTCTACTTCGGCAACTTTGGCTGTAAAAGACAAGTTAACCAATCTGTATGATTCGTTTTCAAAACTTTGTTGCGCCAATTTAACATCTACTATTGTAGCTTGACCAAGTTGAAAACGTTGCATTACCAAATCCAATAATTGCTTACTGAGCAACTGATTTTCTTTGGCAGTTTGTAATTGTGCCAAGGTATTGGTATATGCTTGATAAGTTCTTACAGCGCCAGTTTCTATATTCAATAAAAATTGATCACGCTGAACTTTTGCATTACGAGTATTTATTTCAGCTACTTGTAATTGCTTTTTATTAATTAATCCATTGTAAATAGGAATAGCTAGGTTGACGCCTAAAAACGGACCATAAGTTCTATTTTCTAAGATAAATCCTGCGGCACTTTTAGTATTGGTTAGATTGAAGCCAGTAGTTGCTCTTAATGTAGGAACCCTTAAAGCTGCAGTTTCTCTCTCAATTAACTCATTAATTTTAATCTGTTGTTCTGCCGCCGAAATTTGTGGATTTTTTAAAGCCATGTTTTTAAGTTGGCTGAAATTAATTTTTTCATCCACAATAATGGTATCGCTTATTATAACGGTAGAGTCAGGACTAACAAAGAGTAAACTTAGTAAATTGGTTTTGCCTTGATCAATAATTAACTGTTGAGCTTGTTTAGATTGCACCAATGCGTTTAGATCAATCTGTGCTTGGTACAAGTCGGCATTATTTGCAAGGCCTACTTCTTTGCGGCTTTTAATAATATCTATTCGCTGTTGAGAAACTTCAATGGATTTATTAATTGTACTGAGTAAATTCTGCTGACGAACTACATCATAATAATTCGTAATAACCGAAGCCATGGTAGTTTGAATTTGCGAATTCAACATGTCTTGGTTCATCTTTTGAAGCTCATTCAAACGCTGTTGTGCTGCTTTTACCCTGAAACCATTAAACAATAATATTCCAGCAGTAATATTGGCATTAAGGTTATTAGAAGCAACCCCAGTTCTCGTAATATTTCTAGATGGGTCTGGAAATTTTTGATTGATACTGGTGATATTTTCTACATCATTCACGGTTGCTGTAACGGTTGGTAATCCCCCAGCAACACCTACATAATTATTAATACCAGCAATTTCCAAATTGTTTTTGGCTAGTTGTATATCATAGCTATTCTTTAATGCAATAGCCACTGCATCCGATAAACTAAGCCTTTTCTGGCTAAAACCAGCTTTAGCAGAAACTACTCCAATCAAAAACAATAGAATTAACTTACGCATCAGTATGAAATTACCATAGGATCATTGAATAACATATAATATTACACGAACGGACCACTAGCTCACCATAGTACCTACATTAGCACCTTCTACTACCTGAAGTAAATTGCCTTGTGTATTCATGTCAAAAACAATGATGGGTAATTTATTCTCCATACATAAAGTAAATGCAGTCATATCCATGACTTTTAAGTTTTGAGAAATACACTCCTGAAAACTTAATTTTTCATACTTGGTTGCAGTAGGATCTTTCTCTGGATCTGCACTGTATATACCATCTACCCTAGTTCCTTTCAAAATAACGTCTGCTTTCATTTCAATGGCTCTTAAAGAACCTGCTGTATCGGTAGTAAAATAGGGGTTACCTGTGCCTGCACCAAAAATCACCACACGTCCTTTTTCTAAATGACGCAACGCTTTTCTTCTAATATAAGGCTCAGCAACTTGCTCCATATTGATGGCGCTTTGTAAACGAGTATATACACCAATCTTTTCTAACATAGCCTGCATAGCCATTGCGTTGATAACCGTAGCCAACATACCCATATAGTCTCCATGGGCTCTTTCAATACCACTATCGGCTTCATTCATTCCCCTGTAAATATTACCACCTCCAATTACAATTGCTACTTGAACCCCTAAATCGGTTACACGCTTAATATCATGTGCATATTGCTCAATGATTTTAGGATTAAATGGATCCCCGTTTCTTTGATCACCTAATAAAGCTTCGCCGGATAATTTTAGTAAAATGCGTTTGAATTTTGGTAGCATGGGTGGAAATGATTTATTCTGCAAATAACCTCAATTTTTGATGAGTCACCAAACTGAATTGAAAATCGGATTTTGATTTAATAAATGTTAAAAGAACAGTTTTTAATTCTTTTCTCGAATAATCAAAAAAATGAATATAAAACTTTCCTAGGTTAGCAAAAAAAAGACAATCATGAAGCATTTTATTTTATTTGCACTCTTGGGCATTTTCAACAATAATATATTGGCTCAAGATTGGGTTATTGAACAAACCAGGATTTCAGATAATAAAACACATCGCATTAAAGTTGGCGATAAAGTGTTGATTAGTTTCAAACAATTGAATAGTGAGGCTAATAGTAGACCAAGTTCAGTATTCATTCATTCATTGGATACTGGCTATACCCGAATAGTGCTTAAAGCAAGAATCACCAAAATCAATGAAAATACTTTAGAAATTAAGGATCTATCGGTAAGAGACAATAGAACTATTCTATTTGATAAAATTGATGGGATTCGAAGATTAACGACTGGCAAACAAATTTTAAGAACTACTAGTCAGCTAGTTGGAACGGTATCATTCGGTTTAGGGTTTGCTTATGTTCAAGAAAGCTTTTGGAAATCCATGACATATTGGTTCGGCGGTAGTTCATTTTTAACCCTTGGGGCAAACGACTTTCATACTAGATATGAAACAAAATGGCAAAGTAAAATAGTACCAAAATAAAAAATCCCGCAGCAAGCTGCGGGACCTATATCATTCTAAGTGCAATTCAATTA
>JBMLPQ010000101.1:0-1631 GCA_049242025.1 Sediminibacterium sp.
GTTTCAGGATCATAACCAACATACTTCGTAGCTAAGAATACGTTGTTACCAGAAATACCAATTCTTGCACGCTGAATAATATTACCAAAGGTCTTACTTAAAGTTTCCTTAGGTAATGTATAATACAATCCTACTTCACGTATTTTCAAAAATGTTGCATCTTGAACCCAACGGCCTGCATTATTAAATGGTGATGGAGGACGTTGACGTCCATTAGGGATTCCGTCTTTATTATCATCATCAAACCAACCTTTTGTTGTACCACCTCCATCAGTTAAAAATGAAGTAAGGTTAATATTATCTCCACCACTTCTATACTCTGTTAGAATGCTTAAATCAAAGTTCTTTAAGAAAGTGATATTGTTAGACCAAGAAGTTGTCCAATCTGGTTGTGCATTACCCCATACGGTAAATACTCCTGGAGAAATTGCAGGAGTACCAACAATTGTTGTTGGAGGAACGCCTTGTTGAATTAAAAATGTTCCTAACGCAGTTCCAAATGCACCTGTAGTGTAAGATGGGATTCCAAGTTTGGTGATCATCACATCATTTTTCCACCACAATAAACGTGAAAACCATCTGAAGTTTGGTTTTTGAACAATCGTTCCTGATAATCCTAGTTCAATCCCCTTGTTGCGCATTTCTGCTTCGTTACTGATGGTACTTACAACACCAGTTGCAGGAGATAATGTTAATGGCTGCAAGTTATTCTTGGTTGTCTTAATATAGTAAGTTGCTTCAAATAAAATTCTATTATTCAAGAAACCCGCATCTATACCAAACTCAATTTCTTGCGCACGCTCTGGAAGTATATTTGGATTACCCACACTTGTTGCAACAGTTGAGCCTAATAATCCGCCAATATTCACTCCGCCTAAAGAAGTAAAGGTTGCGCCGAATGGAACTGGTCCTGCAGTTTGACCATAAGCAATCCTTGGCTTTAATTGAGAAATAGCATTGATTTTCCAGAAATCAAAATTCGTCAAGTTAACAGCCAATGATGCTTTAGGGAAAGCATAAAAACGATTGGCATTACCATTGGTATTCGATTTATCCCAACGCATACCTACGGTTCCTATAATCTTATCTTCAAAATTCATTTGTTGTTGAACAAATAAACCCACATCACTTTGTGTACTTTCAAACTGTGATTCTACTTCTTGAACAGTTGCTTGTTTAATATTGGACTGCCCTGGAGCTAAACCTCTACCTCTATTAAATAACCCATTGTTTTTAAAATCGAGTCTTACCATACCCACTTGTGTACTCATATTAACACGCTTCACTTGCCAATCATAAACAAATGCAGCTTGGATATTGGTATTCATGGTTTCTTGTCTTCCAACTAATACATCTCCTGGGTTTGCTTGACCACGTTGAAACTGTAAATCATCGGGTAAATAAACCTTTGTGGAATTCTGTAAGAAATCAATACCTCCATTTAATTTAAACTTCAATTGAGAGCGTTCATTTTTAAATAAATTAACGTCTAATCCAAATGATTGAATAAAACGATTTACTAGAGAATTATTGATTGCATTATCGGTTACTGCTACTGGATTCTCAGCAAAATAAGGGTTGGTTGGATACACACCATTTACTGGTCTTAGATCAAAGTAATTAGGCACATA
>JBMLPQ010000102.1:0-6711 GCA_049242025.1 Sediminibacterium sp.
AAAGCTAAATGTCATTCTGCCACAAATTAAATATGGCATTCGTTTTGTATATTCAATTCTTCAAATATTAAAACATGAACACAAAAAGAATTACCCTTATTGTCATTATTGGATTAATTGTATTAATCGGCGGATGCGGCATGAGTGGTTATAATGGTCTGGTTAAATTGGATGAAACCGTTAGCCAGTCTTGGAATAACGTACAAAGTGACTACCAACGTAGAGCAGATTTAATACCTAATTTGGTAAACACCGTGAAAGGGGAAGCCAATTTTGAACAATCAACTTTGGAGAACGTAGTTAAAGCTAGAGCAAGCGCAACTCAAATGAAAGTGGACGCAAAAGACCTTACTCCTGAAAAATTACAAGAATTTCAGGCTTCTCAGGGTCAATTGTCTCAAGCTTTAGGTCGTTTGTTAATGGTAACCGAAAATTATCCTAATCTTAGAGCCAATGAAGCTTTTCGTGGTTTGCAAGCTCAGTTAGAAGGTACTGAAAACCGTATTAAGGTTTCTAGAAACGATTTTAATGCCGCTGTTGCTGCTTATAATGTTAAAGCAAGATCTTTCCCTATGAATATTTTAGCCAGCATTACTGGTTTTAAAGTAAAAGAAGGGTTTAAAGCAGATGCTGGTTCAGAAAAAGCACCTGAAGTAAAATTCTAAATTCTTTGCATGTTTGGATTATTCAAAAAGAAACAACGGGAATATTTTACTCCTGCTGAAAAAGACATCATCGTAAAAGCTATACAAGAAGCTGAGCGTAGAACTAGTGGTGAAATACGTATTTATGTAGAGTCCAAATGTGAAATGGTGAATCCAGTTCTTAGAGCCAGAGAAATCTTTTATCAATTGAAAATGGATCAAACAGCATCCCGCAATGGGGTGCTGTTGTATTTAGCCATGGACGATCATCAATTGGCTGTATTTGGAGATGAGGGCATTCACCAGAAAGTAGGTCATGAATTTTGGGAAAAGGAAGTTGCCATTATGTTAAAAGAGTTTAAGCAAAAGCATTTTATTGAAGGCATTGCTCATATTGTTGAAGATATTGGCGAAGCACTGGTTACCCATTTCCCTTATGATGGTACAACCGATAAAAATGAATTACCTGACGATATTGTTTTTGGATAATCAATGAAGAAACTACTACTCATATTACTGTTACTGGCTAATTTTTCTGGTGCTTTTGCGCAAAATGTTATTCCTCCGCCCAATCCACCAAGATTAGTAAATGATTTGGCCGGTGTGCTCAGCAAAGAGCAAGTAGCTATTTTAGAAGAGAAGTTAGTTGCATTAGATGATAGTACTTCTAATCAAATTGCTGTTGTTATTCTTAAAACATTAGAAGGATATGAGGTTCAGGAATATGCCAATAAATTATTTAGGTCTTGGGGTATAGGGAACAAGAAAACCAATAATGGGGTATTAATATTGGCTTCTATTGAAGACCGAAAAGTATGGATTGAAGTGGGGTATGGCTTAGAAGGAGCTATCCCAGATATTACTGCTTCCAGTATTTACAGGAATGAAATTGTACCAGAATTTAAACAACAAAATTATTACCGTGGTATAGATAATGCAATTAATGCATTGTCTAAAGCTGCTGTTGGCGAATACAAAACCAAGCGGAATAAGAAAAGCAATGGGGAAAATAGTGGCAGCTCTATACTAACATTCATTTTTGTTATCATTGTTGTTTTCTTGATTTTAGGAGTAGGCGGTGGCAGAGGTGGTGGTGGCAGAGGAGGTGGAATGATGAGTAGAAGAGGAGCAGCAAACGTTGCTGAAGCTTTACTTTGGTCTTCCTTATTAGGAGGTGGAAATCGCGGCGGCGGTGGCTTTGGCGGAGGAGGTTTTGGTGGTGGTGGTTTTGGCGGTTTTGGAGGGGGTAGTAGTGGTGGCGGTGGAGCCGGAGGATCATGGTAATTTCAGTAATTATGCAGTTGCGTTATAATTCGTTCCTATTGCTTTTATTGTGCCTTTTGCTGCCAAAAGCATATGTAGTTGCACAAACTGCTAAATCTACATTTATTGTTACGCATACTTTAAATAACAATACTACTTTATACGTACCTGGGCAGGAGCTTTTTTTACAGTCTAATAAAACAACCACTAGCCAGTTTAATATTTTACAAGCTCAAGATGATTATTATCAATTATCCGCTACCATTCAATCGGTAAAAGGTAAATTATATGCTTTTGGTCAAGAGCAAAATTTTAATAGCAATGATACTGCTGGATTGAATAGCAGCGAATTAATTTGGTTAAAAGAAATAGTAAATAAACCTAAAACTATAGAAGTGAAAGGTTTTCATGCGCTACAAAAGCCAGTTCAATCAAATTCTTTATTTGACATAGACCAGGAAGACGCTGGCAAATATTTTTTACCTTTTTCAGCTTCAATTATCAAAACAGGGTTAAGTTGGTCTGATTCTACTTTTGCCGATAGTAGTAAAACCATTCATGAATACCTGGTGTTAAAAGTGCAAGACAACAAAGCAACTATTTCTGTTTTCTCAGATTTGTTTATAAAAACCTCGTTTACACAATCTGGTCAAACAATTCGTCAACAATTAAAAGGTCTTGCTAGGGCTGAAAGAGTCTACGATTTAATGGTTGGTAAAATGGTTTCAGAATCAGTTACAACTAAATTGTCTGGTAGCAGTAACAATGGTATTGATATAGTACCCATTACCATTGACTTAAAAGGGAACACTTCGGTTAGTTTTAAATAAAACGCCCCGAATAAATCGAGGCGCTTTCTACTTCTTCTAAGTGATTAGTTTTTCATTTTTTCTTTTACATAGTCTGCTAATGCTTGCGCACCAGCGGCTTCTTTTTTACTAGCTAGACCCTTCAGAAATACGTTGTTAATGACTGGATCTGTTTGTGCTCTAGCTGCAGCCGGAATTTCATTTCTAAAGTTTACTACTGCATCTACACCAGCTTTAAACTTTTCTGCATCAGTTACTTTTGCTAAAAATTCTACAGTAGAAGACAAAGCACTAAACTTTTCTTGAGACAAAGGCATTTTATTAAAATTGCCCATGATATAATCATAAGCCGTCTCATCCCCATTCGCAATAATTACCGTATTAATAGCTGCACTTAATCTTCCTTTTGCAGGCTCTTTTGCTAACTTATTTGCAATGGTATAAGCTTTCTTTCCATCTAAATCGTTCAATGCTAATAATGCAGCGCCTGCTACTGAGTATGATGAATCATTGATGTATTGCTCAAATTCGGATGTATAAGATACATTTTTTAATTTGCCTAAAACAGCAATCGCATCAGCTCTTACTAATTTTGACGCATCCGTTTTCGCCATTTTTTCAATCAATGAAATGGTTGCATTGTCCAATTTGGTATCTCCAAAACTTCCTAGCGCTTTCATTCTGATTCTAAAATAAGGATCCTTTAATCCAGCTGTAACAATAGCATATGCAGCAGGGTCGCTAATTTTCTTGGATGCCATATCAATAGCTTCTCTTCTGTCTAAATAGTGTCCACCATATTTAAATTGGTGTGTATATTCTTCAATAGTTTTTGTTTCTTTCTTTTCTGCTAACAAAATTTTATCTGCGTCAACATTAATTAACGCTGGCTTTTTAGTAGACGAAAAATAGAAAGTGTCGGCTGCGTTTTTTGCCCATACTAAATGCCTTTTTTTATTTGCTCCATTATATATGTCTATCGTAACGGGCAATTGATACAGTCCATTATTTTGGGTTTGTTTTATCACCACCATTGCTTTTTCTGCTGCTGCATCATAGCTATTACTAATGACTAAACTAGGGTGTCCATTGTTAAAGTACCATTGATTAAAAAACCAGTTTAGGTCTTTTCCGGTAGTTGCTTCAAACGCCAATCTTAATTTGTGGGCACTTCCTGTTCCAAATTTATTATCGGTTAAATATTTGTTCAATGATTGAAAGAATGCATCATCCCCTACATAATTTCTTAGCATATTTAAGATTCTTCCACCTTTGCTGTAACTCACTACATCAAACATGTCTTCATGCGAGTCGTAATAAAAACGTACTAAATGTTTTGAAGCATCTGCTTTACTATTCAAGTAGCCATTCATTGCAACCCAATTGGTATAAGCTGCTTCGTCTTTTCCAAATTTGTACTCTGCCCATAAATATTCGCTATAATCGGCAAAGCTTTCGTTCACTGTTAAATTGCTCCAGCTTTCTGCTGTAACATAATCTCCAAACCAGTGATGAAACAATTCATGCGCAATCGTGCTTTCCCAAATATTTCCATCGGTCAGTTCTCTTGCGTCTTGCTGCGCAGACTCTTGGTGTAAGGTTGCTGTTGTGTTTTCCATTGCGCCACTTACATAATCTCTTCCTGTTATTTGACTGTACTTAACCCATGGATAGTCTACGCCTAATTTTGTAGAGAAGTATTGCATCATTTCAGGGGTGTTGCCAAAAATTTTTCTGCCCACTTTTTCATATGGCTTCTCTACATAATAACTTACTTCCTTTCCTTTATAAGAGTCTTTAATAACTGCATACTCTCCAACACCCATAAAGAACAAATAAGGAGCATGTGGTAAATCCATTTTCCAACTATCTGTTCTTGTTCCGTTAGCGTTTTTAGTTTGCTTTACCAACTTACCATTGCTCAGGGTTACATATTTAGCTGGTACAGTTAAATTAAACTCCTGTGTTGTTTTTTGATTTGTTTTGTCAATGGTTGGCACCCATACTGAAGTAGCTTCTGTTTCGCCTTGGGTCCAAATCTGCGTGGGCTTGCTCTTATCTTCTCCGGTGGGATTGATAAAATACAAACCCTTTGCATCAGTGATGGCTGCGCTCCCCTTAACTTCTAATTCATCGGGTTTTGCTACATAATCTATGTATACGGTATAATTTTCGTTGCGAGTATATGATTTATCCAAATTAATTCTTAGAACCCATCCATCATATTGGTATTTTAAAGGACTGTTTTTTCCAGCTTTAACGATAGCCACCTGTTTAATATCCATTCCTTTTGCATCCAATTGTAAAGAGTCTGTAGCGTAAAAATGTGGCTTCAATGTAATCCAAACATTGCCGTTCAATCTAGCCTGTTTGTAATCAAAACTTGCATTCAGCTTGGTGTGTACCAGATTATTAATTTTTTCTGGAACAGCTCTGTAAACTTTTTGACTTAAATCTTTTTGCGCTTGCGCCAACAAATTGCCTACCTGTGTAAAGGCAATTATTAGTAATAGTTTCTTCATAATTGGTATTAAATAGTAAATTTGAAAAAAGCAAGATTACATGTTCGTCCGTTGTATTGTACGCCGTTTATCCATTTTAACTGGATTTTTACTCATTGCGTTTTTTGCAGTTGCACAAAATAACTTCCTCTATATTCAATCTGATAATAATCAGCCTTATTATATACAGATTAAAGATAAAGTCCATTCTTCTAATGGAAAAGGATATTTGCTCGTTCCTAGCTTGGCCGACGGAGATTATGGAATCATATTAGGGTTTCCTGCCGGAGCATACAGCGAATACCTATTCAAGTTTTCAGTTAACGGCAAGCCCAAAGGTTTCTCTCTTCGAATTAATCAAGAAGGCGAATGGATGTTGATGGATATGGTGAGTATGGCATTGGTTAGAGGAGAATCGGTTCCTCCATCTACGGCAGCTTCTCCTACCGATAAACAAGTTCAAAAATTATCTGAACGCAACACCGATTCAGGCATTGAACAGGTATTTAAAGTAAAAAATGGAAATAGGCTCCAAAATTTAGTTATTGTAATCCCCTATCCTAAATCAGGATCTGTAAGAGAAGCTACCAAAAAAAATAATCCATAATTATGTCTCGGTATTTTTTGGAATTAGCTTATAAGGGAACTAATTATCATGGATTTCAAATACAAGACAATGCCCCCACCATTCAGTTGGAAATTGAGAAAGCATTAGAGACTTTATTTAAGACCAGGTTTGAATTAACCGGTTCATCTAGAACAGATGCAGGTGTACATGCGCTCCAGAATTATTTTCATTTCAACACCGATTTGCCAATTACCAATAAACATGTATATAACTTAAATGCCATTTTGCCCGCTGACATTGCAGTAAAGTCAATTAAAGCAGTTGCAGATGATGCGCATTGTAGGTTTGATGCAGTGGCAAGGTCATATGAATACTATATATATCAGGATAAAAACCCTTTTTTGAAAGATCGAGGTTGGTTCTATCCTTATGAATTAGATTTTGCTCTTTTGCAACAAGCTGCTGGCATTTTAAAAAATCATACTGATTTCACCAGCTTTGCCAAGCGCAATACACAAGTGTTTACCCATAATTGTAATATATATGTTTCTGAATGGAGTAAAGCCGCTGCTCAACAATACATTTATCAGGTTCAGGCAAATCGATTTTTGCGCGGAATGGTTCGTGGATTAGTAGGTACTATGCTGAAAGTAGGTAGAGGACAATTGTCCTTGAATGATTTTGAAAAAATCATTCTTGCAAAAGATTGTACAAAAGCAGACTTTAGCACACCTCCACAAGGTTTGTTTTTAGCTAAAGTGATTTATCCGTAATTTTTTTTAGCGCTTGAAAGCCTTATAAATAAAAGGTTTTAGCGAACAAGCAGAATTAAGTTTCAAAAAACATTTGCTAGGTAAAATTTACGTCCTATATTTGCATCCCGCTTAACAAAAAGGGGATGTTCTTTAAGAGGTTTTGGGAGAGAG
>JBMLPQ010000103.1:0-21711 GCA_049242025.1 Sediminibacterium sp.
TGGTTCCAACTTATAATGGTTATTATCGTGACAAGAAAACGCCAACTTATGGGGGGTATTCTAACTGTTATGTAATTGATGAAAAATACACGTTACATATCCCTCAAAAAGAAAATTTAGCAGGAGTGGCTCCACTACTTTGTGCAGGTATTACAACTTATTCGCCACTTAAATTTGCAGGAGTAGGGAAGGGGCATAAAGTGGCTGTATTGGGCCTCGGTGGCTTAGGTCATATGGCAGTAAAGTTTGCAGCATCCTTTGGTGCCGAAGTCACGATGTTGAGCACTTCTCCATCTAAAGAGGCAGATGCAAAAAAATTAGGTGCGCATCATTTTGCTTTATCTACTGATCCCGCACAAATGAAAGCCTTAAAAGGGAAATTTGATTTTATTTTGAACACAGTTGCTGCTGTTCATGATATGAATAAATTCCTTGATTTACTGACCTTAGAAGGTAAAATGATTATTGTGGGTATTCCTCCAGAAAACAGTGCCTATAATGCAGCTAAATTGATTTCAAAAAGAAGAAGTATTATTGGTTCAATGATTGGCGGAATTGCAGAAACCCAGGAAATGTTAGACTATTGCGCTGAACACAATATATTTTCGGACATTGAATTGATTGGAGTGAACGAAATCAATACAGCTTATGAAAGAGTCATCAAATCGGATGTAAAATATCGGTTTGTGATTGATATGAAAACCCTTTAGTTTTCAATTTCGACTACTAATTCAACTTCTACTGCCATATTAAAGGGAAGTGTGTTGGTTCCAATTGCAGAACGAGCATGCTTCCCTTTCTCACCTAATGCGAGTACCATTAAGTCTGAAAAACCATTCATTACTTTGGGTTGGTCATAAAAGTCTGGGCTACTGTTTACCAATCCTAATACTTTTACAATTCTTTTTATTTTAGAAAGTTCACCTAATTCTTTTTTCAATACCGCTAATTGATTAATTGCGGTAAGTTTTGCAGCCGCATATCCCTCTTCAATGGTTAGGTTCATTCCCAATTTGCCAGTGATGTATTTGCCAGTTTGGTCCGATGGCCCTTTGCCAGATAGAAATAATAAATTACCGGTTCTAACAGCGTTTACATAATTGGCAACAGGCGCAGACAAATTAGGAAGAATAATACCTGCTGATGCTAATTTTTCTTCTGGTGTTTGTGCGTTTGCTTTTACAACTAAACAAGTAAAGATCAACAATATTAGTTTTTTCATATTGGGTATGGTTAACTGTAAAAGGGTACTATTGTGTATTAAAATTAATGATTGCGGTACATTTTTTCACCTGCTGTAACTGCAAATGGCAATATATTTTGTGGCGGTGGAATGGGGCAGGTAGCAAATGGAGTAAATACACAAGGAGGATTATATGCTTTATTAAAATCAATCATAAAATTTGGAGATTCCGCTTCTGATTTTAGAATATATAAAAACCTTCCAGCAGCATATGTAGATTGTCCTGATGTAGCGTCTCCCATTACAATCAATAAATAGTCACCTTCTGAAATAGCGTCTAATGTATAAAACTGGCCTTTGTATTCAAATCGAATTTTCCCTACTAACTCTGTTGGATTTTCTTGCCCTAATGCATTCTTTATGACGATGGTCTGTTTAAATGCAGGCTTAATAAAGTTGGCTTTAAAACGCCAATTGCTATCTGTTTCAAAATATTCAATGCCTGCAAAATTTTTTAAATGAATAGATTGAAGATTTCTTAATCTGACACCAATTTTTTCGCTACGTTTTATAATAGTGAATCTTAGGTTTTTATGATTTACTACGGCAGAAGGTTTTGGATCGCTAAATAACAATATTTTAGATTGGATCATTTTTTCATCCACTTCATAACTTATACCGGTGGCAGGTTTTAACCAAACACTGTCTCCCTTTCTAATCAATTCTCCACCATTTGAAACGATTGTTCCAGCAGGAAACAAAAGGTTGTTTTTAGGATTAGATCCAAATTTATTTACTCCTTCTTTTAACCAAAACAATCCTTCTAAATTAAGCCATCCATCTTCTGCTTTTAATGCACGTATACGAGCCCTTTTCCAATCTTCAATTTGAGCCCCATGGTCTTTGAGTAATAATTCATCGGCATGTTTATTAAAGCTGTCTATAAATGCTTGATAATACTGGCCAGTTGCAGGGCCCGCAAAGCCTGCATGAATATTTTGAATTGTTCTGTCCGAACGAATAAAAAGCGTTGTAGGGAATCCTGTAAAATTCTTTAAGAGCGGGAATGTTTTTAAAACAGATTCGCCGTTCGATAATCCCCCAAAAACTTGTTGATATTCAATTCCAAATTTTTCTTTGAATCGAGCCATTGTTTTTTGCGCATACCCCAATTCGTCTTTTACTTCAAATTGTGCTGTGATGATTTCAATGCCTCTTACTTTATTCGCTTTGTACCATGCAGCTAAAAATTTGGCTTCGTCGGCGCAATTAGGACACCAGGTACCTCCAATTGTTAAAATAACTGGCTTGTTAAAGTAGTTGGAGTCATCTAAGCTTATTTTTTTACCTGCTATATTGGGTAAACTAAAATTGAAAGGTTCTAGTTTGTTTTTTAATTGGGTTAAAGCAGATGGGTTTGCAGCCAAAGCTGCTTCATTTTTGTAGGCTCGAATGAATTGAACCGATTTTAATCCTTGCTGAACCCCTTTTAAAGATCCATCTGATTCTATAGTGCCTTTAAACAATAAAGGCGAATAGCCTATAAAAAGGGAAAACTTAAATTCATTGCCTTGAATGGATCCAAAAGAATACCTAGTATCTCCACTGGGTCTTAGAAATGTTACTCCACCCTTATTCCCGTTCTGATTAAACAGGCCGATAGCTTTAACTTGTTTGCCTGAGTCTGTAGTAAACACCACTTCATATTTGCCCGCAATATTTTGAGTTGCTGTTTTATTTTCTTCAATGAATCGTTGGTTGTTATTTTGTTCAACTTCAATAGGAAATGCATCTTCTCCATTGGTTTGTCTGCGCCAGTTTCCTTTTAATATTTTAGTATTATTTATCCCAATGGTCATAACCCGATCAAACTGATTGATCCATATTTGTAAACTATCTTTTACCTGAATTAATTGGCCTCCAAAATACTCTTCTGGTCCGTTGATAAAATAAACTATATAATTTCCAATACTGTCGGTTCTAACTGAGAAATTAAATGGAATCTCTTCCCCGTTATATAAAGGAAATATTCCCCTCCATTCTCCTAATGGGTTAAAAGATTTTTGCGCATGAATGGATAAACTTGAAAAGAATAAAAGCGAGAAAATAATTGCTTTACGCATAATAGTCTATAAAATTAGTAGACAAAAGTAGTTTATTTCGAATTAATTGAGTTGTAGGGCAGGTAATCGATAGTGTTGGCTATCATAAACAAACAATTCCTCAATGTTATAAGTCCAATATTTATACAATGGGGTTTTTACTAAATATTGGTCCGCGGCTTCTTTTGTATCTGCATTCATGGTAATCCAACAGGTTTGAGATTCCATGCTAACCGCATAACTATCAATGATCCCTTTATTCATCAAGAAATTAATATAAGTTCGATGTGCTGGTACCAATGTCATAAACTGGTCGTCCATTTTAAAATGAATAATTGCCTGAAACTTCTTCATAGAATAATATTTGTATTTATATACTTAACAAGTTTTATGCCTATCCAAAGTAAATGGCAATTTGTCTTTAAAAATACACATCCTCAAACATTTCTATTGAAATAGGTTTATTGGGTAATAAAAGAATAGATATGACATTGAATTGAATTCTTTTATATTTCGGGTTTTTATAATGATAAAATGTGGCAGCTAACTTGAGCCTTTTCATTTTAACTTTACTAATACTTTCCTCAGGATAACCAAAATCTATTGATTTTCTGGTTTTAACTTCAACAAAGACCAATAAGTTTTGACATGTTGCAATGACATCAATTTCAAAATGTTTATGACGCCAATTTCTCTCTAGAATCAAATAGTCTTTCTCTAGTAAGTAAGCAACAGCTAATTCTTCGCCTGCTGCACCAGTTTCTAAATGATTCTTTTGCATGTTAAACAAGATAATGGCCAAATTATCGTTAATTACAAGTATAAACACTTAAACATGCAGCTGAACGAACGGATTTTTAAACTAACAGGAGTTATCCAGCATTATGCCTGGGGTGGTCATGTATTTATTCCCCAATTATTAAACAACAATGAACCTACTGATAAACCATCAGCAGAATATTGGATGGGGGCACATCCTTCGGCACCTTCAAAGCTTTTAATAGGTCAAGATTGGGTGTCATTAAATCAGCTAATTGCAGAAGATCCTGCTACAACGATAACAACCTCAGTGATGGGGCGATTTGGTGAATTACCCTATTTGTTTAAAGTATTGGATGTGAAAGATATGCTTTCCATTCAGGTACATCCCACGAAAGAGTCTGCCGAAATAGGATTTGCAGAAGAAAATAAGGCAGGTATTCCAATTAATGCCCCCCATCGAAATTATAAAGATCAAAACCATAAACCAGAAGTGATGGTTGCATTAAGTGAGTTTTGGTTATTGCATGGCTTTAAGTCTAAAGAAGCTTTGGAAGAAGTGTTGATGAACACACAAGAATTAACAGTTCTATTTCCTTTATTTAGACAAACTGGTATAAAAGGCTTGTACCAGTTTGTAATGGAAATGGAACAGGAAGATGTCAATAATATGCTTGCTCCACTTGTTAAAAGGGCTATACGCTTAAAAAAGGAAGGAAGCATTGATAAAACAAATCCTGGATGGTGGGCTGCTAAGTTGTATGAAGAAAATGGAGTAACTGAAAATATTGATCGGGGTATTTTTTCAATTTATTTTTTCAATATTGTTTATGTAGATAAAGGTGGGGCAGTTTTTCAAAAAGCTGGAGTGCCACATGCTTATTTAGAGGGACAGAATATAGAATTAATGGCTAATAGCGACAATGTGCTAAGGGGGGGATTAACACCGAAACATGTGGACGTTCCTGAATTAATGAAACATACTTTATTTGAGTCTGTGGTGCCAGATGTTATGAAAGGCAATCCTGGGGCTGGGGGAGAAGTGGTTTATCCTTGCCCTGTTCCTGATTTTGGTTTGAGTAAAATTGATTTGAATATTGGAGAAAGTTATCAAGGGAAAAGTTTTTCCTTAGAAATTATTATTGTAACCGAAGGAGCAGTAATTGTAAATCAACACCTTGTTTTAAAGAAAGGAGAGGCTGCTGCTATATTGGCGGATACTTCTTTCGACTTAAATGCTACCGGGAATTCAACCATTTTTAAGGCCTTTGTTCCACCTATTTAACGATTATTCACATAATGGGTAAAAATGAAAGCCATTCTTTCATGAATAGCCTTATTTTTGTTTCCGAAATAGACTGAAATGAAACTGAACAAACAATTTATATTTTCTTTAGTATTAATGGTCCTTGCATCTGCAATCTACCGCGTGTTTCCAAATCGTCCAATGGGCTTCGCACCTCAAATGGCTATTGCAGTTTTTGCTGGTTCTCTTTTTGTAAAAAACAAAAAATTAGCGTTTTTACTTCCTTTGCTTTCTATGTTTATTTCTGATGGATTATACCATATTCTTTATACAAATGGACTTTCAGATATCAGTGGTTTTTATGATGGTCAATGGAAAAACTATTTATTGATTATTGGTTTAACGAGCATTGGGTTTTTGGTTAAACAAGATAAAGTTTTATCAATTGCAGGTGCTTCAGTTGCAGCACCTACTATTTATTTTGTCCTTTCAAACGGTCTTGTTTGGTTAGGTGGTGGTGGATTACACCGCCCTAAATCAATTGAAGGTTTGATGATGACTTATGCTGATGGTTTACCATTCTATCCAAATAGTATCTACTCCACAGTATTCTTTAGCTTAGTACTTTTTGGAACATGGTATTTAATCAAACGCAATGCTGCTAAATTTAATTTAGCTTAAGCATTCTCTGCTTCATATACTTCGTCTATTAACAAATGTTTTCCATCTGCTGCTTGGGTTGCCAACTCATCGCATCTATTGTTCATTGCATTATTGGCATGCCCTTTTACCCAAACAAATCTAACTTGATACTGTTTGGCTAACTCATAGTATTGTAACCAGAGGTCTTTGTTTTTCTTTCCGCCTTTAAAATCTGTTTTTACCCAATTCTGTAACCATCCTTTTTGTACGCTATCTACAATATATTTACTATCCGTATAAATGGTTACAGGAATTGCTGTTTTAGTTAATGATTGTAATGCAACAATGACCCCCATTAACTCCATACGATTGTTGGTAGTTAATCTATAACCAGCTGAAATTTCTTTCCTCTTTTGGCCCCAAATAAGCACAATTCCATAACCTCCAGGTCCTGGGTTCCCTCTTGCTGCTCCGTCGGTATAAATCATTAATTGGTGAGACATGGCGCGAAATAAATACATTTTGCGCATTATACCTGAAACACACCAGTCTTGAATTGCTCTAAATGTGGATTATGGTTAGCCGCAGCAATACTTTCAGCAATTAATTGTCTTGTATTTTTTGGATCAATGATTTCATCTACCCATAATCTAGCCGCAGCATAATAGGGAGTAGTTTGTTGATAGTATCTATCTTTTATGGTATCTAATAATGTTTTTTCTTCTTCAGGAGTTACTGCTCTTCCTTTCGATTTCATGGTTGCAACCTGAATTTGCGCAAGGGTTTTAGCGGCTTGGTCTCCACCCATTACGGCAATTTTTGCTGATGGCCATGCAAAAATAAATCTTGGATCATAAGCTTTGCCGCACATTGCATAGTTGCCTGCACCATAGCTATTACCAATTACAATCGTAATTTTTGGAACAATTGAGTTGGCTACCGCATTCACCAGTTTAGCTCCATCCTTAATAATGCCACTATGTTCACTTCTGCTACCCACCATGAATCCGGTAACGTCTTGTAAAAAAATCAGTGGGATTTTTTTCTGATTACAGTTCATAATAAATCTTGCTGCTTTATCTGCACTATCATTATAAATAACACCACCAATTTGCATTTCACCTTTTTTGCTTTTGCAAACCAAACGTTGATTAGCTACAATGCCCACAGCCCAGCCTTCTATGCGCGCATATCCACATAAAATGGTTTTTCCATAGTCTTGTTTAAATTGATCAAACTCGCTATTGTCTACCATTCGCTCAATAATTTCAAGCATATCATAAGGCTTCAAATTACCTTCGGGAATGATACTATAAATTTCTTCAGGATTTTTAGCTGGAGCAACTGGAGCTATCCGATCAAACCCCGCTGTTTCTGGGGCTCCCATCTTGCTGATAATTTTTTTGATATGGTCTAAGCAGTCATGTTCAGTTTTAAATTTATAGTCTGCTATACCACTTATTTCAGTATGTGTAATTGCTCCACCTAAGGTTTCGTTGTCAATGTCTTCTCCAATTGCTGCTTTCACTAAATAAGATCCTGCTAGAAAAATACTTCCATTGCCTTCTACCATCAGTGTTTCATCACTCATAATCGGTAAATATGCTCCGCCAGCAACACATGCTCCCATCACTGCTGCAATTTGCGTGATGCCCATAGCACTCATTCTTGCATTGTTTCTAAATACCCTTCCAAAATGTTCTTTGTCTGGGAATATTTCGTCTTGCATCGGTAAAAAAACTCCCGCACTATCTACTAAGTAAATGATGGGCAATTTATTTTCCATGGCAATTTCTTGCATTCGTAAATTCTTTTTGCCTGTTATTGGGAACCAAGCTCCAGCTTTTACCGTCTGATCATTGGCTACAATAACGCACTGTCTTCCACTTACATAGCCTACACCAGCAACTGTTCCTCCTGCAGGACAACCACCTTCTTCTTCATACATTCCAAAAGCAGCAAAGCCACCAATTTCCGAGAATGGTTTATCTTGATCACACAAATAAGCAATACGTTCTCTTGCAGTAAGCTTATTTCTTTCTTTCTGCTTTTCAATTGCTTTTTTGCCACCTCCTAATGCTATCTTTTCCATGCGCTGTCTCATTTCGCTCAGCATTAATTTCATCCAATCTTCATTGCGTTTTTGACTCAAATTCATATACGAACAGTTGTTAGTTTGCAAATATAAGTGTACTTTAAGTATATTTAAGATATGACGTACGACTTTATCATAATTGGGGCAGGTTCAGCAGGTTCAGTATTGGCTAATCGATTATCAGAAAACCCTGAAATCAAAGTTCTTTTATTAGAGGCAGGAGGCCCAGACAATAAATCGGAGATCCATATACCTGGGGCATATGGAGAATTGCATCGCACTGAAGTAGATTGGCAGTTTTGGGGTACACCGCAGCCTGCTTTAGACAATCGAAAATTATATATACCACGTGGAAAAACCTTGGGAGGGAGTAGTTCAACCAATGCTATGGCTTATGTGAGGGGCAATAAAGCTGATTTTGATGAATGGGAAGCATTGGGAAACCCAGGTTGGTCGTATAAGGATGTGCTGCCTTATTTTATTAAGTCAGAATTCAATGAAAATATTGAATCTGCTTTTCATGGTCAAGAGGGCCCTATGCATATTAGTTATGCCAAGCAGCCAAGTGTATTTGCGGAAGCATTTATAGATGCTTGTGAACAAATAGGTATTCCTAAGAACGGAGATTATAATGGGGCTGTACAAGAAGGGGCACATCTATTGCAATTCAATATAAAAAATAGTAAAAGGTATAGTGCTGCTTCAGCTTTTTTAAAGCCTATTTTAAATCGAAAGAATTTAGTTATAAAAACAAATACGCGTGTAAAGCGAATTTTAATTGAAAATGGAACTGCAGTTGGAGTTGAAATTACTTCAGGCAATACCAATTCAGAAAGAATCAATTGCAATAAAGAGGTTTTACTATCTGCAGGTGCAATTCAATCTCCGCAGTTATTAATGCTTTCAGGTATTGGTGATGCTACAGAATTAAAGCGGGTAGGAATAGATGTGTTAGTTTCTTTGCCGGGTGTAGGTAAAAATTTGCAAGATCATTTTTGGAGTGGGGTAACTGTACAAACGAATATCCCCTCGGCTAACTCATTATTAAAACCATGGAATAAAACAAAAGCAATTTTGCAACATGTATTGTTTAAAAAAGGGCCTTTGGGTAATAGTCCCTTAGAAGCAAATGCATTTATTCAATTGAAAGAAAATTTAAATCGGCCAGATATTCAGTTTCATTTTGCCCCAATTGGAATTGCTACGGATTATTCAACGGATATATACAATTTAAAAACCTTTCCAACCACAGATGCGATTGGCATTATGTCTATTTTATTGCATCCTGAGAGTAGAGGTACCATTGGCTTAAGATCTGCCAATCCTTTGGATACCGTAAATATTAATCATCAAGCATTAACTGATGAAAGAGATCTTAACTTGCTTGTTCAAGCGATTAAAAAGTCTATGACTATTTTTTCAGCGCCTGCTTTAGAACTGTTCTCTCACAACAATACTAGTTTTCCTTCTTCAACGGCAACAGATGAAGAAATTATAGACCATATTCGAAAAACGCTTGAAACACTTTACCATCCTGTGGGGACTTGTAAAATGGGTGATGATAATATGGCGGTTACCGATCATACGCTAAAAGTAAAAAAGGTAAAAGGGTTAAGGGTTGTAGATGCTTCTATCATGCCAACCATTGTGTCAGGTAATACTAATGCGGCTACTATTATGATTGCAGAAAAAGCTGCATCCATGATACTTGCAGATAATTAATATGTTATAATTACACATTGTTTACTATTTTAGCGTCAATAAATTAATACCCTTGGCTACTTCTAAAAAAACGATTGCTGCGAAGGCAGAAACTACTGCTGTAGAAAAAAAAGTAAAAGCTGCCCCTAAAAAAGCTGCTCCTAAAAAAAAGGAAACTATTTCTAAAAAGGAAGTGGCAGTAAAAAAAGCTGCGCCCAAAAAAACTGCTTCGAAGAAAGCTTCAACTAAAGCGCAATTGAATCTGCAATTTCAAATTAGATATCATACAGAATTTGGACAAAATATTTTTTTGACTGGCAATCATGTTCTATTAGGTAATGGAGATATTGATAATGCTGTTCCAATGCAATATTTGAATGATCAAACTTGGACAGTAAATATTGATTGGCCACTTGAAGCCAATCAAGAATCGATTCAATACAATTATGTTTTGGTAAATGCTGATGGAACAAAAGTGATTGATTGGGGTACTGATAGAGTATTAGATTTAAGCGCAATCAAGACCACTAAAATTCAGGTGGTAGACACATGGAATCATGCTGGTTATTTTGAAAATAGTTTTTATACAGAAGCATTTCAGCAAGTATTGTTAGCTGAATCTAAAACAGCATATCAGGTTAAATCACCCAAACAAGTAACTCATATTTTTAGAGTGAAAAGCCCTTTGCTTTCTAAAAATCAAGTTATTTGTTTATCTGGTTCATTTAAAGATGCTGAGAACTGGTCAGAAGCCCATCTATTAATAATGGGAAAATCAGCATCCTCTCCTTTCTTTGAACTAAGCCTGAATTTAAGTAAAGACCAATTTCCAATCGCTTATAAATATGGAGTATACGATCTTGAATTAAAAAAATTAATTCAATTTGAAGCTGGGGATAATCGCGTTTTACATCATCCAGTAATAAAAGATCAAATTACGATTGTGAATGATGGGTTTACTTATTTACCCAATCAAACATGGAAGGGGGCTGGAGTTGCCATTCCTGTTTTTAGTTTAAGAACGCAATCAAGTTTTGGGGTAGGAGAATTTACTGACTTAATTAAAATGGTTGACTGGGCCGAACAAGTTGGTTTAAAAATGATCCAATTACTTCCTGTCAATGATACTACCGCAACAAATACCAACAAGGATTCTTATCCTTATGCAGCAATATCTGCTTTTGCCTTGCATCCATTGTATTTAAATCTGAGTAAAATTGTAAATAAAACCCAGCTTAAACAATTACAACAATTAGAAAAAGAGCGACTTCAATTGAATGCATTAGCTACCGTTGATTATGCTTCAGTTATACAATTAAAATTCAATTTTGCTAGAAAAGTTTACAAAGCAAGTGGCAAAGAATTGTTACAGCAATCTTCTTTTTTAGCATTCTATCAACAGAATAAACATTGGTTAGTTCCTTACGCTGTATTCTGTTATTTAAGGGATGAATATGGTACGGTCGACTTTAGTAAATGGCCTGCTTACAAAAAGTATAAAGAGCAGGATATTGAAGCATTGGTTCAACCTGATTCTAAAGCTTACGATGATATTGCTTTTCATTATTTTTTACAATATCATTTACACTTGCAACTAAAAGAAGCTGCTGCTTACGCTCATTCAAAAGGGATCATTATTAAAGGGGATATAGCAATTGGTGTTTATCGATATGGTGCAGATACCTGGCAACATCCTGATTTATTTCACATGGATTTTCAAGCTGGCGCGCCGCCAGATGATTTTGCGGTAACAGGTCAGAACTGGGGATTTCCAACATACAATTGGCAGCGGATGCAGGAAGATGGATTTGCTTGGTGGAAGCAGCGCTTTGAACAAATGAGTCATTATTTTGACGCATTTAGAATTGATCATATACTCGGTTTCTTTAGAATATGGAGTATTCCACTCGATGCCGTAGAAGGGATTATGGGACATTTTGTTCCTGCAATACCTATTGCTGCATCTACTTTTGCAGAGAATGGGATTTGGTTTAATTATGATCGATATACAAAGCCCTATATCACTGATGCAGTACTTTGGGAAATTTTTGGGTACGATAATGAATTAGTGAAAAGTATGTTTTTAACGAATCACGAAAATGGTACCTACTCTTTAAAGCCTGGTTTTGAAACCCAAAGATTGGTGGAGCAACATTTTACTACAATGGAGCAAGATGAGCATCACCATAAAATCAAGAAAGGAATTTTTAGTTTAATCAGTAATATTCTATTATTTGATTCAGACGGAACAGGACAATATTTTCACTTTAGATTTGGAATAGAGAACACTTCCTCCTTTAAAAATTTAGAATACGCTACACAAGAACAATTACGCGGTTTATATGTGAATTATTTCTTTAAACAGCAGGACGAATTTTGGAAAAAAGAAGCTAATAAAAAATTGCCTTCGTTAAAAAGGGTTACCAATATGTTGGTTTGCGGCGAAGATCTAGGAATGGTTCCTGCATGTGTACCCGAAGTAATGCAACAGCTCGGTTTGTTGAGTTTGGAAATTCAGCGGATGCCTAAAAATCCTGAAAAGCAATTCTTTCATCCTAATGACGCACCATATTTAAGCGTAGTAACACCTTCAACCCATGATATGAGTACAATAAGAGGGTGGTGGGAAGAAGATAAGTCTCAAACTCAATATTTCTACAACCATGAATTAGGACAATGGGGCGATGCTCCCCATTATTGTGAAGCATGGATCAATAAAGCCATTGTTATTCAACATTTATTTTCACCCGCAATGTGGAGTGTTTTCCAAATTCAAGATTTGATTGGTGTCAATGAAAAAATAAGAAGAGATAATCCACAAGAAGAACAAATTAATGTGCCTGCAAATCCAGATCATTTTTGGTGTTACAGGGTACATACCACTTTAGAATCGCTAATGGAGCAGACTGATTTTAATAGTGAATTGAAAAGTTTTATTAAAAAATCTGGACGTTAATTCAATGCTGTGATACTTCAATTTACGCAAACCAATCTTCCATTTATAGATCCTTTTACAATCTCTAATGGAAGAACTAAAACACATCAAACGGCTCTGTTGGTTGCATTATCGGCAGGACCGTTTATAGGATATGGAGAAGCTCCAGCCATTGCTTATTATAATATTTCTGTTGAGCAAATGATTGACGACTTAACCAAAAAGCAAAAGTTAGTTGAAAAATTTGCCTTAACAGACCCAGAGCGTTATTGGCATTATCTGCATCATTTGTTTCCTCAGAATCCCTTTTTGGTTGCTGCATTAGATATGGCAGGATGGGATTTATATGGTCAAATGAAGGCAAAGCCTTTGTATCAGCTTTGGAATACAGAATGGACAACTGAATTGCCTGAATGTGATTATACCATAGGGATTGATTCCGTTGAAAAAATGGTTCAAAAGATGAAGGCAAAGCCTTGGCCAATTTATAAAATAAAGCTTGGGACCCCAGATGATATAGATATTATTCAATCACTTCGTAAACATACTGATGCCATTTTTAGGGTAGACGCTAATGCCGGTTGGACAACGGAGCAAGCTTTAAAACTTATTCCAGCGTTAGCTGAGCTGGGGGTAGAATTTATAGAACAACCATTGGCTAAAGACAATTGGGAGGGGATGAAGATTTTATATGAAGCATCTAGTTTGCCTTTGATAGCAGATGAGTCTTGTGTTTCAGAGCATGACGTATTGAAATGTGTTGGTTTTTTTCATGGAATTAATATCAAGTTAACCAAGTGTAGTGGTATCACTCCTGCAAGAAGAATGATTCAAGAAGCACGTTCGTTAGGATTAAAAGTAATGATGGGCAGTATGAATGAATCGGTTATTGGTTCTGCTGCAATTGGACATTTTTTACCTCAATTAGATTATGTAGATATGGATGGTCCTTTACTGCTTGCTGAAGCAAATGCAAAAGGGGTTGCCTTTAATCAAGGGAAAGTAATTCTTTCTAATAAACCTGGATTAGGCGTTTTCTTTTAATAGTTGAATAACCACTTTATCTATTGGGAGTGTAACCGAGTCTTCGCTTAAATCTCTTATGGGAATCCATCTGAATACCTCTGATTCGCCGTTAGGATCGGCAATTTGGTCTTTATTGAAATTAAAAGGGATATCTGAAGTTTTAATTTTTGTGGTGTCTGCAGTATGGACTAAATAATAGATCGAAATGATTTGGTCTTTATGGTTAAACGCAGATATTTGAAAAAAATCGGTAGTGTAAAAATGGGCTCCCACTTTTACATGAATGCCAATCTCTTCCATGAATTCCCTTTGTAAACAATCTCGGGTACCTTCTCCAAACTCTAATCCACCTCCTGGTAGTTTGGTAATATAACTTCCTCGTATAAACTCATCAGTTACCAATAAACGCTGGTATTGATCAATTAATAAACCATAAACTCGAACATTAAATAAAGGCATTTTAAAACCATTTTTTCTTGTAAAAATACCCTCCAATAACAATTGATATGAAAAGCGAAATAATCACTGGAATATAAAACGCATGATTAGAATGTTGATAGGGGAGGTCTACATTCATTCCATAAATGCTGGTCACTAAAATAGGTAATGAAAGTATAATGGTGATAGAAGTTAGTCGCTTCATCACATTATTCAGGTTATTGCTGATGATACTTGCAAAAGCATCCATTGTGCTACTTAATATATTGGTATAAATATTAGCCATTTCCAATGCCTGGCTAGTGTCTACTATTAAGTCTTGTAAAAATTCTCTTTCGTCTTCATTTAAACCAAGAAAATTTGTTCTTTCCATTTTCATCATCAGCATTTCATTGCTTCTAAGTGCAGTAACAAAATACACTAGACTTTTTTGCACTCGCATTAGTTTAAGTAAGTCTACATTACTATTACTATCATATAAACTTTGCTCATATTGATTTCTACTATGGTTGATTTCTTTCAGATAATCTAAAAAAGTTTGAACTACTTTTTCAAACACTTTTAAAACCATCATATTTCTTTTGTCTGGATGTCTTTTCTGAAAAGTATTCAAGAATTTTTTGATTGCACCATTGTCGAAAGAATTAACGGTTATAATTTGATTATGGGTTAAGATGATGCAAATGGGTATGGTAATATAAAAAGCATCTGAGTCGTTAAAAGAGTTGTTTTCTGTAGGCGTTTTAATAATGATAATTCTAACATTATCTTCCATTTCATAACGTGGACGCTCATCTATATCTAGTGAATCTCTTAGGAACTCGATCGGTATTTCCAATTCGTTACTGAGTTCTATAAACTCTTCCTCCTTGAATGGAGGGACTAAGTTTACCCAAACTCCTTGATCTGCTTTTGGAATTTCTATGGTTTGACCATTTACGTTTTTGAAATACTGAATCATGCTTTTAGCCTTTGGGTTGATTATAAAACTATGGTCCCTTTAAATACAAATTTTGCTGGTCCGCATAACCAAATTTGTCTAAAATTTTGCTGGTCTATTTTTTCAAATTCTACGGATAAGTTTCCTCCTTTCGTGGTAATATGGGTGGTGTTTTTCCCAACAGATGCCAATGGATTAGACAATGCAGCAGCGGTAACACCTGTACCACAACTGTAGGTCTCATCCTCGACTCCTCTCTCATAAGTTCTTACTAATAATTGATCATCTGCTAGCTGTTCAACAAAATTTACGTTGATGCCCTCTTTTTTAAAAGGATCACTGTAACGGATTTTCTTTCCTTCTGAATATACATCCAATTGATTGAGTTGACTTACTGGTAAAATATAGTGGGGTGATCCTGTATTTAAAATAAAAGCATGATGGTCTTTTTGAACACTATCAACGTCTTTCATTTTTAATTTAACCCATCCTTTCTTTTCAATTACCGCTTCATGTGGACCGTCCGATGCTATAAAATTGAATCGTTCTTGTTGAATACCGCAATCAAATGCAAATTGCGTTAAGCATCTTCCCCCATTGCCACACATACTTCCTACTGCTCCATCCGAGTTATAGTACTCCATTTCAAAGTCATAACCTGCTTGAGTATTCAGCAGCATCAATCCATCTGCCCCTATACCAAATCTTCTATGGCATAAATGAGCAATTTCATCATGACTTAGTTTAATATCACCATTTCTATTATCAATTAAAATAAAATCATTACCAGTTCCTTCATATTTATAAAATACTAGTTCCATCGTAATTATTAAATTTTTGCTAGTATCTCTAGGCTTTTTTGAATTAAGTTTTCTACTGCTTTGCCTCCGTCTTTACTAAAAGTTTGCTGAACTCTATTGGCTACAATTGCACTGAGGCTAAGGCAATGGTGATTTAGTAATTTACCCAATCCATATATGGCGCTTGTTTCCATTTCAAAATTAGAAATGATATGATTGCCAAATCTAAAACTGGTTAACTGGTTAATCAGGTCTGGGAACTGTAAAGGAAGTCGAAGAATTCTGCCTTGAGGGCCATAAAAACCAGGACAAGTAACAGTGATGCCTTGGTGAAATCCTGTTACAAATTCCTTAAGAATATGTGTGGATGCAGATGCAATATAAGGTTGAAGCCCATTATATCCTATCTGCGTATGAACATTGAATGCTTGTGCAATTTGCAACTCTTCTTCATTGTTCATTAATTTATAAAAATGAAGCAAGTTATCTATTCCAAGCCCATGTGTGCTGGCTACAAAACTATCCACTGGTATGGAAGCCTGCAAAGAACCTGAAGTTCCCATTCGAACAATGGTTAATCTTGTTTGATTAGGTTTGATGGTTCGGGTTTCAAAATCAATATTCGCTAGTGCGTCCAATTCATTCAAAACGATATCAATATTGTCGGGCCCAATTCCAGTAGATACAACAGAAATTCTTTTATTCCCAACAAATCCAGTATGTGTAATAAATTCTCTGTGCTCAAATTTGCCTTCTATGCTGTCAAAATATTTACTTACTTCGCCCACTCTGCTTGGGTCGCCAACGGTAATGATTGTGTTGGCTAATTCTTCCGGTCTTAAATTTAAGTGGTAAACGGCCCCTCTATGATTGATTATTAGTTCACTTTCACCAATTCTACTCATTTTTTACTTTTTTATATGGTAAAATTCGGTATTTCTTATTTAGAATTTTAAAATTAGTTTGTTTACGCTATTTTTGCATCCCCGTAATGGTCCTGTGGCCGAGTGGCTAGGCAGAGCTCTGCAAAAGCTTCCACAGCGGTTCGAATCCGCTCGGGACCTCTTTCAAGGATCACCTATCAGGTGGTCCTTTTTTATTATCTGCTGATATGTAACTTTTGTAACCATTTTGTAGGTCAGGATGACGCAACTTTGTTCTCTAAACTAAATTAAATGGTCATTATAGGTTTTTTATTGGCAGCTTTAGTAGGGATTTCCCTTGGCTTAATTGGGAGTGGAGGTTCTATACTAACTGTTCCCATACTTGTGTATGTAATGGGAGTAGATCCTGTATTAGCTACAGCTTATTCTTTATTTATTGTAGGATCCACCGCTTTAGTAGGGGGAATACAAAGTGCAACTCAAAAAAGAGTCGACTTCAAAACAGTATTAATTTTTGGAATTCCTTCTATTGCAGCTGTATATGCGACCAGATTATGGATTGTTCCATTAATACCTGCTGAAGTTGTATCAATAGGAGGTATTGTGATTACTAAGTCTATTGCTTTGATGCTATTGTTTGCAGTAGTGATGATTCTTGCATCGGTAAGCATGATCAAGCCAGGCAAGAAAACTGAAATAAGCGAATCTGAACCAATGGTTTACAATTATCCTATTATACTTTTAGAAGGGACAATTGTTGGGATTCTAACAGGTCTAGTTGGTGCAGGAGGTGGATTTTTGATTATACCCGCATTGGTATTATTAGCAAAAATGCCCATGAAACTTGCAGTAGGGACTTCTCTATTTATCATTGCAGCAAAATCTTTAATTGGATTTACCGGCGATTTGCAAGGATCACAAGTGATTGATTGGAAATTGTTGTTGACTTTTACTGGATTTGCTGTAGTAGGGATATTTGGCGGCATATTACTTTCTAAGAAAATACCTGGAGAAAAATTGAAGAAAGCTTTTGGGTGGTTTGTACTCATCATGGGAATTTACATCATTGTTAAGGAATTGTTTTTTCCTACTGGAAGTGGCCACTAAATGCAACAAATGTTACCAAACGACTATATTATCATAATGATATTTGCAGTATAAAATTTTAAAAACTTAAAACAAAACCATATGTTTTTTCAACACATTTACGACAAGAGTTTAGCACAAGCAAGTTATTTTATTGGCTGTCAAAAAGCAGGTGTTGCTGCAGTGATTGACGCTAAAAGAGATGTGGATACTTATTTAGAAATTGCGAAGGCCAACAATATGACTATCACACATATTTTTGAAACGCATATTCACGCTGATTTTTTAGCGGGTTCAAGAGAGTTGGCGCAATTAACTGGAGCACAATTGTATTTGTCTGATGAGGGTGGTGAAGGTTGGGAATATGAATTTCCCCATGTAGGTTTAAAAGACAACGATATTGTAAAATTGGGTAACCTCAGTTTTAAAGTATTACATACTCCTGGTCATACCCCAGAAAGTATTAGCTTCTTATTAACTGATCATCCTGCTAGCAACGAGCCAGTGATGTTATTTACCGGAGACTTTGTTTTTGTGGGGGATATTGGACGCCCAGATTTATTGGAGAAAGCTGCTGGTATGGTGGGTACTCAAGATAAGGGTGCAAAGCAAATGTACCAGAGTATTAAGAAGTTTAATGCACTAGCAGATTATATTCAAGTATGGCCAGGACATGGTGCAGGATCAGCTTGTGGTAAGGCTTTGGGTGCTGTTCCAAGTACCACAGTGGGTTATGAGAAAGCGCGTAACTGGGCATTTCAATATCCAACAGATGAAACAGGATTTACAGAATATTTATTGGCAGATCAACCTGAACCGCCAAAATATTTTGCAATGATGAAAAAGTTAAATAAAGTAAATCGTCCTTTATTAACAGAAGTTCCGAAGCTTAAAAAATTATCTATTGAAGAAGTAAATAGCCATATGGCAAATGGAGTAAAACTGTTGGATGCGAGACCTAAAACTGAGTTTGCAGCAGGCTTTATTCCGGGTAGTTTAAATATTCAAGGCAATAATTCATTTGCAACATGGGCAGGTTGGTTTTTAACTTATGAAGAGCCCTTTATGATTTTAGCCGACGAATCAATGCTAGACGATTTAACTAGAAAATTAATGCGAATTGGCTTAGATAATATTGCAGGTTATCTGCCTTCTGTAGAAGAGTACACTCAAGCTGGTGGTACGCTAGAAAAAGTAAATCTAGTTGAATTGGCCGAAGCAAAAGTATTGGCAAATGATTCAACTGTTCAAGTGGTTGATTTGCGTGGAGTAGCAGAATTCAATGCTGGCCATATCAAAGATGCAGATAATGTATTCGTGGGAACTTTACCAAACAACTTAGACAAGATCAGTAAAGACAAAAAAGTTATGATTCATTGTCAGGGAGGTGATAGGGCTTCAATAGCATATTCAATCCTTGCAAAAAATGGGTTTAAGAATATTGTTAATTATTCTGCAGGGATGAATGAGTGGGTGAATACCGGCGAGCCGGTTGTGAGTTAAAGCAAACCAAAGTTTAATTAGAGCTGCCTTCCCCCAGGCAGCTTTTTTTATGATTATACTCATTTTTTAGCGATTGCTTGTCTTGTAACTTTGTAAAAAATAAATTATTCAAATGCAATTTAAATTCAATTTTTCAGCGCTTTTTGGTGCTTTTTTATTTGCCTCCTGTGCCAATAGTGAAACTGCTTCAACGCCTTCTTTAGAACCAGTAAAACATGGTTCAACAATGCAGGTTGCTGTTTCTGATTCTTTACCAAAATTTACGGCCGAAATGGTAAGCAATAAAAGAGATTTTATTTGCGGTATGCCAGTGACTGCTGGAATAGCAGACACGGCCCACTACAAGGGTAAAGTATATGGTTTTTGTGCTTCAGAATGCAAAGAGGAGTTTCTAAAATCTCCTGATACTTATACTGCTAAGAAATAAATTCTTTCAAGTGCGTAGGTAACATTTGATACCGTGAATCAATTCATTGTTTCAGAAATTTACACTTTAAATAATTTACAAAATTTTGGTTATGAAAATTGAACAAATTTATACTGGATGTTTGGCGCAAGGTGCATATTATATTGTTTCTAATGGGGAAGCTGCAATTGTTGACCCATTGCGCGAAACAAAACCTTATTTAGATCGATTAGCAAAAGACAATGTGCAACTCAAGTATATTTTTGAAACCCATTTTCATGCAGATTTTGTGAGTGGTCATGTAGACCTTGGAAATAAAACGGGTGCTCAAATCGTATACGGTCCAACTGCAAAAGCTTCTTTTGAATGCATTACAGCCAACGATGGCGATTTGTTTAAAGTGGGTGATATCACCATTAAAGTTTTGCATACGCCAGGTCATACCATGGAAAGCAGTACGTTTTTATTAGTTGATGAAAATGGAAAAGAACATTGCATTTTTAGTGGCGATACTTTGTTCTTAGGCGATGTAGGTCGTCCTGATTTAGCGCAGAAAGCAGCTAATATGACACAAGAAGAATTAGCTGGATTATTATATGATAGTTTAATGAATAAAATTCTGCCATTATCAGATGATCTTATTGTTTATCCTGCACATGGTGCAGGCAGTGCATGTGGTAAAAATATGATGACCGAAACAGTGGATACTTTGGGCAATCAAAAAAAAGTAAACTATGCATTGAACCAGCCAAATAAAGAAAGCTTTATTAAAGCTGTTACAGATGGACTATTGCCACCTCCAGGCTATTTTGGAATGAATGTAGCAATGAATAAACAAGGCTATGCATCTTTTGACAAAGTATTAAATGAAGGAACAAGACCCTTGACTGCTCAAGCTTTTGAAGCAGCTGCTGAAGAAACAGGAGCACTTGTTTTAGATACCAGAGATCCTGATACTTTTTTTAAAGGGTATATTCCTCAATCGGTCAATATTGGATTAAGTGGTGATTTTGCTCCATGGGTGGGTGCGCTAATAGTAGATGTAAATCAACCTATATTATTAGTTTGCAATGAAGGCAAACAAGAAGAAGCAGTTACTAGATTAAGCAGGGTAGGATTTGATCATGTGATTGGATTTTTATCTGGCGGATATGAAGCATGGTTGAATGCTGGTAAGCCGGTAGATACTATTGAAAGGATAAATGCTCAATTGTTTGAAGAAAATTATGATCCTCAAACCGATCAGGTAATTGATATAAGAAGGGAATCAGAATTTACTGCAGAACATGTTGAAAATGCATATAATAAACCATTGGCTTACATTAATGATTGGATCAAAGAAATTGATCCTAAACAACATTTTTTTATGCATTGCGCAGGCGGATACAGAAGTATGATTGCTGCAAGCATTCTGCAAGCTAGAGGGTATAGAAACTTTACAGAAATAGCTGGCGGCTACAAGGCAATTGTAGAAACATCGGTACCAAAAACTGATTTTGTTTGCCCTTCAAAACTCATGAAAATTTAATCATTATGAATAATGCACATCATTACGAAGTTGATTTAACATGGACAAATGATAGAAAAGGAACCATAAGCTCTCCTGTATTGAATAGCTCAATTGAAGTAGCTACTCCACCTGAGTTTCCTAAAGGAATTCCTGGGATATGGTCTCCAGAGCATTTGTTGGTTGCTGCGGTCAACTCTTGTTATATGACTACTTTTTTAGCAATAGCCGAAAATTCTAAATTAGACTTTGTTTCATTGGATTGTAAGGCCGTTGGTTTGTTAGAGCAACCAGAGGGTAAATACATGGTGACAACTGTTTTGTTAAAACCAGTATTGGTTATTACAGATGAACATCAAGCAGAGCGTGCCATGCGAGTATTAGAAAAAACAGAAAAAGCTTGTTTGATATCCAACTCAATTAAATCTACCGTTAAGTTAGATGCGATAGTTAAAGTT